>JAWCMT010000021.1:0-12478 GCA_038849555.1 Bathyarchaeia archaeon | reverse complement strand
ACGCGAGTTCATTAAAAACGCGAAAAAAGGGATGCTGAAAAATGAAGAAGCTAAGTAGTTATCCCATTGATGGAAAATATGGAAAATACGGCGGCCGCTTTGTCCCGGAAATTTTAATGGCAGCCATCAAGGAGCTGGAGGAAGCCTACGCTAAGGCTAAGCAGGATCCAAGCTTCAGCAGAGAACTAGCCTACTACCTCTCAGAGTACGCTGGACGGCCAACTCCGTTGTATTATGCGGAGAATCTGACGCGGAAGTTGGGCGGAGCCAAAATTTACTTGAAACGAGAAGATCTCGCGCATGGAGGCGCCCACAAAATCAATAACACATTGGGTCAGGCGCTTTTGGCTAAGAGGATGGGAAAAAAGCGGGTAATAGCGGAGACAGGCGCGGGGCAGCACGGCGTTGCCACCGCCATCGCATGCGCAGTTTTAGGGTTGAAGGCAGAAGTTTACATGGGCGCCGAGGATATGCAGCGGCAGCGGCTTAACGTGTTCAGGATGAAGCTTTTAGGCGCAGAAGTGCACCCTGTTGAATCTGGCTCCAGAACGTTGAAGGACGCCATAAATGAGGCGCTAAGAGACTGGGCAACCAACGTCGAAAGCACTTACTATCTCATAGGCTCAGTTGTAGGGCCACATCCCTATCCCATGATTGTCCGAGATTTCCAAAGCGTCATTGGCAACGAGTTGAAAACACAATTCCTAAAGAAAGAAAAACGATTGCCTGACGCGCTAGTTGCCTGCGTCGGCGGAGGCAGCAACGCCATAGGCACATTCTACCCGTTCGAAGACGATGCCAACGTTAAGCTGTATGGTGTTGAAGCCGCCGGCGAGGGAATAGACTCGGGCAAGCATGCAGCGTCGCTGGGCGCCGGCGCGGAGGGCGTCTTTCACGGCATGCTAACCTATGTGCTTCAAGACAGCTATGGGCAAATACAGAACACACATAGCATCTCTGCAGGCTTGGATTACCCGGGTGTCGGCCCAGAGCACTCATTTCTGAAAGCGCTACGAAGAGCGGAGTACGTTACGGCAACTGATAAGGAGGCGGTGGACGCCTTCTGCACACTATCGCGTGAGGAAGGCATAATCCCAGCGCTTGAGTCGGCGCATGCGCTTGCCTTCGCCATGAAGCTGGCGCAAAAAATGAAGCGAGAAGATGCCATTGTGGTCACGTTATCGGGACGTGGAGACAAGGATGTGGGAGTTGCAGCTGATTTTCTGGGCGTGAAAATATGAGCGACATCTACAAGGTTTTCCAGCAGCAGAAAGCACAAAAAGCAGGTGCACTTATCGGCTATGTGACCGGAGGAGATCCCGTACCGCATTTTACACCTGCCATTGCGGAGGCGCTTATTAAAGGCGGCGTTGACGTCCTCGAGCTTGGGGTGCCATTCTCGGATCCCATAGCTGATGGCCCCACGATTCAGGCGGCTACTGTGCGTGCTTTGAAGGCGGGAACCACGCCTAAAATGGTGTTGGAACTGGCTGGGGAAATTAAAAAAATGCATGGCGTGCCCATTGTGCTTTTGACGTATTTCAATCCTGTTTTCCGCATGGGAATAGAGAATTTCTTCTGCTTAGCAAAAAACGCAGGCATCGACGGCGTTGTTGTCCCAGACTTACCTATCGAGGAGGCAACAGAGTACCGCGAAGAGGCAAGGCGCTTCGGCGTGGACACAATTTTTCTCGCGGCGCCATCCACTTCAAACGAACGCTTAAGCAAGATTGTCGAATACACGTCTGGGTTTCTGTATCTTGTTTCGCATTTCGGCGTGACCGGCACACGCAAAGCCTTGGAAGACTCAACCGTGCAATTGATAAAGCGCGTCTTGCCCTACACAGCTGGCCGCGTTCCATTGGCTGTAGGCTTCGGCGTTTCAAAACCCGAACATGTAACGCAGCTAATTCAAAGCGGGGCTGATGGCGTAATCGTGGGAAGCGCCTTCGTCAACATAATCAATAATCATAAGGCAGACATCAACAGTATGGTTGAAGCGCTGGAAAAGTTTGCGCGCAAGCTCAAAGATGCAACAAAACAAAGCGGTTAAACCCATATCAAACTGCGGCTACAGCTGGTGAAAGTTTTTATTTGTTAGGTGCAAGATGCTTAATACACAAGCGAGCGCCTCGATAGCTCAGCCCGGTAGAGCGGCTGCCTTGTAAGCAGCAGGTCGCGGGATCAAGGCCCGCTCGAGGCTTCAATTTTTCTGGTGTACCACGTTTTCTTTTTCTTGATAAACAATGTGCATATCGTTGCTATTATTGCGGTTACTACAATAATTGTTACTGCTAAAACCGCGGTTGTATTTTCTGTGGAAGACGGAGGTGATGCTAAATTGTTGTCAGCGCTACCGCCGTAAGCAATGGGGTTGCAGAGAAATACTTCCCCTGAATTAGCCCAGATAAAAATTGTTAGACCAACTACGCTACCTGGGTAAGTCTGATTCAAAAGCAGTTCAACGTGCCAGTAAGGTCTAAGCACTGTGGAGTTTACGGGGTAAGCAACTAGTCTTGCTGTGCTTTGGTCTTTGGTTATGTTAAAACCGCTTATCTGCGTGCCGTCGGTTAAATTGTATGAATATGTTTCACTGTATTTCATAGCGATATTAAGCGCTTGCTCAGCGGTGATGTTTACAGTTGTGTCGCCAATGGTGTAGATGTTGCGTGTGTCATAAAGTGTATGGAAAATTCCATTCTGAAATTCGATTGTTAGCTCCGTATATTTCGCGCCATTAACTGTGTACGCCCAGCTAAAGGTTGTTACTTCAATATCATAGGCTTTTGTAGTGCACTTAGTGAAATTGATGTTGCCTGATAAGATATTCACATCGCGAGTTGCATCAATATTGCTTAGCATTTCTATTAGGTTTGCTGAGTCAATCTTTGTATAACTCTGATAGCGTTCAAGAATATTCTTTGCAGCATCAACCAAGTTGACATATGTCCTGTCGCTTATGAGTTGGCCCTTATCAGCACTTAAGGTGCAAGAAAGCAAGATGCTATTTCTATAAAGACAAATTACGCGAAGTGTGCTTACATCCGAATCTAACGTGTAAATGAACAAATTAGTTTCTCCATCATACACGTGGTTTTTAAGTGTTATCGTATATTTAGAAAAATCTATCGGAAGCACATTCGCTATAAAGGCCCTAGGAGTACTGTCTGCGTCAACATTATTGGATGCTAAACCCACCCCAATAAAACAGGTTAGTTGGCTATTCGAAAAAGCAAGCAAACACAGAAGCAGCAACGCACATTTTCCTACACGAGGCTTCATTTTAGGTGCTCACTTCATATATTTACTTATTTTTCCACAAACCTATTATTTAAGGTAGAACTTAAAATTTGTCTAAAAGACCCATCTGCACTCATAATATTTTTAGAAACCGAATTATATGGATAAAAATGAAAAATAATAATGTGGCAAGCTGCAACAAAATTTCATGTGAAAAGAAATTTTAAAGGCTATAAGATTGGCGAGTTAAGCATGCACCTCGAAGCGTGCTTTAAACTTGTGGGATTTATTCGGGTAGATCTACGTCGTCTTCGCCTATAGAACGCGGGTCCTTGCCTGATAATCTGTATTTTCTTGCGTTGGTGTCGACTATTTCGTTTTCGAATAGTTTGCGTAGCGAGCGGAAGACCTTCTTTGGTGACTCGCCTATTTTGTCTGCGATTTCTTGGAGGGTTAATTCTTTGCCTTCTTTTAAGGCGTTTATAACAAGTTGGTCTGTTTTGTTTAGTTTAACCATGTTGCCCGTGCCTCTTGTGGTTCTTGTCTATTTTGCCTTTTGAGTTTTTCAATTTTGCGGTTTTATGGCGCAGAAAAGAGTAGCGGTGGGCCACTGTGGTTCGACGCCTAGACTCCGCCCAGCGCCCTCAAGCCCTACGCTCTTACCCGCACCCCCTTGAGCGCTGAACGTCCAGACTTAGGTTGCTCTCTCCCGAGCCTAGCCAGGTTCGCCTGGCGAACAACGAAGTCAGCTTCCCTACGGAAACTGCTCATTGACCGCCAGCCCCAAGGGACGGATAGTCACTGTTTCGGAAAGGAAGGTCTAGGCGGCCTTTGACGCCTCAGCCGCAGCTGTCAGCCCGTCATGTAGAGGGTTTACGGTGCAGGGGACCCCTACCCCCCCGCCTAAGACCCACCGCCAAGAAATACAGAGCCGCCACGAAACTATAAAACTTTGCTCGCTGTCAGCATGTTCAAAGCGTCTTCTGGCAAGTTACTCCGAAATTTTAGCAACGTTTTTGGATTTATTGCTCTGCATCAAAACGACAGGAATTACTGCAGAAGAAAAGTGTTATGCTAACTTTCGCGTGAAAGCTTACGAAGTTTCACAAAGCATGACTTAACAAAATAAACAACATCAGGCGTAAATATTGAGAACGCCGCCAAAGTGAAGTTGAATGGAAAAACCAGCCAGTGCTCAAAGATGTTGCCCCAGCCGCCACCTGTACCCCATGGACCAATAATATTAAGCGAATACCCCCAATACTGGAATGCGGACCAAGCGGCTGTCTGCAGCAGAGCGCCCCCAAGCCTAGACAGATACTTTGCTTTCCCTTGAACTGCTGTGCCCTTGTAATTGCTTGCTAGCAGTTCGCCGGCAACACCGCCTGCGCCTCCGGGGAAAAACGCGTTGACTAGAATTTTCTCCAGCATATTGCCTGGAATGTAATGGTCAATCCAGAAGCCTGGAAAATTCAAAATTGGTATCTCCACGCTTTTTGTGGCGAAACGGATAGCGACAGGTATGGCGTAAATGACGGCGCCGCCTATTTCCCAGCGCCAAAATCGCTTGCTTCTTAAGGTAGCCGCTACTGCCTTGAGTAACTTCATACCTTTTTAGGGAGCAACAAGATTTAAAAGGTCTTCCGAAAAACACCTTGTGTTTAATATCAGCGTAGTATGCTTACATTGTGGAGAGCGTTGATTTAAGTGGGTAATTGCTGCTTCTTTTCACTGAGAGAGGATAGTATTGTTTCTTTTTGCCAGAGCCATGGTGTTCCTTCGAGGGTTTTCATAAGCGGAACAGCGATAAGCGTCGCAATTAAGGCTTGAATAAGCCGGATAGCGGGGTAAGCGAATGGGCTTGCCATGAAGAGAAAGCGGACAGTGTCCACGGAGAGGCCGAATATTCCTTCGTAAACTGGTGGTGCCGCGAAGATAAATGAGCCCCACATGTTGTCAGCTTGGTTTCCTATGAATGTGAGAAGAAAATAGAATAGAGAGCCTTGCCCCGCGGATAATTGCTTGGTGAATTTTACGCAGGGCAGGATTAAGAGAATCGCGATGATTTTGTCGAATAGCACAGCCATTGCGATGTAAAAGTTTTCAGTTATGGGTTGGACAGGGGGCGTAAAAATGAAAGCTACTGCAAGAAGGCTGAATAGGAGAAAGCTGCCTTTCCATTTTTTGTAGAATATCAAGCCCGTTACTAATGCGTTAATTGGCGGAGATAGCAAGAAGGGTAAACCGTAGGGGCTCATGTTTCCAGGCGGCAATGACCAAGAAACGATGGCGCCGATGAATGCAGTTAAAGAGCCAAGATATGGTCCTAAAATCAGGCCGAATATTGATGCGATTAGCGCTTCTAAGCTTATTTTTATCTCGGGTATGGCTATTGCTGGAACGTAGGGAGTTATCAATGAAAGGACATAGTAGAGGGCTGCGAATATTGCGGCGAGTGCGACGTTGCGTGAAGTTAATTTCAAGTCCACATGCGCCTCCATGTAAAACTTTTCAACGGTTTGTAATTTTTTACAGAACCTATAAAAAACTTGCGGTAATTAACATATTCACGCAACTGCCACGCAGGGCAGCAATAATCATCAGTAAACTTTACGGCATTCAAGAACATCGAATGCGGCCAAGCGCTAAAAATATTGTAAAGAAAAATCAAATCCGCCATTACTCACGAATTTTATTCAACTATTCTGCAACTTTCAAGCTATTTGCCTAACAATCAGAGTCTGCTCCTTTGCAAGATTCAAAAGAAATTTTGGCACGTAAACAATACAAGAAAAAAGAGGTTTGGCAATTTCAAGCATAATGCTGAAAGACTGACAAAACTTTTATTCGAGTGTGAAAAATTACATTCGATTGAAATAAAAGCCACCGTATAAGCTCATGTGTGAGGATAACTTGACTGGAAAACTAGCAAAGTTAGGCTTTTCAAAAGACGTAATAATTGAAACAATAGTCTCTACCTATGACGAAGAGGGGCAACCAAACGCTGCTCCAATGGGCGTTACTATGGAAAGCGCGCGGCGAATAACAATTAGACCATACATTCCAACATTAACATACAAGAATCTCCAACAGCAAAAATGCGCAGTGATAAACATAACCAGCAACCCAGAACTGTATTATCGCACTACGTTTAAAGAAGTCAATCCGAGGGGCATTTTGCCGCAAGAATTTTTTGAAAAAGCTGAAGTAGTTAACGCGCCTAAACTACGCGGCGCAGACGCGCATATAGAGGCAACCGTAGTTAACATGAGCACTTATGAAAGCGAAAGAGCCACGGTTCATTGCCAAGTAAAGCGGATAAAGGCGCCAAAAAAGCTGCCAACAGCCTACTGCCGCGCCACAGCCGCTACCATTGAAGCAATAATTCATGCAACTCGCGTAAAAGCGCTGTGCAGCAACAAAAACGAGCAAGAGCACGTGCAAAAACTGCTGGAAATGATTGAGAACTGCAGCAACATCATAAACCGGGTAGCACCCCACTCGCGCTACTCAGAAATTATGGTAGAGTTGAACAAAAGAATCAAGAAATGGAGAGCAGAAAGTGAAAGTCTACGTTAAAACTCCCGCAAGGCTTCACATGGGCCTAATTGACTTAAACGGCAACTTAGGTCGCATTTTCGGCGGGTTAGGCGTGGGAATAAACTACCCAAATGTCATAATAGAAGCACAACCAGCTGAAGCCTTACGTGTAACAGGCGAATACACAGAGCAGGTGAAAGCGCTTGCTCAGCGGTTCTTTGACGCCTACAGCATAAAAGCTAAGGCGCAGCTCCATGTTAAGCAAACGATTCCCGAGCATGTAGGCTTAGGCTCAGGAACCCAATTAACCCTTGCCGTAGCCACTGCCCTCGCAAAACTTTTCAATGTAAAAGCCTCAACCGCCGAACTTGCTCTTGCCATGGGCAGAGCTAAAAGGTCAGGAATAGGCACAACAGTTTTTGAGAGAGGCGGCTTCGTGGTTGATGGTGGAAAAACCATAAAGAATGGCGCAGCTGCATCGGAATGTTTTCCTCCTCCAATTTTTCACAGCGCCTTCCCGGAAAATTGGACTTTTGTAGTGGCAATTCCAAATTCAAAAAAAGGTTTGTCAAAGGACGCGGAAATTGCAGCGTTTAAGCAGTTACCGCCAATGGCTCCTGAAAAAGTTGGGGAAATATGCCGCCTAATAATGTTGAAACTGCTTCCTGCTTTAGTTGAGCAGGACATAGAAAGCTTCGGTGAAGCCTTAACACGAATCCAAATAATCGTCGGAACGCACTTCGCTCCTGCCCAAGGAGGAATTTACTCAAGCGAAATTGCCACAGAAGGCATACGCTTACTGCAGAAACTTGACGTTCACGGTGTAGGGCAAAGTTCGTGGGGCCCAACCTTTTATGGACTGTGCCAAAATGAAAAAGAAGCCGAAGAAATACGAGCGAAAGTCAGCGCGTTCCTAAAAAATGGCACAGACGGCGAAGTCTTCATAGCTAAGGCAAACAACACAGGCGCTACTATTCGAGTTTGGTGCTGAAACTTGAAAGTACTATTAGTAACAGGGCTGCTGGCAGAGGAAACGGTGAAGCGTTATGCACGAGAAAGTAAAGTGGAAACAGCGGTTCTTGCGTTAAATATTCCTGTTGCAGCACTGCTAACGCCTGAACGCATAGCCAACGAACTTAAAGACCTGAAGCAAGACGATTTTGATTTAATATTAATTCCGGGGTTAGTGCGAGGCAACGCAGCAATCATCGAAGCTAAAACGGGAATTCCCACTTTCAAGGGTCCTAGATACGCCGCTGATTTACCTACTGTCTTAGAAGCATTGGGCAAAGTTAGCCTTTCAACTGTTACGCCTGCTTGCGATCTCCTGCAAGACGAGCTTCAACGGAAAGCTTTGCAAGAGCTAGAAGCTGTAGAAAAAAATCGAGGCACATTGCTGAGAAAACCGGGAAACATGCTGATTGGCAATTTAGTAGTAGGCAGCGATTTTCCGATGCGCATTATGGCGGAGATAGTTGACGCGGCTTTAATGGCGAACGAGGAAATTCAAAAGTTAGCAAAAAAGTATGTTTCTGCTGGTGCAGACATAATTGATGTTGGTATGGTTTCAGGCGGCTCAAGGCCGTCTGATGCACGACGTGCTGTTGAAGCTGTAAAAGGCACGGTGGACGTGCCTGTAAGTATAGATTCACTTGATCCAGCCGAGATCCGAGAGGCTGTTTCTGCTGGTGCAGACATAGTATTAAGCGCTGATGCGGGAAATATCGAGGAAATAGCACCGTTCTGCTCAGATGTAACCGTTGTTGTTATTCCTACAAATCAGCGTGAAGGATATTTCCCAAAAACTGCTGCTGAGCGCGTCAAGTTTCTAGAAGAGTTAATGAAAAAGGCAAGAGCACTGGGCATGAAACGACTTATAGGCGATTTGATTCTTGACCCAACAAACGTGGTAGAATCCTTGATTGCTTACCGTGAATTTGCAAAACGTAACCCGCATGTTCCGCTTTTTGTTGGCGTATCCAATGTTACCGAATTAATTGACGCAGACTCAGTAGGCGTAAATGCCCTGCTGGCTTGGCTCTCAGCAGAGGTAGGCGCAAACATTTTGTTAGCTACGGAAAAGAGTGCTAAAGCGAAGGGCAGTGTAAGCGAAGAAGCGGTTGCGGCAAAGATGATGTTTCTAGCGAAGAGGCGCGGGTCAGTTCCAAAAGATTTAGGCATAGACTTGCTGATTTTGAAAAACAAGCGGAGACATGAAGATACATATGATGAAAAGATGGAAGCGGTTGTAAACGTGGTGGTTGCGGATGGAACGCGGGCTCTAATAGTTTTAGACCCCAAAGGTGTATTCAAAATTGTGATAGACCGTAACACTGAAACTATAATTGCACTTCATTTTGCAACTGCAGAAGCAGACAAGCCAAGCATCATCATTAAAGGGAAAACCGCTGAGGCAATTTACGCGAAAGTAATTGAAGAGGGGTTAGTATCAAGGCTTGATCATGCTGCTTATTTAGGAAAAGAGCTAGCTAAGGCCGAAATCGCCCTTAAAACAGGCAAAAAATACTTGCAAGATTCTGCATTATTTAAACGCTGACCATTAATTATGATTGTTTGATTTCGGCGGTAGTGCTTTGGGTTCTTGTTCGGAAAAATGTTTGCTTAAGAACTTTTACCAGTGGTACACCAACAACAACAGCCAAGATTATCAGAATTAATCGTTCCCATGGGTAAAGGAAGAAGACAATAGTCCAATTTGCAGCATAAGCGGCGGTGGGTATAATTGGCTGCTGACCTATTGCAACGTAGAGCTGGTTGAGCACGACTTCATACAATATGTTCCCCATCAGATGCTGCATCATGGTTCCGACGAAAGCTAAAATTGCGATGCCTGCCGTTAGCAAATTTGGTTTTAATGATTCAATCCACTGGCTTGTTTTGCGCCCTAACGGCGAAAGCAGCACTATAAAAGCTAAGATGTGGAGCCATGCAAACGGGAATGCGATGCCGCCTATGTCGATGAATATGCTGGTTAGTGGGTTTACAAGGAACGCGGCTAGTAACGTGATGTTGAGCAAGACGACGGGAAGCCATTTTCGCCTGACGAGCAGCCCTGCAGCTATTGTGTTGACGAAGGCTGGAAGGAAGTCTAGGAATAAGAATGTTACGGGTTTGCCAATTGCGATACCGAGGAATGTGCCTATAATAACGCTTATGCCGCCTGCAACCGGGCCTAAAACTATGCCGTAAATAGGTGGGAGAATATCGGACAGCGAGAATTTGGCGCCTTGGACGCCGACCATGGGTATGGTGTCCATTCGTCTGAGAACACCATAAAGTGCGGAGAATATTGCGATTAAAGCGATAATTTTTGTTCTGGAGGTGATATGGATGGTGTTGCTCATTCTAACTTTCCCTTGAAGTTTTTTTCATTGCTATGTAATTTTTTACATAACATATAAAAAATTTGCGGAAATCAAAAGAAATCCTATCCCCCCGCATTTGAAAACGTCAAAGTTGGCAAACTGTATGCAGCGAATTTGTCTATTTGGCTCTGAAAGGCAGTTTTCAGGGTTGTATTGCTTAATTATAACAACAATGGCGTATTTTGCCAATAACAACCGTTTTTACTTTATTCTACTTAGCAACGTCACAATTTTCTATTTTTAGCAAATTTTAAATATAAATTTAGGATAAATATAGTTTTGAGGTCAGTATAGTGGCTAAAGCTGCAAAACCAAAGAAGAAAAAGGCTGCAAAAAAGAAATAAAGCGCCGCAGTTAACCCTTCCCATTTCTTTTTCTTAGCAAAAGGCGCTTTACATTAAAATCTGGCACGTGATTGATACACGGAAAAGCCTTTTATATTCTGCTGACCACACCTTTTATAACAAAATTGGTGATTGTTATGGCTGTCCAACCAACATCAGAATATTTTGATTTGCTGAACCAAGCAGTTTCGCGGGAAATCCAAGTTTCAATCCAGTACATTCTGCAGCATGCCAAGATGGAGAAGCTAATGCGAAAAGTAATCCCCGAGAACATTCTCCTTGACAAGACTACGTACGAAGCCGTGGGCAAGTTTCTGAAGGAAATAGCCATCCAAGAAATGAAGCATGCCGCTGACATAATGGAGCGAATCTACTATCTCGGCGGTTCAGCAACAACAAAATCGAATAAACCAGTAATAGGGAACAGCTTAAGCGAATTCGCAAAACTTGATGCAAAAGCGGAAGAAGAAGCACTTGTGCTATATCGCAAGATCATCGAGGCAGCAAGAGCCATTGGCGACGTGGAAACTCGGGAAATGTTCGAAAAAATCTACTCACAGGAAGAGCAACACCTATTCAAGTTCCAAGAATACGTTAACATGAAAGACGAGCCAGAAGGTGCTGAGACACAACCTTTATCTGAGTGGCGCAAGATTTTCACCGACGACTACTTTGTCTTATTAAACAAAGCAGTTGCCGCTGAGATCTCTGCTATAATACAGTATACGAATCAGCATGAAAAAGCCAGCTTGCTGGCGCTGCGAGAGAAAGTTTCTCCACTTGAGGTTGTTACTGAAAGCAACAAAGCCAAAGTCATAAGCGACCTACTGAAGAAAATCTTCATGGTGGAAATGGAGCATCTGGAGAAGATCAGCGAGAGAATTTATCTGCTTGAAGGCGAATGCACCGTTACGCCCGATCCACTGCCCCAAGTCGGCGAGACTGCTGAGGACTTCGTAAAACTGGATCATGAAGCTGAAAACATTGCCATAGTGCTTTACAGGCAGATTATCGCTGAAGCACTAAAACGCGGAGACACGGCAACGCGCCGCATGTTTGAGGACATAGTCCTACAAGAAGAAGAACATTACTGGTCGTTCGACGACTTCATAAGATAAATTTCAGCAACCATTTTTCTTTTTATGTTCTTAGCTTTTTCGCTCATTTCTAAGACTACGGAGTTTTATAAGCGAATTAAAGTAACTTTTGATTATAAAGAAAAAGCGCTTGTGTTCTGTATCGCACCTATGGAGTTTGCCAGTAAACACAAAAACTAAATACTCGATTAAGCGCAGTTATGCACTCATGAGCAAAAAACGATCTTACGTAGGCTATCTATTAGCCATTGTAATAATTGCAATTCTTATTACGACAGTTATAGTACTCACATATTTCGAAACAAAGAGCCAAATGAGGGTGCCAGGAGTTTCTGTAGGTGACACATTTACCTATGATGTTATTGGCTTTTGGAATGTTAGTGCTTTCAACTCAACAATCCCTCATAGAATGCTGGATATGAATCAAACGGAATCATTCCGCGTTACTATAACGAATGTTACTGGGCCCATGGTTACAACGCGTGAAACATGGATTTTTAAAAATGGAACTGAATATACTTCAACAAACATGATAAATGTGGAAACAGGATACAATACTGGTGGCTTTTGGGCAATCGTCGCCGCTAACTTGAGGAAAAATGACTTGCTACATCCTGCTGGACAGAACAAAATTGCTGTTAACGAAACCGTAATTAGGCAGTATGCGAGCGGCCCGCGGGAAACGAATTATTTTAAATTGAAATATACCGGTCGTGATGAAGAGTACGGCTATTATACTGCCGAGGTTGATTACTATTTTGACAAAGCCACAGGCATGCTTGTTGAATTGTACGATGCAAGCAATTTTGTCAGCATGGGCACTCAAGGCGCAATTTGGTGGAAACTTAAGGAATCAAATGTTTGGAAAGTC
>JAWCMT010000020.1:0-29989 GCA_038849555.1 Bathyarchaeia archaeon | reverse complement strand
TAATTAAAGATACCAATATAATGGCGGATATATTGGATCAGAAGCTTATAAACTCGGCAGTTGTTAGTCCGTTTGGATTGCCGTTTTCAAAATCGATGGTGTAGCCATTTATTGTTAATCGTTCAATTTCAAGTAGCGATTGCAAAAATTTTGCTTCCATCATCTGTTGCCTCAATTTTTCTTTAGCCTTTTTGAGGAAAGAGACCTTTTTTGTGGCTGTTAAATCAAGCAGGTTAACTTTTTCGGATGTCTGCCTTTTCTTTTTTGTGCTCATGTCTTTTACCCTTTACGTGAATATCGCGTGTATTAATAAATCCGTTCTTTCTAAGAGCATTACATGTCAAAATCAGACATATTCCAATCTCTTAAATACCGAGACCAAACTTGGCTTACTAAAAGGGATAATAAAAAGAAAAATTGTTGGAAGTTACTGCCTACGATTACCCTTACGTTTAGGCTTTTCCCTTTTCTTCCTTGCCGAAGTATGTTGTCCATTTGAGCCTACGTGCGTCTCGCTTAAACTCTAGCGAGCTTTTCTTGCATTTGTTGGAGCAGAACCATAAAATGGAGCCATCGTTTCTCACGTACATCATGCCAGTGCCAGCTGGGAAATCGTTACCGCAAAACGAACATTTTCGTGGTTTAGGCATTGGCAACTCCTCTTAGACTGTTTGATCATGCATTTTTATCGGGTAATTTTCTTTGCTTCTCTTTCTGTCTCACGAAGCATCAAGATGTCTTGAACCCGCACTGGACCCTTAACGTTGCGCGTTATAATGCGGCCTTTGTCTTTTCCTTCCAGAATGCGCACTCGCACCTGGGTAATTTCTCCAGTCACGCCTGTGCGCCCGATTATTTGGATAACTTCTGAAGGAGTAAGTTCCTCTTCAGCTGCTGCTTTCTCTTCTTTGCTCATCACTGAGCTCCTCTTTTCGCCTGCTCAATCCGCGTGATGATTTCTTTAATTAAGCCTGCTGCTTCTCCTTCCTTTATGATGCATGCTGAAGCAGCGGGAACCTCGATACCTACCGCGTTGCCCAGTTTATCCTTGTTTGGCACGAACACGTAGGGAATTTTTCTTTCTTCACAGAGGAGCGGCAAATGCGCAACGACTTCCGGCGGGTCAACATCTTCAGCTATAACCACAAGCTTCGCTTGCGCTCGTTCAACAGCTTTGGTTGCTTCATTTGTTCCTTTTCTGACTACACCTGTTTTTGAAGCAATCTGCAGGGCTTCATAGGCTGCATCTACTATTTCTTTCGGCACTTCATATTTTACATAGAATGGTTTGGACATATAGCCTCACCCTTTAAAGGCACAGTCTATTCAACACTTCTTATTTATGAAGGTTTCGACTAAAAACAGAAAGTCTCGAGTTGAAAAGTCCATTGAAGAAGCAGCCGCCGCATTTTTTGTTCTGTAAGAAACGCCAATTGGTGCCGCCTCTATAAGCACATCTAGCAAACAGCCGCGCATCAGGGCCATTGATGCGCCGGCAACCAAAAGATTTAAAGGAAACAGCAAGCCGCTCTTATTTTCCGACTATTCACACCTTTGTATAATGGGATTAAAGACTGCACCGTGCCTGAAAGTTAACCTTTGTGTGTCTTCTCAAGGTGACAAAGCATCTCGAAGAGCACTTTAGCCGCGGCAACCGCTGAAATCCCTTGATCGTAGACAGGCGCAACCTCGACTACATCGAAGCCAACAACTCGCTTATCGCATAACACACCTAAGATGTCTAGCAGAGTTTGCGTTTCGATGCCTTCTGGTTCTGGATTTTGCACGGCAGGCGCAAAGGCGGGATCAAGAATATCCATGTCAACCGTCAAGTAAACATGCTTATACGGCGCAAGCAACGCCTTAAGCTGCTTTATGATTTGCGCTGTGCCCTCTTTCCGTATTTGTTGTGCCGTGAAGAAGGGTATCCCTGCTTTTTCAGCGTAAGCCAGCTCATCTCGGCACACGGCTCTTGTGCCCACTTCAACAATCTTCGCCGGCTTCACTTCTTCATTTATCAGCTGCATGAAAGTAGTATGTGAAAGTGTTAAACCCATAAACTCTTGGCGCAAATCTAGATGGGCATCAAAGCTTACTACAGCGATTTCCTTGGCTCTGGCGCCGAGGCCCTTCATGACGCCCAAGGTTATCGTGTGCTCACCGCCAATCGCTACCGGCATCTTCCC
Source organism: Bathyarchaeia archaeon (assembly GCA_038849555.1). Classification (GTDB taxonomy): domain Archaea; phylum Thermoproteota; class Bathyarchaeia; order Bathyarchaeales; family Bathycorpusculaceae; genus JAOAIV01. The sequence continues at coordinate 27,803 of JAWCMT010000020.1, read as the reverse complement.
AGCATCCAAAATATCCTCAACTACAAGTCGCAACATATCCACAGTCTTCTCTGGACTCGTGGAAACATGCAAATCGCCTAAATCATGCAACGGCAAATCCTCCACGTCTACTCCAGTGCGGAAACTATATGTTTCAATATTCAAAGTCGCTTGGCGAATGGCTGTTGGACCAAAACGCGCGCCAGTACGGTAAGTGCTTGTAACATCAAATGGAACACCAAAAACCGCGTACTTCGCCTTTTCAAAGGGCTTTTGAAAACCGCTGAAGACATTTGATTGCGAAACGAACAGTTCCCAATTACTCATCTTGCTCAGTCCTTTTAAACTGCTTACTACAAGGGTTACTCTAAACTTTTTCGCCCATCATCATAGAAAAACGTTGCTGCTTGCAGGTTTCAGCGCGTTTAACCTAAAATAGCCAAACCCTTCCTAATCTTATACAGGTATAAGGCTACGCCTAAAAGCGCGGTAACCGCGCAGAAACTGTAGATGACAGTGCCGCTGCCATAAGACAAAAACATGTTGCCTTGCAAAGGATAAAGGGGTTTCATTTCGATATAAAGAAAAGAATCCAAAAACACATGGAAATAGGAGCCCGTGAGTGCTGCGAAAATTATTTTCCTGAAAGAAGAGCTCTGTTTAAGACGAAAAGCCATCATGAGCTTACCAGAAAATCCCCTTAGAAAATACATGCAAAGCGCGAGAACAAGCGCGAGAATTGTCGCGCCCACGTAAGAGTGGGAAAAGCCGTGAAGCGGGTAGTCACGGATGCCGAAGAATGAAACCGCAAAAGGCTCTACGTCAGGCAGCACATTCGCTATCAGAAACGTTGGAAAATCAAATATTGCCTATAAGAGTAAGCCAAAAAAGAGCGCGGGACCCAGATGAAATGGCGTGAAAGGCAATGTGTTTCGCCTCAAGCCACCATAAGCCGACTATTTCCGTATATATGGGTTTCTAACCTAAAAAAAGGGGAACATTAAATTTATTAAATTCAGCCTTTACTTGCTAAGGTTAAAGGCGTTTACGAATGGCTTTCGCATCTAAACTTAAAACTGCCGATATACGTGAACTAGCGCCAGTTGCTTTCTACGGCGCAGTGGGCATGATATTCCTTGTGCTTTTACCCTTCGCCAATTTTCCGCCGCACATAGGCTTAACTGGAATACTCAACCTCATCACCGCCTATGGCATCCTCAAAAATAAGTTCTGGGCGTTATGGCTTGTTACCGCCTTATTCGCCGTTGCCACCACGCTTTCTCTTTACACGCTATACGTGATTGCATTCAGCAATTGGCTTGTAAGCATAAGCATGCTCGCATACGCCATTTTGACATGGCTGTTCACCGCCCAAATCATACTAAAAAGAAAACCGCAGGAAACCTAACTAACTCATAAAGCGCCTTTTAGAAGTGTGACCGTAACTTCTTCATCCGCATCAACAAACTGCTGATTTTCTGGAATCTCCACGAACCCCTCAGCTTTCGCAAGCGTTGTTATGGCTCCTGAAGCACCTGTTTCCACGGGCACGGCGACAAGCCGTTTAAGTTCATCACGCTTCAATTTAACCATGACAAAAGTTCGCCTGCCCCTAGCCGAGAACATCCTTGTACCCGCAAGCGCTTTAACCTCCTTGTTCTCAAGCACCGTTCTGCCTGACATGCGCTGGATGACAGGGCGCACAAGCAGATGGAACATCAAAAGTGCCGAAGCAGGATGCCCAGGAAGCGCAAAAACGGGCTTCTCCCCAACAAGAGCTACTGTCGTTGGTTTCCCAGGCTTAACTGCTATGCCACAGACGAGCAAGCCTGGCTCGCCTAGCTCAGCTACCGTTTGCGGCGTCAAATCTTTCGGGCCGACAGAAACTCCGCCAGAAGTTACCACCATATCCGCAGAAGCCAACGCCTGCTGCAGCGCTGCTCGCAACGCTGTTTTATCGTCTGGAACCACACCTAAGTAGACAGGCATGCCGCCGCTTTCCCGAACCGCAGTGCTTAAACTGTAAGCGTTTATGTCGTAGATTTTTCCGGCAAGCAACGCCTTGCCTGGCTCCGTTACCTCCGCGCCTGTTGAGAGAACTGCAACCACGGGAACTTTGAAAACTTTGGCTGTGGTTAAGCCTAAAGCCGCTAAGACGCCTACTTCGGAAGCGCCTAAAACTTGGCCAGCTTTGAGCACTACCTCGCCCTTTTTTATGTCAGAGCCTTTCTTCATGACATTTTCATCGCGGGTTACAGCTCGGTAAACGCGTAGAAGGCCGCCGTCTCTATCAGTGTCTTCAACCATTACAACGGCGTCTGCGCCCTCGGGAATAGGAGCGCCTGTAACTATTTCCGCGGCTTCGCCTTGGTTAACAGTGATTTTCGGCTGTTCGCCCACGCTAACTGAGCCACAGATTCGCAGTTGCACAGGCTGATTTTCCTCTGCGCCGAAAGTGTCAGCGGCTTTCACCGCGTAACCGTCAACCGTTGATCTGTTGAAAGGTGGAATATTCAAAGAAGCAACAACATCTTCAGCGAGAACACGGTTGTAAGCGTCCAAAAGAGCGATTTCTTCTCCGCCTAAAGCCTTACGCCTCAACCGTTCATCGATAACCTTTTTCGCCTCGTCAAACGTCATTAACCGCCTAAACATTTTAGCGCTCGTCCTCCACACTTCCGAAAAGATGAACCGTTACGTTTTCGCCTTCCGCCACGCCTTCTCTGTCTTCTGGAACAATGACGAAACCATTGCTCCGCGTCATCGTGGAAATCGTGCCTGAGCCACGTGCGCTAATGGGCTCAGCAAAAAAAACGCCATTTCGCATAGCTACGTGAACACGCACAAAAGTTTTCCTTCCAAGCGCCGCTGCCACTTTCCTCGCCATAACCGCACTAACCATTGGACGATGCTCAGTCTGAGGCATTCCAAGCAACTTGCAGATTAAAGGCCTTCCAAACACTTCAAAACCAATGGCCGCCGCAACAGGGTTGCCTGAAAGAATCAAAACAGGTTTACCTTCAACCGCTGCAAGAGCAGTCGGCATTGCAGGCCTAATGGCTATGCCATGCACAATTACGCCTGGCTTGCCCAATTTGTTGACTGCTTCTGGAACCAAGTCGAAGCCGCCAACGCTTGTTCCGCCAGAAGTGATTACTGCATCGCATTTTTGCAAGGCCAACGTTAGTTTTTCAGTTATCTCTGCCAAGTCATCTTTGGCTATGCCAAAATCCACGGGTTCCGCGCCGAGTTCACGACACAGAGCTGAGAGCATTATGCGATTGGAGTCAAAAATCTGGCTTTCAGACGGCGTAGCGCCTGCTTCCACAAGCTCATTTCCAGTGGCTAAAATGCCAATTCGCGGTTTCTCCACGACTTTGATTTCACTTTTGCCTAACGCGGCAAGCAACGCCAAATGATAAGGCGACAGCCTTGTGCCAGCTGTAATGATTACTTCACCTTTTTTGACATCTTCGCCTTTTTTCGACACGTTTCCCCATTTTGCTAGCTGAACCCAAACCTCCAGCTTTCCATCGCGCAACTGAGTGTTTTCCAACATTACAACGGCGTCTGCGCCCTTTGGCAGCGGGTTCCCAGTCCAGATCTGCCGTGCCTGCTTCTGGGCTATCGCGGCTGAATCAGTTAAGCTTAATGTTACAGGTTTGAACTGCGATGCGCCTATGGTTTCTTCAGCCTTAAGCGCGTAACCGTCAACAGCTGACCGGTCAAATCTTGGCAAGTCATCTTGCGCTGTTATGTCCACCGCGGAAACACGGTTAAGCGCTTCACCAAGAGGCGCGGTCACTCTGCTTGGGCGGCGGATTTGCAAAGTCTCCAGCCACTTTTGCAATGCCTCGTCTGCAGACGCTAATTTTTGGAATCCCTTTAACCTTGCCAACGTGTATCCTCAACATAGAGCATGGCACCTTACTGTAAAAAAGATATCGAGAAAAGCTGAACGTCTACTTCAAGATGACCCGCAATTTCAATGAAGACGCCGCTGGATAGACCCTCTATAGGTTTCTGCATTGATTGGCTAATAGCCGCCAAATATGAATGCGCAACACAGCACTTTTTAAATAAGACACTGCCGAATTAGCCAAACAGGAGACACAGGCGATGCCTGAAATAGCAAAAGGCAAACTCATCGAAAAAGAAATCGAAGTTGAAGGGCACCTTATAGATTCCATGATTCTCACGAGAATCTGGGACCGCATAATTGAGCTTGGCGGAGACTTTGAAACACTGGAATTCAGGGTTGGAAAGCATAAAACCGACACCAGCTACGCGCGAATTCTCGTTAAGGGGCGGAACCCGCAGCATTTGGAAAATATATTAAGGGAAATTTACCCGCTCGGTGCAGTTCCATTTCACACAGCAGAGGTTAAGATTGCGCCCGCGCCAGCGGACATGGTGTTCCCCGACAACTTTTACTCAACAACCAACAACCCGACGCAGGTTTACTTCCAAGGCGAATGGATTGAAGTAGAAGGCATAATGATGGATAAGGTCATAGTCATAGACCCCAAAGCGAAAAGGGCGTTCGCTAAGCCCATTCGGGAAGTGAGGAAAGGCGACCTAATCGTGGTAGGCGAAGAGGGCATACGCGTCAAACCGCCTGAGCGCCCCCGCGAAAGCACGGGCATATTCAAGTTCATGAGTAGCGGCGCCTCAAGCGAGAAGCCTGCAACCGCCATAATAAAGCAGATAGCATTGGACCTCTATAACGTGAAGAAAGCGGGGGGGAAAGTCGCTGTTGTCGCCGGACCTGCCGTGGTGCATACGGGCGCGGCGGCTGCGCTTGCAAGCTTAATCCGAGAAGGCTTTGTGGACGTGTTGTTGTCGGGCAATGCGCTTGCCGTCCACGACGTGGAAGCCGATTTGCTGAAGACGTCGCTGGGCATCTCGCTAAGGGAGGGCACAGCAGCCATAGGCGGATGCCGCCATCACCTTGTGGCTATAAACACCATCTACAAGGCTGGCGGCCTCAAAGCTGCAGTGGATAAGGGCATACTAAAGAGCGGGATAATCTATGAATGTGTCAAGAAAGGAGTGCCTTTCGTTTTGGCTGGCTCAATACGAGATGATGGGCCACTGCCGGACGTGATAACGGATACGGTAGTAGCGCAGCAGAAGTATAAGGAGCACTTGAAGGACGTTACCATGGTGCTGATGCTGGCGTCCACGCTTCACGCCATAGCAGTAGGCAATATGCTGCCCTCAACTGTCAAGCTGGTATGCCTCGACATTAACCCCGCTTCGGTGACGAAGCTTCTGGACAGAGGCTCAACCCAAGCAGTAGGCGTCATCTCGGACATCGGCACCTTCCTGCCACTGCTCGCAGAAGAAATCAAAAAACTAAACAAATAGCCTCTAAGCATCCCCAAACCGCCAGCAAATCCAAACAGAAAGAGTAATATTCTTCAATTTGTGAAATCAGTCAGGGTTCACATAGTGGCTTCTGACTTTTTAATTAATCGCTGAAAACAAGCCATTTTAACTAACATGCTTCACCAAGGCTTTCAGAAAAATTACGAACACAAAGCGCGTTGTTCAGCCTCTGCCATTCACTTAGCAGCAGTAATTGCCAAAATAGTAGTTCATCAACCGTTTCAGCCACTAAATAAGGAGCTATTAGTCTCTCACGCGTATGTGATAAATTCTAAAAAGGGCGGGAAACAAGCTAAAGCACAGTCAGTGTTTATTCTCTGCTTGAAAGCACAAGAATGTAGTCTGCCGTGTCTGCGCACATGTCTGCGGCATGCTCGATGAACTCGATTAAATCATCGAAAATAACCATGGCTCCACAATTGACTTCTGCGCCGTACTTGACAAACAAGCTTTTAGCCTTCAGATACTCCTCATCAAGAACATGCTCGATTTCACCGACCTTTTTTGCTTGCGCTATAGCTTCGGCCGGATCGGATGAAATTTTTTCGATGCTGTTGCGCAAGGTCTGCGCTGTTTCAACAAGCTTTGCAGCCATAAAAACTGTTTTACCGCTTAGTTCTTGTGGAATCTTCGCGCCTTCAAGCATTTCTAAGCAGCGTGCAGCATCTTTTGTATGATCTGCCAGTGTATCCAATCTTTTAACGAGATGCAGCAGGTCTTCTCGGTAGTCAGCCACAAGTGCTGCGCCTTTGGACAATTCCATGAAAACTTCTGTCCGCAGTCTGTCAACTTCCTCTTCAGCCCTAAACAAGTTTTCCACATGCTTCTTGGACTCGGCTAAGTTGCCTTCAGAGAAGCTTTTGATAGCCTTATGAAGCCAAGTGACAGTGTCAAAGGCTTTTGTTATCTGCTCATGAGCTAACTCTAACGCCTTAGTCTTACGGCGCTTCTCAAACCAATTATAGCTTCGTCTTTCCACAAAGCACATCTCCTTCTTTAATCACTATTTACTAGCGTAAACATATAACCCTTCTTATAATCCAAAAGCCCATAATCATGTGCTGCCTTTCTTTTGCAGGCTATTCTACCGCGATTAGCAAAAGCCTCTGCGCTACTAGGATAGGCAAGCGTCAATTGCCAGAAACCAGTCCACAGAGCCAATGTCGCTCACGTATGACTGCATTTTCTTTTTCTTCTTTCCACGCATAGCCATAATAGCACTCTGCCTTATACCTCATACATGGGTAAAGTACCAAGGCTTCGCAACTTGCGTTTTCCCTTTTCTTGCCGCAAATTTTACCATTCGCATTACCCTTATAAAAGGGCAGCATTCCTACATATTTAGAATCTCCAAATATTATTTATAAACCCATTTAGTCTATATAGATTCATTGTGAAATCCAGCTTTCTTCAAAACTTACTAACTATTAGCAAATTGTCTCTGCACTCTAACAAATAGACAAGCTACACCAAATGCTCCCGTCAAACTCCGTCAGTGTTTGCGCTTTTTCGTTTCCTTCTCTGAAACCCAATATTCAGTTGCAGAGCCTTTCGAGTCGACAATGCGTTCTTTTTTGAATATAGGCGCTTCACTTTTGTATCGTTCCACGGCTTCACGCAAAACTGGAAAGACATCCGAGCGATGGGAGCCTGCAACTGAAACGTACACCAAGTCTTCGCCTACATTGAAATCTCCGAGCAAATGGTGAATTTGAACATCAACTATGCCGGGCTTTTTAGACAGGTCGTCACAGATTTTAGCTAGAACTTCATTAGCCTTCTCTTCATACGCTTCCAAAGTAAGCTTCTCAACTTTTTCTCCTTCTAAAGTTTCCCCACGCGCCACGCCAATGAAAAGCGCGATAGCGCCAACTTTCTCGTAACAACCATTCTTCTTGATGCTACTTAATAGATCTGGAACCGCGAACGTTCCTTTTTCATGAACTCCTGCGTGATGAGTCACACCTGTCGCTCCTTCTCACTTAATATACAATCTAATTTGCATCTAAAGAAATTTCCGCATCACTAAAAAGTTAAACTACGCCAAATCAAAAAAGGAACAGTTGCGTAAACCTGTCTGCTTCTTGCACCGCTTGTCGACTTTCGCTGTTGCTACAATTTTCTATGCGCTTCAGTTGGTTGGTAGTAAATCTTGGAAGGACAACTATTGCACCCATGTTCCGCCCTTAAAGCGCTGGCGTCGCGGTTAGCGCCGCAGGGAGCAATATCTTGTTTTTATTTTTCTTAATGAAAAATAACAGGAAAAATGAAAACGCCGCTTATTCAGTAGAGCTCTGGAGAATCGTGTTTAAGCCTGCTTCGCTTCTTGCAATTTTGGCTGAACAACCTCAGTGGGCTGCGCGACTAGTTTGGATTTTCGGATGCCCACGTGCCTAAGCGGCGCCACCTTTTTTGCGGCATTGTAAACGTCTGAAGCAATCTTCCCCAAAACCATCTCCTGAACAAACTGGTCTAGCGTCAGTAAAGCAGCTTTTTCCTCGACAGTTTTTTCCATTATGCCACGGATAACTTTCTCTTGAGAGGTTTTGATGCGTGCAAGCGTGAGCGCTGAAACTGCCACTCTCAGTTTATAGCCGTCTTTGGTGGTTACGTTAAAGATTCCATCAACTTTTGTTGTTCTCCGCCTAACTAAGCTACGGAGATAATCTCGAGAATATTCATGGCCTTTGAAAATTGTATGTGCAGTTTTGCCCTCAACCTTGTTTATTTGGAAAAATAGTTTCATATTTTGATGCGAAAAATCGCTGGTTATATCATAAAGTGTAGCTTCAACAACTCGCCCAATAAGCTGTTCAGGCTCTTCGGCTGGAACCGTGCCTAACTCAACGTTTCCAAAGAAGGATGGCGCTATTACTAAGTACCATGCTTTACCTCGCCATTTATCGCGCACTTGTTTAGTTTTCGAAGACAAGTTTATCCTCCAAACGTGCCATCATGAATCTCAAGGCAGTATTAAAAGTTTTACCGTTCCACACTTATCTTCTCGATGTCATGCATGTATTTTCTCAAAACCTTCGGAACCACAACCGAGCCATCTTCTTGCTGAAAATTCTCCAATATCGCAACTATGGTTCTGCCCGTGGCTATGGCGGTGGAATTCAAAGTATGCACGAACCCTTTTGGCGGTGCGCCCTCCTTCTCCCTGTAGCGGATGCCCAGCCGTCTAGCCTGATAATCCGTGCAGTTGCTGCATGAGACAACTTCTCTGTAGGCGTTCTGCGCAGGCATCCAAACCTCAATATCGTACTTTTTGGCGGCTACTGTTCCAATGTCTCCTGTGCAAACGTTAACTACCCGGTAAGGCAAACCCAGCTTTTGTATGAGTTCTTCCGCGTTGTGGACAAGTTCTTCGTGAAGCGCCCATGAGTCCTCAGGCTTGCAGAAAACAAACTGCTCAATCTTATTAAACTGGTGTGTTCGAAATATGCCGCGCGTATCTTTACCATGCGCTCCCGCTTCTTTTCTGAAGCAAGCGCTTATTCCCACGAGTTTAAGGGGCAATTCCTTTTCCTTGAACACTTCGTTCATGAACATTGCCGCCATGGGATGCTCCGAAGTTGCGATTAAGTACAAGTCTTCGTTTTCAATTTTGTATAATACATCTGCGAAGTCGCTCAGGGCTGTGACGCCTTCGTAGGCGCCTCGTCGCATCAGATAGGGTGGCTGAATGGGAACGTAGCCTTTCTTAGACATTTCCTCCATGGCAAAGCTCATCAGCGCCATGTCCAAAAGCACGGCTTCTTTTTTCAAATAGAAGAATCTGGAGCCTGCGATTTTTCCTGCTCTTTCAACGTCGATTATGTCCAAGTTTAGAGCTATGTCTATGTGATTTTTAACGGCGAAATCGAATTTGGGAATGTTGCCCCAGCTTCTGATTTGCACATTGTCGTTTTCATCTTTACCAAGCGGCACGGTTTCATGCAGCAAATTCGGTAAGCGCATGAGATAGTCGCGGGTTTTCTCCTCTGCCCTGGTTACTTCCGCCTGTAATTCTGTGATTTCGACGTCGATTGCTTTTGCTTTTTCAATTTTGCTGCTGGCATCTTTTCCAGCTTTTTTTAGCGCGGCGATTTCTGCGGTTATTAATTTTCTTTCGTGGCGGAGGTCGTTTAGTTTTGTTAGGTTCCTTCGCCATTCGCTGTCAACGGCAATAAGCTCTTCTAGCATTTTGACGGCTTCAGGGTTTCCCCTTTTCATTAAATTGCTCTTTACAAGTTCAGGAGTTTCACGGATAAGTTTGATGTCTAACATCTTTCTCACGGTCTAATCTTACTCTGGCTTCATTTTAGCTATTAATTTTGCTATTTGAAAAATCAACAAAAGACCAGGGCAAAGTGTGTTGATGCACGGTTGAAAATTAAAAAATAGAAGAGAAATTAGACTTGGGTCTTGTTTGCCTCTGCTCTGCTTTGGTTTACTTTTTGGTCAGTGTTATTTCCATCGTTGAGACCATGCGGCTTTTGTTTTCGCCTTCCCTCGGCGGCATCTCAGCAGTACCAATGGCTATGCTGCTAACCTTCAGGTCTTTGATGAATCGGTTTCTCGCTATTTCAGCTACGTCAACAGCTGTTGTAATTGCTTGACCGCGAGCTTTTAGTGTTATCTCTTTTGCATTGCCAGAAGAAAACGCCGTAATAATAGCCAGCACATAGCTCATCGGAGGCTTATTCCCAACGAAGATCACATCAGAGTTGTCTGTCATTTTCTTCACTCCTTTTTATTGTTTCTTTTGTGTAGTGTTGTTGTTTTTGCGTTTCTGTCCGGTGACAGAACGGTACTGCGTATATAATTTGTATCTTCCTTATAAGTCCATTGCCCTAAAACGGTTTAATTTAATCTAAGAACCATCTATTGAGTGTCATTTTATGTGACACTAAGGTCTTTCCACCACGTTTTAAAGTTGCAAATATGCATGTGGATAACACTTAAACTATAGCGCAGCCAGCTTAAATAATAAGTGCTAGAATACAAGATGGCAAGGGTTGGCGAAAGTTGCTGACGAAGTTAAAAAAGAAAGTTCAGGATTTATTGGCTTCGGAAGCGAAAGTCGCGCGCAAGTTGGGTTTAACACCGAACAGCGTAAGCATCATAGGCGTGGCGCTGGCTTTCTTTTCAGCCGCCGCATACGCAATTGGGCATGGTCAGACTATTTGGCTTCTTCTTGCGACGGGTTTGCTTTTGGCTTCGGGATTTTGCGATGTGCTAGACGGCGTAATCGCAAGAACCTGCCAGCTGCAAAGCGTGTTCGGCGGGTTTCTCGACTCTCTACTGGACAGGTATGCTGATGCCGCAGTGTACGCGGGCATCATAATCAGTGGACTATGTGAACCTTTATGGGGTTTAGCTGCTTTGGCGGGTTCTCTGCTGGTGAGCTACAGCCGAGCAAGAGCTGAAGCCGCAGGGATAAAAATGGAGTCGGTAGGTTTCGCCGAAAGAGCTGAAAGGATAATAATTCTAGCGATTGCCAGCGTTGCCGCAGTTTGGTGGCTTCCAGCCTTAAACGTCGGCATAATAGTGATTGCCGTGCTGGCAAATTTGACGGTTCTGCAGAGGGGACTGCATGTTTACAGTACGTTGAAAAAAGAGACTAATGTTAGTAGGAATGATAATTGAACAGCGTCGACGCCTCCTCTGTCCTATCCCATTTTGTATATTTTAGTGCAAAATCCGCGTTTGTGGCGTCAGGTGCTTTCGTCTATGAGAAAAATTAGCTACGCCTTGCAAAGCAACTGCTGCGGCAACCAAAGCAGCACTGCGCGCGGCATAGCTCCTCATTTATATATGGGTCAATTAATTGGGGGAAACTAGTGTCTTCTGTTGCGCGAGCGCCTTTCGCTTTCAGCTCTAACCTTAACAATTCCCCTGTGAACGGCGCAGGAAATACAATAATACTTAGTATCTATCCATGAGGAGAGATATGTGCCTTTCTGGCGCAGCTCCTTAGCCAATTGAGGATCAACAAAAGACACTCGACGTGTAGATTTTTTCGCCTTGTCACGCGGCACCATCTGCCCGCACATGGCACACTGAACAAGACTACTGCTTCCTTTACCACCCTTGGATCTTCCACGACTTTTTCGCTTAACAGGCAAATTCTCCTGAACTCCTTTGTGCTCTTGATATGCAAATAGTAAATTTTCTGCTTTATATAGTTGCGCTTATAAGAAGCTGCTTAATCAACGCTTTCTGGCGGAGATCTTCAGAATTTCCTTTTGTTTGCTGAAACGTTTTAGAAAATTATGTTCGGCACTTATAATTGATCTAAAATTTCTTAGGCACACTTATGCTCTAATAATTTCCATTTGGTTTCCAAATAATCTTTCATCATTGCAACAAAGTTAGACGATGTAGACCATAAAACAGGGCTTTCCAGAGTCACGCCCATTCTGCAAAAGACCTCCTTATCATCGATTAGAATTACGCATGTCGGAGGAGCATCAGCAAGCGCTTCAATTTTAAAGTGCTCACTATTTTTCAAAAACGGGTCAAGGGACTGCTCGATTTCTTTGCGGGTACGTCCGCATATTAGAAACTTAAATCTTACTCCTCGATTTACTGCCTGCTTCCAAATCTGTTCGTCCATATATTGTACTTTGCTGAAAATCTCAAAATTTGTTAAGCACATAACACTTTTTTCCGCTTTAGCCACAGCCGTACCTATCTTATAAACTGTGCTTGATGGATTGATGTGGTGCTTTGAAAGTATCTTGAAATGATGCTGATCATCTAGAGATACTGTATTAACGCAGTCAGCTTCAAGATTTTTTAAATGCTTAATCGCCTTCGTCTTGAGATGGTGGATTTCTTCTTCCTTTTTTTGGAGCAGAATTGAAATGGCACAATTCAATGCTATCGGTCGAAAAGATGCGGGTTTTGCCAAAGATTTCTCAATTAAACCCTTACTTTCGAGCTCGGAAAGTATCCGATAAACATCTTGCCGTGCAATGTTCGAATGCTTGCCGATTTTGCTGGCAGTTGCGTTCCCCAAGGATATTAGTGTTATGTAGATTCTTGCTTGAGTATAAGTAAGCCCTAACTCCGCTAAAATTGTAAGATACTCGTCGCGAATTAGCATTTTACCTTTCTCGCAGGTAATAAAATCTAGGATTCAGATTCTTAAATTCATTTTGTTTTGTCAGTCGTAGAGACTTACGACATACCTTTAAAACATCCGCAGAGTAGACGTGATACCGCGTAAAAATTAAGGAGAAAAGGAGAATGCAAAAGAACAAGTCAGCTACTATAATCGCTTTAGTTCTGATGTTGGCTATGTCTATCGCATTAATCGCCGTACCTTCAATCTTCGCGCAAGCGTCAATGAATACTTTTGCTGTAATTGGCGCAATGCCTAATCCAGTAGGCGTAGGTCAGCAGGTTCTCATTACCACTGGACTTACTCGACAGACAGCATGGCCTCAACCCGGATGGTATAATGTGACAGTAACAGTTACTCGACCAGACGGCAGCATTGAAATCCTTGGGCCAGTCACAACAGATACAACAGGAATTACAGGCATTACTTATACGCCCACTCAAGTCGGCACATACTATCTGCAAACAAACTTTCCAGAACAGAAAATTCAAGTCACTGCTGCAGGTGTCCCCGCGGGCACAATAATGAAAGCAAGCAAAAGCGAGAAATACGCACTTATAGTACAACAGGAGCCCCGACAATACTATCCTGGTTTTCCGCTACCAAGCGAGTACTGGACCCGCCCGATAGACGCACAGTTCAGAGAATGGGCGCCAATAGCTGGTAACTGGCTAAACGTAATAAGCTACATGAGAGTTGAACCCTACAACCAAGGACCAGAAACTGCACACATACTTTGGCAAATGGAATACGCTGAAGGCGGTCTTGTTGGCAATGTATATGGTGCCCCTGAAATGGATCAAATAAGCTACGAACATGGCGATGCATACGAAGGCAAATGGATGAACCCTGTTATCATGAACGGCATACTCTTCTTTAACAGACATAATCCCTACTATGCCATGGCAGCTTTCGGCAGCACTTCTCCGGTGCAAACTGTGGCCGCGGTAGATATTCATACAGGAGAACTCTTATGGGAAAAAGTATTAGGTGACAATGAACGGCTATCCTGCGGTCAAATAATGTATTGGCGAACAATGAACATGTACGGTGCCTTCTCATATCTATGGACAACTGTTGGCGCAGATTACAAAGCTTATGATCCATTCACTGGACGCTGGGAATACACTATCAGAAACGTTCCCACAGCTTCAGGCACTAGAATAATAGGGCCAATGGGAGAGATACTCATATACACTGTGAACCTATCAGCGGGCTGGATGACACTGTGGAACTCAACACACACCGAGTGGAACACCTACATGCAATACTACTTGGCTGATCCAGCCCAAGCCGCTATGGCAGAAGGCAACTCAGCACGCTGGCGACCACATGGAATCGTCTTCAACGCTTCAATGGGCATACAATGGAACGTAACCATACCCAGAGGGCTACCTGGCGCAGTAAAATTAGTTCTTGACGACCGTATCATCGGTTCAAACACTAACTGGGCTGGAGGAGCCCCGCAGCCTACACCAGTCTTCTGGGGCATAAGCACTAAGAAAGGCGAAGAAGGACGATTACTCTTCAACGAAAGCTGGACATTACCCGTAGCCGACATACACGTTGACATCCCAGGAAGCTTACAAGGTAGCGGCCCGAGCGGTTTCAAGGATGGCGTTTTCATCGTAACTGCAAAAGAACTCTTCGCTCACTTTGGCTTCAGCACGTCAACTGGTAAACAACTTTGGGGCCCAACTAAACCACCAGAAGGATGGCTGAGCGCATACACAAACATTTACATGGCGCCATGGGGCCAAGCCGTCATCGCATATGGTAAACTATACACCGCGGGTATGCACGGAACAGTCAACGCCTACGACATAAAAACTGGCGCACACCTATGGAGCTACGACCTCGCAGACCCCTACACAGAACAGCTATTTAGCGGAAACTGGCCTACACCAATAGGTTTCATTACCGACGGAAAAATTTACCTCTTCCACATGGAACACTCTGCTAACACACCTCTGCCTAGAGGTGCACCAACAGCCTGCATCGACGCAGAAACTGGAAAAGAAATTTGGCGCATCAATGGTCTACGACTTGGAACACGCTGGGGAGGACAACCAATAATTGGAGATGGCATAATCGTCGGGTTCAGCTCATACGATAACCGCATCGTAGCATTAGGAAAAGGCCCAAGTGCCACAACAGTAACTGCCTCTCCGAAGTCTTCTGTGCACGGCAGCAAGGTTCTCGTGGAAGGCACTGTCATGGATATTTCACCTGGAACGAAGAGATCCGCGTTGGCTATGCGGTTCCCGAACGGCGTGCCCGCCGTGGCAGACGAATCCATGAGCGACTGGATGCTATACGTCTACAAGCAGTTCCCATGCCCCGCAAACGTTAAAGGCGTAGAAGTAATCATCGAGGTGCTTGATCCTAATAATAACTACTATGAAGTCGCTAGAGCCACAAGCGACGGCTCTGGCTTCTACAGCGCAACATTCGAACCACCCGTCCCAGGAAAATACACCGTTATCGCACGCTTTGACGGCACCAAAGCATACTACGGCTCACACGCAGAAACAGCCTTTGTCGTTGAAGAGGCACCACCACCCTCACCTGAACCAACACCGCCGCCACAAGCACCAGTAGAAACATACTTCGCCATCTCAACCATCGCCATAATCATCGCGATCGTAATAGTTGGCATACTGCTGCTCCGCAAACGCTAAACAACCAAACAAGAAAACAACCTCCCTCTCTTTTTTGTTTATCGAACTAAGCGATATGGTATAAGCGGTCTGCGACTATGTGCCAATATTTAAGCACCAACAACAACTATAGTAAATACGCTTTCTACTCCAGGGTATTGAGCAGTAACATGTTATTGCAATTAGCAAAGTTAATGGCGAATAAGAAAAAGCACAGAACAAGCCAAAGTTTACAACACAATTACACATTAGTTATTATAAGCGGCGTGCTTAATTTTTTAAATTGCTTGAATTGAGGCAGTCAGTTCCTTGAAATTGCGCTTCAACTACCATTTACGAAAGCGCAAATTGTAAAGTCTTTGCCAATAAATTTAGTATATATCTGAGCGTAATTTTAAGAGATAAGCGATGTTTGCTTTCGCGTCAATTTTAGGGATTATTTTCCCCGTAGGCGAAGTCAATAAGCTCGTGACGCCGGGTCCGTGACCCGCTGCGACACAATTTGTGTGTATTACAATGCCAACGGAGATGGAGCCTTGCCGGTAAATTCGGCCAAATGAGTGATCCGCATCTATTATGGCTACTAAATCGCCAAGCCGTAAATCTTCAAGTCCATACTGCTCTATCACTTTCTCATCAAACAATTGTATATCATAATCTCCCGAGCACACGTGGTTTGCGCCTAGACCTGAACCCATTATAGCAGCGGGAACAATATGCGTTACAGGAACCTCCAGTTTCTCCCCTTGCGGCTTAGGGTCAAGTGCCTCCAGAAAAAGTGGATCCATATTCATCACTTTTATGTCGGGAAAATCTGCAAGTTTCAAGCCGACGCCGAAGGCTTTGACAAGTATCTTGTCGCCAAGCACAAGCTTCTCCAAAGTTTCAGGTGGAAAATCCACGAGAACATGCTCTATTCCTCCATGCTTGCCAGTGACAACACCCTTAGCGCCTTTTGCGTCGCCGCTTACGACTATTGCTTCGTTGCCCACGCAAGAAAGCACGTTGAATGCGGCATTGGCGCCTTGCCCGTAACGAGGGTCATTTTCCTTATTTTCCACGCTGACGCCTGGTTCTACGTGGTCAGCTTCCCACCCGCATGCTGGGTCGCCTACTCGCAGGTTATAGGTTATTCCGCCAACTCCAGGCAGAATCAATGGCTTGCCGGTGGCGGAGATGTTGTAGACTGATCTGCCGACGACGGGGCTTGCGACTTCTCCCATAACTGAAATTTTCACAAGCCGATCCGCATTAGTCTTTAACATGCTAATTGCACCTTCGATATTGCTGTTGATACTTAGATAAAAAAGCTTGCCAGTTGATGACATTTTCGCTATAGCAGTTGACTTTTTCCAAGCAAAGACACGTTTGTCTTTTTCTGTCCCGGCAATCTCCCGAGATTCGCTGCGAATGGACCCTGTGGCATAAATACCAAATAGTAATCATTCGTGGTTGCGTGGTGCTCAACGGCAGAAACGGCGTAAACCAAACGCGTTTCGATTTAAGCAACTCTTAAATGTGATGATTGCTACTTTTGACTTGTGAGTGTCAAAGTATAACTGAGCTGTTGGAAGGCGCTTAGCTATGTCTGAAATAGGATTAAGAACAAAAATGCTTGTCAAAGATGTCATGAGTAGCCCAGTAGTAACAGTGAATGAAGACGCAGCGTCAAATAAAGTTGCCCGCCTCATGGAAGAAAACGAGTTAGGCTGCGTTATAGTAACGAGCAAGGATGGCAAACCTTTGGGTATAATAACTGAAAGAGATTTGGTGATCAGGGTTTTATCCAAAAACCTCAAGCCTGACGCGGTAAAGGCTAAGGAAATCATGAGCTCGCCTTTGGTTACCGTGGAGCCAGATGCGACAATAAATGAAGCCGCGAAAAAAATGAACAGGCTCAACATCAGACGGCTTGGCGTATTATACAAAGGTAACCTTGTTGGAGTAGTTTCAAGCAAAGATATTCTCGGAGTGATGCCGGAACTAATAGAGATAATCCAGGAGAGAACACGGATTGAAAAGGCTACAGATATGGAAGAGTCAGCAGAAGTCGAGGAAGCGCCTCTCTCTGGATACTGCGACCGATGCGGCGTGTTCTCAGATAACTTGAAAAATGTTGATGGCCATAACCTGTGCGAGGACTGTCGCATAGAATTAGAAACCTAAAGAATAAAGGAAACACTTTAGCGCTTTCTTTTTGTTCAAATAAACTTTTATTTACTCTTTTCTTGTTTGTTATTCGCTGGATAAAGGGCGCGTTTAAATTGATTGTTGATTCTGTACTGGTAAACGCTAAGGCTTACCTGAACAAGGAAATAGTTGACTGCAGCATAGCAGTAGAGGACGGTAAAATCTTTAAGATAGGCAAAGAGTCACAGATGCCGAAAGCCGACGAGAAACTTAACCTTGGAAACCTTCTAGTTCTGCCGGGCTTAATCGACGCGCATGTGCATCTTCGCGATGAAGGCAAAGCATACAAAGAAGACTTTTACACTGGAACCGCAGCCGCAGCTGCTGGTGGAGTAACAACGGTTTTGGATATGCCTAACAACGCTCCCGTAACCATGAGCACGGAAGCACTGAAGAACAGAATGCAGATAGCGGAAAAAAAGATCCTCGTTAATGTTGGATTTTATTCAGAATTTCCAGCCGACTTGAGCGAGGTTAAAGAGGTTGTCGCTGAAGGCGCAGTAGCCTTCAAGCTTTTTATGGCTTGTCAAGTCGGCGGGTTAAACATTGATGACGACGAGGCCTTGCAGGAAGCGTTTAGAAAAGTTGGCGAGTTAGGTGTTCCAATTGCGGTTCACGCTGAAGACAAAACACTATTAAGAGCCAACGAAGAAAAACTAAAGCGCGCAAACCGCCACGACGCAGATGCCTTTCTCAGAGCACATTCAGAACAAGTTGAACTCAAAGCAGTCGAGCGCTTGCTTGGCCTAACTGCGAAAGGCAATGTGCATCTGCATTTCTGTCACATGTCAACTAAAGAAGGCTTAAACGCTGTTGTCGAGGCGAAAAAAGCCGGCAAAAACGTAACTTGCGAAGTCACGCCTCAGCATCTTTTGTTGTCTAACTCTGATTTCGAGCGTTACGGTCTAATGCTGATAATGGTGCCACCGCTCCGCAGCAGAATCCACATACAAGCGCTTTGGCAAGGCGTCGCTGAAGGCTGGGTTGACACTTTAGGCTCTGACCATGCGCCTCATACTTTAGAGGAAAAGTCTGCTAGCAGCGTCTGGGATGTTAAGGTTGGCTTGCCGGGGCTTGAAACAACTCTCCCGCTTATGTTGACCATGGTTAAAAAGAATAGAATTTCGCTGGCGCATGTTGTCCGATTACTTGCAGAAAAACCCGCGGAAATCTTCCGCTTAAACGGCCGCGGGCGTATAGAACCAGGGAAAAAAGCAGATTTGGCAGTTGTAGACTTTAAACAGAAATTCAAGATTGATGCCTCAAAATTCCACTCCAAGGCGAAATACTCGCCTTTTGACGGCTGGGAAGTGCAGGGCAAGCCAGTGAAAACCTTCGTTAACGGGCTATTAGTTATGGATGAGCAGGAGATTGTAGCTAAGCCTGGAAGCGGCCGAGTCATACGGAGAGACCGCATGTGAAATTTATTGCTGATGGCATGCTTGGGAAACTGACACGGTGGCTTCGTATGCTAGGGCAAGACGTGAAATACTCCAACCAATTTGAGGATGACGAGCTGATTACCCTAGCTAAAGAAGAGCAGCGCGTCCTACTCACAAGGGACATGGAGCTTTATCAGCGCGCCATCAGCAAAGGCGTTGAAGCTTTTTATGTGGAAGGGCAAACAGAAGCGGCTAGGCTATCCGAGCTTTCGAAGCGCTTTGATATCCCCCTCAGGATAGACATGGCGCGCTCTCGTTGTCCAAAATGCAACGCCAAAATTCAGCCGTCACCTAAAGAAGCGCTTGTAGGCAAAGTTGAAAAGAACACCTTTGCCTATTATGATAACTTCTGGGAATGCCCTGACTGTGGCAGCGTTTATTGGCAGGGCGCTCATTGGAGTAGAATAAGGGCTACGCTGGAAGAAGCAAAGAAACTTAGGCAAAAGCAGTTTAGCTGAGTAGCCACTTCAACGGGATATCTTGGAAAGTTCCGTCAGGCAAAGTTCGCCTAATAGTTATTGGAAGTATGCCGACTTCAAGCTCTTTCAATGCTATCTCAATCGGGTTGGAATATTCTTCGCTTACTTCTATGAGTATTGGCGCGCCCATAGAAATCTGAAGGGCTCTGGCGCCCACTATTCTAGCCTTCTCGAAACGTGTGAGTTTCGGCGGACCTACTAATATTTTCTTTTGTTTAGACGTATTCTAATACTCTCCAGCGCCTGGGTAGGATTCACCAGCAGCTCCACCTGGCGGTGGTGGCGGCGCCTTCATTTTGCCCGCAGCAATTATGTCGTCGATTTTGAGTATCATTGAAGCAGCTTCTGTTGCTGACTTGATTATCTGTTTCTTGACCGTAATTGGCTCGAACACGCCGGCCTTTGTCATGTCCTGAACTTTCCCGGCTATGACTTCTACGCCAGCCCATGTTTCTCCTTTGTCATGGCGCGCCCGTAGTTCTGAAAGTATGTCAATTGGCTCTAAACCAGCGTTCTCAGCCAGTGTCACTGCAATGGATTCTAAGGCATCTGCGAAGATCCTGACTGCTAACTGTTCTCTTCCAGGCAAAGTTTCCGCATAAGCTTTCAGCGCCCGTGCTATTTCAAGTTCTGGTGCACTGCCGCCCGCGACGATTTTTGGCTCTTCAAGTATGTCTCTGATTACGCATCGTGAATTGAGCGTTCTGCTTCGGCTATTATGCGTTCGGTTCCGCCTCTTATTAAAATTGTAACTGCCCGCGGATGCTTGCAGCCTTCAATAAAGGTCATTTTGTCGTTTCCAATTTTTCGTTCCTCAACCAAGTCGGCGTAGCCAAGGTCAGCGGATGTTATGTCGTCCAGTTTAGTTACTATCTTGCCGCCTGTGGCTTTTGCCAGTTTCTCCATGTCCGACTTTTTCGCTCTCCGAACCGCTGCTATGCCCTTTCTAGCAAGGAAGTGCTGAACCATGTCGTCGATGCCCTTCTGGCATATAACCACGTTGGCTCCTGCAGCAGTTATTTTTGCAACCATGTCTTTTAGCATGACTTCTTCTTGTTTAAGGAAAGCTTCAATCTGATCCGGGCTTTCAATGTTGATTTTAGAATCGAACTCGGTTTTTTCAATTTCCAGAGAAGCGTCAAGCAGGGCGATTTTGGCTTTTTCCACGCGCTTGGGCATTCCTGAATGGGCTATTTCTTTGTCCAATACTATGCCTTTTATCAGGCTTGTATCTTTGAGGGATTCGCCTGTTTTCTTTTCAACTTTGACATCTTCCACGTCAACTTTGTAGTTGGCGCCTTCTTTCTCTGCAACTTCCAGCATCGCTTTAACCGCTATGTCAGCCAAGTACTCCTTGTGCTCAGCCACAATCTTGCTTGCCATGGAAGTCACAGCGGCTTTTTTCAGATAGTCCTGCTTGCTTAAATCTACGGGTATAGCTATTTTCTCCAGTGTTTCCAACGCTTTCTCTGCGGCTTTCTTGTACCCATCGATTATTATGGTTGGATGCACGTTTTTGTCTATCAGTTCCTCTGCTTTGCTTAAAAGTTCGCCGGCTATTATGACGGCAGATGTTGTTCCATCGCCTGCCTCGTTATCTTGCGTTTTCGCAACTTCCACTAGCATCTTGGCTGCGGGATGC
This sequence comes from Bathyarchaeia archaeon, assembly GCA_038849555.1. Lineage (GTDB taxonomy): Archaea > Thermoproteota > Bathyarchaeia > Bathyarchaeales > Bathycorpusculaceae > JAOAIV01. The sequence goes on along the minus strand of JAWCMT010000020.1, from coordinate 6,906 downwards.
TGGATGTCCATTTCATCTAAAATAGTGCGCCCATCGCTTGTGATTGTTACATCGCCAAAACTGTCAACTAACATTTTGTCCATGCCTTTAGGGCCTAAGGCGCTTCGGACGCTTTCAGCCACAATTTTCGCGGCGGTTATATTTGCATGCTGAGCTTCTCTTCCGCGAGATCGGCTTGAACCTTCTTTCAACACGAGAACTGGAACTCCGCCAGCTTGAGCTGGTAGTGACAAATCAAGATAACCCCCTTTTAGTGCGCACAACAAAAAAACATAATTACCATATAAATTTTTCTAGCAATATTGGCGATATCGGCTTAAAAAGTTTCCTATAAATGTTGTCGCAAATTCTTTGACTCAGCGAATAAATTAATAGATGGAAACTTTAGCTATACCATGAATTTTCAGCAGCTCAGGGATTAATTCGCCTGGAATCTTTTTTTCCACAATTAATGTAAGTTTTGGTTCTGGAGAAAGCTCTGGGTCATCCACTATCGCTTGCCTGATGCTTAAGCCTGCTTTTGTGAGAATCATTGCGGAGTTAGCCAGTATGCCAGGCGTCTTCGCGTCAACCGGCGTTATCTCTAATACGCCCAAGTTTAGGTATTTCGCAATTTCTTTCAATGAATGCCCCGCTGGGCGTATTTCCTCAAATATTAGTTTGAGTTCGCGGTTGGCTTTGATGACCTTTAACGTCTCGTTTACTGTTCGCCTATCTACACTAGCGGCTCTTGCAACACGTAATGGTGGAATTTCAATTTGATTGAGGTATATCTTGCCGTTTCTTGTGCTCAGCCCGTTTTCGACTAGAATACGCGCTACTTTAAGCCGTTCAGGATATCCCTCTAAATATTTCCTGATGGTGTTCCACATAAACAAGTTCCTTTCTATATATTTAGTTTAATTAGGGTATAAATGTATTAGCTGATTTTCGCGAACCTGCACTTTTTCTTGCGTGTTTAAACTTTGTTGTTAATTTTTTTCCGCCCCAATGTTTCATGTACAATTATGTACACAAAAGATTTAATATGTCATCCACGTACGCTTTACAACTTACACAAGCATAATAGGAGAAAAAGAGCATGCCCTCCAAGAAAATAATCTTAGACGAAGAAAACATTCCAAAACAGTGGTACTGCATATTGCCTGACCTGCCTAAACCACTTCCGCCGCCTATAGACCCAGTTACAAAAGAACCTGGCCCAGGCATTGTTGCAAAAATATTCCCTAAGCAAATACTAGCCCAAGAAATGAGCACCGAAAGGTGGATAAATATCCCTGAAGAAGTGCGGGACGTTTACCGGCTCTGGCGGCCCACGCCCATGTATAGAGCTTATGGTTTGGAGAAGGCTTTGAAGACGCCGGCTAAAATCTACTACAAGTATGAAGGAGTCAGCCCGCCTGGAAGCCACAAACCAAACACCGCCGTTGCGCAGGCCTATTATAACATGAAAGAAGGTGTGACGCGGTTAGCTACTGAGACAGGTGCTGGCCAATGGGGTTCGTCTCTTGCTTTTGCATGCATGACATTTGGGTTAGAATGCACAGTTTACATGGTCAAAGCAAGTTACCAGCAGAAGCCGTATCGAAGGATTATGATGGAATCTTATGGCGCTGATGTCTACGCAAGTCCAAGCACTCATACGAAAAGCGGAAGGGCAATTTTAAAGGAAAATCCTGACAGCCCAGGCAGCTTGGGGATAGCCATAAGCGAAGCTGTTGAAGACGCATTGGAACATGATACCGTTAACTATGGCATAGGCAGCGTTTTTAACCATGTTCTTATGCATCAAACCGTAATTGGGCTGGAAGCTAAAGAGCAGATGGCGGTGGTCGGAGACTACCCTGACGTTATAATCGGCTGCATAGGCGGAGGCAGCAGCTTTTCCGGGCTTTTCTGGCCCTTCTACTACGACAAAATCTCAAAGAAGGCGCCGAAGAATGTGCGTTTTGTAGCGACGGAAGCCACAGCCTGCCCGAAGGTTACAAAGGGAGAGTACACCTATGACCACGGCGATACAGCAAGGCTAACGCCGCTGGTGCCGATGCACACTATTGGGCACGATTTCATACCAGCGCCTATCCACGCTGGCGGCCTACGCTATCACGGAATAGCGCCAACCATAAGCAATCTCTATCAAGCAAAGCAGTTGGAAACAGAAGCCTACAATCAGTTAGACGTCTTCGAAGCAGCTAAACTCTTCATTCAGACTGAGGGTATAATTCCAGCGCCAGAGCCTGCCCACGCTATCAAAGGAGCTATTGACGAAGCATTGCGGTGTAAAGAAACAGGAGAGGAAAAAGTGATTCTTTTCCTGCTTTGCGGTCACGGCTACTTCGACATGCAAGCCTACGACGACTACCTTAACGGTAAACTGCAACCATATGAATACCCTGCGGAAAAAGTTGCGGAATCAATGCGGAAACTCAGGCAACTCTATCCATGGCTGGATGAAGTCAAAAAGAAGTTTATTTGAAAACACTTTAACCATAGAGGGCTGCGCAGCAACGCGCAACCTCTCAGCTTTTTATGCTTAAAACCATACATTCTTAACAACTTGTTCACATGCAGAGACAAAGAAGGAAAAAGATAGTGAGTACTAAAAGCGAAAGCACATCTACAAAAACTCTCGGGTTAATTGTTAACCCAGTCGCCGGCATGGGTGGAGCCGTTGGGCTTAAAGGCACAGATGGCAAAGAAATCTTGAAACGAGCGTTATCGCTAGGCGCAAAACCAACAGCGTCTGCACGTGCCCTGTCATTTCTCTCCGAATTGAAAAGTCTCAAGGACAAGATACGGCTTTTCGTGGGTGCGGGAGAAATGGGCGAAGAAGCGGCGTCAAGCTGCGGGTTTCCCTGCACCATTTTTGGAGAGAAAAAAGCGGAGACCACGGCTGAAGATACACGGGAAATTGCGAGAAAAATTGTTGAAGCAAAAGCAGACCTACTCGTTTTCTGCGGCGGAGACGGAACCGCCCGGGACATTCTGGACGCTGTTGGCTTCAGCATACCCGTGCTGGGTGTTCCAACAGGCGTGAAGATGCACAGTTCTGTTTTTGCCGTGGACCCCAAGGCTGCAGCGAAAATTGCGATTGATTTCCTTTGGGATACGCTTCCTCTGCGCGAGGCAGAAGTAATGGATATTGACGAAGAAGCGTTTAGGGCTGGCCGTGTATCCGCAAGCCTCTATGGTTACTTGCTAACGCCGTATGAGCCGTATTTGATTCAAGGCTCGAAAATGGCGAGCCCCATGACAGAAGGGGAACTGCGCAACCAAGCCGCCATAGCCATATACGTCATTGAAAACATGAAGCCTAGTGTGGTTTACATTATAGGTCCGGGAACGACAACGCGTACTATCGCTGACCTCTTAGACGCGAAGAAAACACTTTTGGGCGTAGACATCTTCTGCGGAAAGAAAATTTTGGCAAACGACGTGAACGAGCATCAGATTCTGGAGGCGATACATGGGAAAGCTGCGCAGATAATTGTCACGCCAATAGGCGGGCAAGGGTTCATTTTTGGGAGAGGAAACCAGCAGATAAGCCCAAAAGTCATCCGACAAGTAGGCTTGGACAATATAGTTGTGGTTGCTACCCAAAGCAAGCTGCGAGGCCTAAAAGCGCTAAGGGTTGATACGGGCGACGAAGAATTAGACGCGGCCTTCAGGAAGCGCAAAATGAAGGTTATAGCCGATTACAAAATAGAATATGAAATGCCCGTGGAGTAATCTGCTATTTGATGCTAAATCAGAGCATAGACTTTTATGAATGCTGCATGTTGTTGTTAACGTGAGGCTGAAAGCTTGATCCCAATAAACCTCCCAAAAATAGGCGAAGAAGAAATTGAAGCCGTCGTGCGTGTCATGCGAAGCGGCGTGCTTACGCATGGATTAGGCGCGGGCCCCATGGTCACCCAATTCGAGAATAATTTTGCAAAATTCGCTGGCGTAAAATATGCCATTGCCGTGAACACCGGCACCGCAGCATTGCATGCTGCCGTCTTGGCCGCTGGCGTACAGCAAGGCGACGAAGTAATCCTGCCAAGCTTCACTTTTGTCGCTACCGCCGAAGCTGTGGTTATGGCTGGCGGAAAACCCGTATTCGCCGACATTGACCCAGAAACCTACAACATCTCGCCTGCCGAAATCAAAAGGAAGATAACGAAAAAAACCAAGGCAATAATGCCCGTTGACCTTTACGGCTTCTCCGCCGACCTCAAGCCAATCAGAGAAATTGCCGACGCCCATGGATTAGCGGTTGTCGAGGATGCTGCGCAAGCGCATGGCGCAACCTATAATGGGCGGCCCGCAGGCGTTTTCTCGGATGCTGCTTGTTGGAGCCTTTACGCCAGCAAGAACATGACCACAGGCGAGGGCGGCGTCATAACCACTGATGACACTGAGATGGCGGAAATGTTGCGGCTGCTGAGGAATCATGGAGAAAAAACCAAATACACATCGTCGATGCTTGGCTACAACTATCGTATGTCTGAGATTCAAGCTGCCATCGGCATAGTGCAACTGGAGAAGCTGCCCGGTTTTGTTGCGAGGCGCCGCGAAAACGCTAAGAGGCTTAGCAAACTGCTTGCGAAAACCGACAGACTAAAACTACCTGAAGAAACCGATGACAGGCGCCACAGCTGGTATCTTTACACTGTAAGGCTGAAAGACGCGGCAGAGGCGGAGCGGAACAAGATTTTGGAAGAACTGCGAAAGAAAGGGATAAGCGCTGAAGCTTACTATAGCACGCCTGTGCATCTTATGCCCTACTACCGCGAACGCTTTGGCAAATGCAGTCTTCCCGAAACCGAGAAGGCGGCGAAACAAGTTTTCTCCTTGCCAATTCACCCAGGCGTCACAGAGGCGCAGATAGACTACATCGGAGAGACCCTGCTAAATCTCCTGTAGCGCGTTTCAGTGTTAAGGTTTATACCAGCGGCTTCCCTAATTTTTACTGCTGCTTTCTAAGGGGTCTGATATGCGAAAGAAAATTATAATTATGGGTGCCGCTGGACGGGACTTTCACAACTTTAACGTTTACTTCAGAAATAACAGCCGCTATCAAGTGGTGGCCTTCACAGCAACGCAGATTCCAGGAATACAATGCCGCATATACCCGCCGGAGCTTGCCGGCAATGGCTATCCCGATGGCATCCCGATTTACCTCGAGGAAGAGCTCCCGCGGTTGATAAGAGTTCGATGCCGACGCGGTGGTTTTTGCTTACAGTGATGTTTCCCACGAGTATGTTATGCACAAAGCCGCAGTGGTCTTAGCCAGCGGCGCCAACTTCTGGTTGATGAGCGCCAAAAGCACCATGCTGAAAGCGAAAGTTCCTGTGATTTCCGTTTGCGCTGTCCGCACAGGCGCGGGGAAAAGCCAAACTTCACGGCATATTGCCAAATTTCTGAAAAGTAAGGGCCTTCGGGTTGTGGTTATGCGGCATCCCATGCCCTACGGCGACTTGAAAAAGCAGGTACTGCAGCGCTTTGCTTCTCATAAAGATTTAGCCAACTGCGACTGCACGATTGAGGAGTTGGAGGAATATGAGCCGCATGTTGACAACGGCATAGTGGTTTACGCTGGCGTGGATTATGAGCGAATTCTTGAAGCGGCGCAGAATGAAGCGGACATAATAATTTGGGACGGCGGCAACAATGACCTGCCCTTTCTAAAGCCAGACCTGCACATAGTTCTGGCTGATCCGCACAGAGCAGGGCATGAGTTGACTCATTATCCCAGCGTGATTAACCTGCGGCTGGCTAATGTAGTCATAGTGAACAAAGTTGACACTGCTGACGCTGCCAAAATTAAGCAGGTGAAAGAAAACGTGAAGTCGCTTAATCCAAACGCCTTGATACTAGAGGCGGCTTCACCCATAACGGTAGATAAACCTGAACTGATCAGGGGAAAAAGAGCTTTAGCAATTGAGGATGGTCCAACGGTTACTCACGGCGAAATGCCCTATGGCGCAGCCACCATTGCAGCGAGAAAATTCGGCGCGAAAGAGCTTGTCAACCCGAAACCTTATGCTGTTGGCTCGATAAGGGAGACTTACGTGCAATATCCGCATTTAGGCGCGGTTCTTCCCGCTGTTGGCTATAGTGAAATGCAAATAGCTGAGCTTGAAGCAACAATTAACGCCACGCCCTGTGATGTAGTGCTAATCGGGACACCCATCGACCTGCGGCGAGTTATCAAAGTAGATAAGCCGACTGTAAGAGTTAAATATGAACTTCAAGTAATAAGTCCTGTTTATCTCGAAGAGATATTAGAAAATTTCTTGAAGGATGTTGTGGAACATTGAGCGGCGAGGAAAATATTTCACGGGTCAAAATACGATTCGTTATAGAAGGTTTAGGCGAAGCAGAAGGCGAACTTGTACGGTTTCTAGCTCCCAGAACCATAGACACAATAGTGCGCAGGCTCCCTGTTGAGGGCAGAGCTGCCCTATGGAAAGAAGAGGTTTACTTTGAGATTCCAGTTAAAATCGGCGAAGAAAAAGCTAAACCCACCGTTGAAACTGGAACAATCGCCTTCTGGCCCATGGGAAGCGCTCTCTGCATATTTTATGGGCAGTCGCAACCGTATAGCCCAGTAAATGTCTTGGGCAAAGTGACAAAAAATCTGGAGCTGTTTAAGCAGGTTAAGAGCGGCACAACAATTAAGGTTGAGTTACTGGCTTAGTAAGCGATTGAGCTGTCTTTCCACATCTGCAGCAGCCGTTCGCACTCCGCTTTCACACTTTCATCATTCGTCTTCTGTTTCAAAATCTCAAGAAACTCCATGCGCTTTTCAACTGAACGCTTCTCTGCAGTGCCTCCATAGTAAAGTTCACCTTCCAGATACTCCTTCATTTGGCTGGCTTTTTGAATGAAGAGGCTCGCAGCATCAACAGGGTTTTCAAC
>JAWCMT010000019.1:28381-30373 GCA_038849555.1 Bathyarchaeia archaeon | reverse complement strand
GTTTGAAGCGTCCAACGCGTAAACCCGGCCATCACAGGAACCCACATAAACCACGCCATCTGCTACCGTAGGCGAAGAGAATACAGGCCCGTCTGTGGCATAGCTCCAGATGACACTGCCATTGAAAGCGCTTAAAGCGTAAACGTTGCGGTCATTTGAGCCCACGTAAACCACGCCGTCGGCTACAGCGGGCGTTGAGACCACCATGTCGCCTGTAGCGTAGCGCCACACCAAACTGCCGGTTGTAGCATTCAAAGCGTAAACATAGTGGTCTTCTGAGCCCACGTAGACCATGCCGCCGGCGATTATGGGTGAAGACAGCATAATTTGGCCGCCCGTAGCGTAAGTCCATAATACGGTGCCAGTAGAAGCGTTAAAGGCGTACACGTTCCAGTCTTCCGAAGCAGCATAGACTACGCCGTCCGCGTATGCAATTGCGGAATCCACAAAGTACCCTGTTTTATAGCTCCATATGTAGGCGCCTGTTGTGGCATTCAACGCGTAAACATGGAAGTCCTCCGAACCGAAGAAAACCATGCCCTCGGCGACAGCAGCAGGAGATAACACGTTGGCTCCAGTCTTGTAAGTCCATATGACTGCGCCTGTCGTGGCGTTTAAGGCGTAAACTTTGTCGTCTAACGAGCCGAAGTAAACGACGCCCTCGGAGACCACGGGGGAATCCACCGGTCCGCCTGTGTGAAAACGCCAAAGGGTCTGGTTGGTGTTCGGCGCCGCTGAAGCGGAAAAGCCTGTGTGCGCCAAATCGTGGTGGAACATGGGCCACGCGTTTGCATTGGACTGCCGCCCGCTGAAGTTGTGGAAGCTGTCCAAGATTAACGCCGCTGAAAGGAGCAGTATCAAAGACAAAGCGGCTAAAGTAAAGCTGATGACTGCTTTTCTCTTAATTTTCTATATCCTCCCTTTCTTGGGCAGTAATAATGGATTTACGGAAAGACAGAGGCCTAAAGCTGGCAAGCCAAGCGGCGGGTACCTTATTGCGCCGTGATTGTTAATAAATTAGGAATTCAATAAAAGAGTTGCTTCTCAAAGCTACCGCTCAGCAGCTAAGCGCATATGGGGGAGGCAAAAGAACGCGGGTCGTTCAGCCGCTTGCGGAGTTTTCACGTGAGCGATTCACCGCAAACCGGGCATTTTGGGCTACTGCGCTCGGCGCGCATTTTTTCTGCCATGCAATAAAAGCATACGGAGGTTCCGCATTTCGGGCATGTGAAGTTAGCGCCTTCTGTGCTTTTACCACATAGCTTACAGGGCTTGGCTAAACAAATACTCGGCATTCAAATTCACAATATTAAGTGGGCAGCATGAGAATAAAAAGCCAGCGGAAAAAAGGGCGTAATGGTTTCTAAAAAACGGTTTTGCAGAGCAGCTAAATAGCCTATTTAGTCTATTGGTGCAACTTTTAATTTTAACGCTATATCTTCAGCACTCAAGTGGCAGAAATGCACAGACACAAGCACCACAACGCTTTAAGGGACAATATGGCTCCGCGGATGGAACTCCACTTTACCACAAGCGAGCAGGCGCAGAAGGCGGTTGCGTTACTGGAAAAGGCACAATTAGATAACTCGCAAATTGCCATAAGAGACGTTTCATTTGAAGACAGAGGGAGAAGAGTAATTTTGAAAGTTAGCGCATCAATCGCGAAACCATCCGAAATTGCTGCTTTCGTATTCAATATAGCTGGTATTGTTTCGGCAGCGCGTCCGTTAACACGTGAAATTTTAATCCCATTTAGTGCAGAAACAAGAAGCAACACTTGAAAATCACATACATTTAGCAGAATACAAGAACCAGCCACTTCATATTAAAAAAAGAAGCAAACCAATCATAACAATACAAGAGCGGATTTTAGCATAAACTTGCTAGCAAAATAGTGCGGGGGGTGGGATTTGAACCCACGAACCATGTTTTCTTCAGTTTCTTTTGGAGTGGGCTGGTTCATGTGCTTAGCCTTCCATGTAGTAACTGTTA
>JAWCMT010000019.1:0-28371 GCA_038849555.1 Bathyarchaeia archaeon | reverse complement strand
TGAGAATCTTCAGCTTACGCTTAATCGTGGATGGCTTGTTTGAAGTCTTAGCTTGCAGATGCGCTGCAAGCCTGAAAAGTTCAGGGGTGCAGTTGTGGTGCGGGGGGTGGGATTTGAACCCACGAACCCCTATGGGATAGGAGCCTCAGTCCTACGCCTTTGGCCATGCTTGGCAACCCCCGCTCTTCTGCGAATTAGCTTGTTTTTCATGTACTGGGGTTGTTTTTGTATGGCAGATAATTAGAACATGGTGCATATTAAAAGGCTTACTTTATTTTCTTGAAAAATCAGAGTTTGTTTATTGCGTTCATTGCAGGTTAATGTATATTTTTACTATTTTTTAGCTTGTTGGATAGGAGAAAGAAGCCGAATTCTGCTCTTAAATTTGGTAGGAGCATAATTTTCTTATTTCCTGCTGTGAAAGCTTCATCTTTAATTGTTATATTTTTCTTTTTGCAGTAATTTTTGAAGTCGGTTATGCTTAAGAAATGCAAGTTTGGTGTATTGTACCATTCATAGGGAAGCGCAGGCGTCACTGGAACTTTTCCTCTGAAAAATATTGAAACTCGGACTGAGTAATGAGCAAAGTTTGGGAAGCTGACGATGACTTTTTTGCCTACGCGTAGTGCTTCTTTTAAAACGAAACTTGGATTTTTCACTTGTTGGAGAGTTTGGTTCAATATAACGTAGGAGAAAGATTTGTCTGCATATTCGGATAGGCCGGTATCGATGTCTTGTTGAAAAACGTTTAGTCCTTTTGCCACGCATTCGCGTACGGCATTTTCATTTATTTCTATGCCCTGCGCTTGGACATCTTTAAGTTTGATGAGCAATGTGAGGAGTGCGCCGTTCCCGCAACCAAGATCCAGAACTGAACTGCCAGTGCCTATCCAATTTAAGATAATTTGATAATCAAGCCTAACTGGAGACTGCAACATCCAAGTCACGCCTCATACCCTATAGCATTTGAAACTCTGCCAAGGAAGTGCTTAATGAGGTGGGCTTCTTCCTCTATCTCCAATAGGAAGGCATCATGACCATATGTGGAATTAATTTCGCAGTAGGTAGCTTCGACACCGGCGAGTTTGCAGGCTTTGACTATTTCTTGTGATTGATATGGTGGATAGAGCCAATCGGATTTGAAGGCGATTACTAGAACTTTAGCTTTTAGACCCCTGAAAACGTCGCTGAGTCGTTTGCCATTTAGCAGGTCAAAGTAGTCCATGGCTTTGGTTATGTACAAATAGGAGTTGGCGTCAAATCGCTTGACAAAGTTGTCGCCGCGATAGCGCAGGTATCCTTCCACTTCGAATTCTGCGCCGAATTTGTAGGGTTCTTTTTCTGTTCTGAAGCGTCTGCCAAACTTCTTTTCCATGGAAACATCGCTCATATAGGTGATGTGACCGATCATTCGCGCTACCGCCAAGCCCTTAACGGGTTTGGGTCCACCGTAATAGTTGCCCATTTGCCAGTTTGGATCAGCCATTATCGCTTGTCGACCTACCTCGTTGAATGCTATTTGCTGGGGAGTATGCTTTAGCGTGGTAGCTATTGGGATGGCGGCACGTATCCTTTCGGGATAAGATACCATCCACTGGAGCACTTGCATGCCGCCCATTGAGCCGCCAACAACAGCCAAAAGTTTCTCTATGCCCAGGTAGTCAATTAAATGTCGTTGTGCATTTACCATATCGCCGATTGTTATTAATGGAAAATCTATGCCGTAGGGTTTACCCGTTGCTGGATTAATTGAAGAAGGACCTGTGGAGCCTTTGCAGCCGCCTAGAACATTGGAGCAGATAACAAAGTACTTGTTGGTGTCTATGCCTTTACTGGGCCCAATCAAGTTGTCCCACCAGCCAATAGCGCCGTCGTTTTTGCTTATTCCAGCAGCGTGAGCATCTCCTGAAAGGGCGTGAAGAACAAGTATGGCGTTTGATTTTTGCTTGTTGAGTTCACCGTATGTTTCATACGCCAGTGTAATAGGGCCTAATTTCCCGCCAAATTCTAGGCTTAACTCGCTTGGCGGATTAGCGAAAGTGAAGTATTTTGTTTCCGTTTTTTCTATCAGTTCGGTTGAGGCGAGTTCTTTTGCCCTCCCTAAAATGTTGGTTCGCTTCAAAGCGCCAAATTGGTAAGCCTTCAAGATTTAGCTGCCAGCTTCAATGCTTGATCGAGATCAGCTATTATATCCTCAGGATCCTCTAACCCGATGGATAATCTAATGTAGTCTTCAGTGACCCCTGTGGCTAATTGTTCTTCCTTCGTTAGTTGTTGATGTGTTGTTGAGGCGGGATGCACAATGAGGCTTTTGGTATCTCCGATGTTTACTAGATGCGATAGTAGCTTCACTGATTCGATAAGTTTACGGCCTGCTTCTTTGCCGCCTTTTATTCCGAAGCCAACGAGACCTCCATAGTAGCCTTTTAGATATTTAGATGCGATTTTATAGTTTGGATTGTCAGGTAGGCCAGGATAAAGAACCCAGTTCACAAGCGGATGCTGCTTTAAGAACCGAGCTACTTTTAGTGCGTTCTCGGAGTGCCTGCGCTGCCGAAGTGGAAGAGTTTCTATGCCTTGTAGAAACAGCCACGCGTTAAAGGGGCTTAATGCTGGTCCAATATCACGTAGCAGTTGTGCGCGAACTTTAACAATGAAGGCTACATTGCCTAAGCCTGGGAAATTGCCAAACGCATCCCAGTATACTATTCCATGGTAGCTTGGGTCAGGTTCCGTGAACTCTGGAAACTTGCCATTATTCCATTGGAATTTGCCACTATCAACTATTATGCCGCCTATGCTTGTACCGTGGCCGCCGATGTATTTTGTGGCTGAAGCAACCACTATGTCCGCGCCATAGTCGATTGGACGAACTAATCCCACGCCTACAGTGTTGTCTATAACCAGCGGGATTCCCGCCTCGTGTGCTATTTCAGCGAGAGCCTCAAAATCTGGTACATCAAGTTTCGGGTTGCCTATTGTTTCAGCGTAGATGGCGCGGGTTTTTGGTGTTAGGGCTTTTTTGAATTCATCGGGTTTCTGTGAATCGACGAATTTAACGGTGCGACCTAGTTTCGGGAAAGTGTGGCGGAAAAGTTGGTAAGTGCCTCCATATAGGTTGTTTGCTGAAACTATTTCATCGCCCACCTGCGTTATCGCAAACAAAGCTAATGTTTCCGCCGCTTGCCCTGATGCAACAGCTAATGCTGCTGTTCCACCTTCAATGGCGGCGACACGCTTTTCAAAAACTTCGTTAGTTGGGTTTATTATTCTCGTATAGATGTTACCAAGTTCCTTTAAAGCGAAGAGATTTGCCGCGTGTTCGGTGCTTTTGAAGACGTAAGAGGTTGTTTGATATATGGGGACCGCTCGTGAACCTGTTGCTGGATCAGGGAATTCTTGTCCTGCATGTATGGCTATTGTGTCTAATCCTTTTTTGTGTGTCATTTCTCGAGTTTTCCTCCTTTGGTTTTGTTTTGACCTATGGTTGTATAACGATGTTATATGCTTTTTTGAACAAAATATTCCAAAAGGAATATTACCAGCCGCGCAAAATAACAAAGCATGTTTCCAGCCATAGAGGAAATAGGCAAACGCCGGAGAAAACTAGGCCTAAAACAATCAGAATTAGCTAAAATGGCAGGCGTAAGCCAATCCTTAATAGCCAAGATAGAATCAGGGAAGATCGACCCCGCATACACAAAAGTAAAAACAATTTTTGACATTCTCGAACATCTCGAAGCGAAAAACAAAATTCAGGAGGAAAAAGTTGTTCCTAACAAAGTCATCGGCGTACAGAAGCATGAGTCAATCTCAAAAGTTGTTAAGCTGATGAAAGAACATGGATTCTCGCAAATTCCTGTATTTGATGGAAAGCAAGTAGTTGGAAGTATTTCTGAAAAAACAATTTTGCATCAAATAATAGCAGGAAGAGATCTGCCACAAATTTCCAATCTACCGGCCGAAGCAATCATGGAGGAGCCTTTTCCGCAAATAAGCGAAGATGCACCCTTATCCTTAATCTCAAGTCTCCTTCAAACTTATCCTGCAGTCCTAGTTTTTAAAAAAGGCGAAGTTACTGGAATTATTACCAAAGCAGACCTGCTAAGGCTACTATAATTCTGTAACCCCTTATTTAAATAAGGAGACTATACGGTTTTGCCAAAGGGTTTGTTTGCAAGTCCATTCTGATTTAAGCTGTTTATGCCCGTGGTGGCGCTGATTTTAGCGATAAAGGTTTTATACAACGACACTGTTTATAACAGTGTTATAAATGGAGATGAAAACGCATGAGTAAAATACACAACAACGTTCTCGAAACGATAGGCAAAACCCCCCTGGTACGCCTAAACCGCTTAACCGCAGGCTTAAAAGCTACAGTAGTGGCAAAGCTGGAATCACGGAATCCAGGAGGAAGCGTCAAAGACCGCATATGCCTAAGCATGATTACCGAAGCCGAAAAACAAGGACTAATTAAGCCAGGAACTACCGTCCTAATTGAGCCAACAAGCGGCAACACGGGCATAGGTTTAGCCATGGTTGCAGCAGTAAAAGGCTACCGCCTAATCCTCACAATGCCAGAAACCATGAGCATTGAACGACGCAATTTGCTGAAGGCCTACGGCGCCGAGCTTGTGCTTACGCCAGGCGCTGAGGGCATGAGAGGCGCAGTTAAAAAGGCAGAAGAACTTGCAGCGACAACGCCGAACGCATTTATTCCGCAGCAGTTCAAGAATTTGGCTAACCCGAAAATCCATAGGGAAACTACTGGGCCAGAAATCTGGAACGACACAGATGGGCAAATTGACATATTGGTCGCTGGCGTCGGCACAGGCGGCACAATCACAGGCGTCGCTGAATACATTAAACCGCTCAAATCCACCTTCAAAGCCATAGCAGTCGAGCCGGCTAACTCGCCAGTGCTAAGCGGCGGCAAACCCGGGCCACACAAAATTCAGGGCATAGGTGCAGGCTTCATCCCCGAAGTGCTGAAACTGAACTTGGTCGACGAGATAATTCAGGTTAAGGATGAAGATGCCATGCAGACCTCTCGGCTACTCGCCTTGAAAGAGGGCTTGCTAGTAGGAATATCCGCGGGCGCCGCAACCTACGCAGCATTAAAGGTCGCTAAAAGACCAGAAAATGAAGGCAAACTCATAGTAGTCATCCTTCCAGACACTGGAGAACGTTACCTAAGCACGCCACTATTCCAAGAAGCTCCAGCAACGGCCACCTTTAGTATCTAAACTACTTGCTATTTAACTGATTCCTTATATCCAGCGCTACCTCACTATAAAATAAGAGGAGTCAGATGAGCACCGAAACAAATCAACAAAAAGAAGCCAAGGATAACACACAAAATCAAAATGCTGAAACTTACTGCTGGATACCTGAGCGGATGCTTGAAGCCTTAATGAAAGGCGAGGTAAGCCTAGAGAACAACTGGCCTGAAAAAGGTTTACCGCAACTCGTTGAAGAGCTGGTCAAAAATTATGAAGCTTTCGGCGGCATGGATCACCTTGAAGGCAAAGATCTGCCATCTAAAAAAGTAGTCATAGAAGTTCTCGAGGACTTGTTTAAGGTGCTCTTCCCAGGATACTTCGGCAAAGAAGAAGTCACTAAGGCGAATATCCGCTATTTCTTGGGCAACACGTTAATGTCAATTTACACTCGGCTCACAAGCGAAGTGGAAAAAAGCCTCAAGTACATCTGCCGAAAAATCACCGAGTGCCCACATGATGTTTGCCAACGAAGAGCGCAAGTGGTTGTTAAAGAGCTTTTAGAGAAACTTCCTGAGATACGGGCAATGCTCAGCGGCGACATCAAAGCCGCCTACAGCGGAGACCCAGCCGCAGTAAGCACAGAAGAGGTCATCCTAAGCTATCCATGCGTTTTGGCGATAACAACCTATCGCATAGCACATGAACTTTACATACGCGGCGTCCCGCTGATTCCCAGAATAATGAGCGAGCACGTGCATTCCTTGACTGGCATAGATATTCATCCAGGCGCGAAAATCGGCAAGAACTTCTTCATAGACCATGGCACAGGCGTGGTTATAGGCGAAACCGCGGAAATAGGCGACAACGTGAAGCTGTATCAGGGAGTAACCTTGGGCGCCTTAAGCTTCCCGAAAGACGAGAAGGGAAACATAATCAAGGGCAGAAAGCGGCATCCCACCGTTGGAAACAACGTAGTGATCTATTCAGGCGCTACACTTCTTGGACCTGACGCGGTAATAGGCGACAACGTCGTTATAGGCGGAAACGTCTGGATTACCTCTCCAGTCGCCTCGGATACAAAAATAACTTTAGCGCCTCCAGAACTCAAACTCCAAAAGAAGAAGCGAGAACCAAACTAAAGCCCTCTGCCTTCCACACGGAAGAGGATACGCTGCAGCGCATTGAGCACGCGGGAGAGATGCTAACCTTTTTGTTTATCCGCGTCTTCTGATTTAAGTCGCAGCATAAGCCTATTTTTAACGCTTCGAATCGCGGTGCAAAGCACGCTGAAGGCGTGGCGGCTTCTTTCCACCAACATGAATCTCTGAACGAAGCCGATTAAGAGTAGATACAGCAGAATCCAGATAACCGAGTACATTTCACCGTAGGTGTTATGAAAAACCATTCCAGCATCGCGTCCCTGGTCAAGCATGATAAGAAGGATTGAGATTACTCTGAAGACGTTTACGAAAAAAGTGCCGAATAAGCCTATAACGAAGTAGGCTAATTTGCGGAAGGCTGAAAGCTCTGCTTTTTTGAAGAAAACAAGGATTATAACGATGTAAAGCAGTAGGCTTTGAACGCCCGCGCATGCCCAAGCGATTACAACACTCGCGGATTGTCCACCCATGCTAATCGATAGAGAGGGAAGATATGAGTCGAAGGCGTATACTGGAAAAGTTAACCGCACCGCATACCCGAGCAAATCAAGGAGCGCTGCGGCCACAGCTGCTGTTGGAAGCGCAAACGCTTGAAGAGGGCGAAAAACGCCGAATGGATAAACAGTGTCAAACATGTATGCCACAGCTATCCCGCCGAGCAGAACCAAGGAAATTGAGAAGTATTTGAGACCTCTTGTTTTGTAAGCCAGCAGCACGGCGCTGACGAAAAAAAATGTGAATACTACGTACTCGCATGATATTGGCCACTGTAAGTATAGGAAGTCCCACGGCTGATTTTCCGGCGTAATGCTGCGTATTCCAACGTCACGGCCAAACTGGAGCAGAGCCAAGTCTAAGCCGAGAAAGTTTATGGCGACGACGTAAAACGTGGGGATTAGCGCGCAGATAAGCGAGGCTAGGATTACGGAGCGTTTTTTCGGCGTTTCGTCGGCGATGCTGTTCCAGTCGAGGGCTGATTCAATCAAGAAAAGCCATAGAAACACGAGCAGAAACATTCTGCCTTTCCATGTTAATTCGAAAAGGAAATTTTGATTGAAAAACACGTTAGACCAGCTTTCGAAGGCGTTTGTTTCAGCGTTATAAACGTAGTTGTAGCCCTCGAGATTACAGTAATCCAGGAAGAGCAGCAGCAATAATGGGATGGCAATGCAAACCAGCAGTGTTATGTGAAACCATGATTTCTTCAATGCATCCACATCTTAGTGAATTAGGCTTTAGCTAATTTAATTCGTTGGTTGTAGCAATAAAATTTGCTGTTTAATTGAAAACTGCGGTCGGAGCAGCGTGCCAAGCAGAGGTTTTAAATAGAGTTGCATTTAACTACGGAACCAAGGGCAGCTGGGAAAGTGTGGTTTTAATGCCCGGAAAGCATAGGCTACGTGAAGCCTCTGCAAGCATGCTTCAAGCGGCGGGAAAAAATAGGATAGAGAATAGAAAACTTGGCATGCGGCTAAAATCGACAGCCGCCGCGGTTATCGTACTTTTAGTTTTGCTGATTCTTTGTGAAACCGCAAGTGCGGATACATTTTTCCCACAGCTTTATCAGCATACAATTGTCGAGGAAACCGTGGCTTCTGAAGCTTCAACCACGCCGTCAAACGTCTTTTTTATAGATTTCACTAAATATTCGGCTCAGCCGTTCGTGCGGAACATGACGGTAGAACTGAAGGAGCCTGTTGCTTACTTTAGTTGTGCATTGAATGTTGTAAGCGAAAAACCGTTTTATGCAGAGATACCAAACGCTGAAAATGTTTCTCGATATTACACTATTAGATTTTTAAGCGAAACAACCAGTAAAATTGCTAATGTAACATTGTTTTTCGCTATCGATAAAGGTGAGGTATACGAGAAGGCGGAAAAAGCAGCTTTTACGCTTTACCGTTATGATAGAAGTGAAATTTACGAGTGCCCCGTAGAGAGGATTGCAGAAGATGATGGGTTCCTATACTTTAAGGCAACTACGGAGGGATGCTCTTTTATAGGATTCACTCGAGCAACAGCTACGGTGAAGCCTTGGTGGCCTACTACGGCGTTAATCGCAATTGTAATGCTTATGACTTCAACAGCGGTAATTGTTTACAAACGGCTCAAAACCGATAGGCACGGAGAACGGTGAAGAAATAGAAATGGAACCCAACGCGATGGCGGAAGCAGCCGAGAAACAAGCAAAATCGAGTTTAGCGGTGCCGCTGGCAGTTCTAGCTCTTCTCGCGCTTGCATGGGTTGTTTACGTTTACACGAATCAAGCATGGCTGGAAACGCTGGAGCAAGTTGCAGACTGGATAGTTAAGCCCGTAATTAACTTTAGGACACTTCAAGTTGAGGGAATCCCTCAAGCAGCTTTGGCTACCGTGGAAATTTTAATTCTCGGCCTTCTCTCAGCGCATGCGTTATTGGTCGGCGAGAAGGATACCCTTGTCAAATTGCTAAGCGTGCTTGGGCTGGGAGCTGGGTTAACAGGATTAATAACAATTATATTGGGAATCTTTGGAGTTTTGTATCAAATTCCTTTAAACACGGCAATTTTGCTTCTCTGCGGTGGCTTCCTATTTTCAGTTTTTCGTAAGCATAATGGCCAGCGTAAGCCTTCAGCGCGCGAGTTCTTGAAAGCGTGGTTAGCCATCATCAAACTTAGACCAAGCAATCTCAGGGCTTGGCTGTTGCCTTGCGTCGCCGTCAGTGTAATCTTCTTTCTATGCTTCTATCATGCACTACTAACTGTTATCATGCATTGGGATGCAACGGTTTACCATGCAGTAATGTCCATAATCATGTATAACAACCACGGCATCCCCGTGATAGCCGGGCCTTCCATCGGCATACAGATGAGCGCCAACTTTCCGCCGCTGTTCTCCGCGTTAGGCGCCTTCTACTACATTCAGATGGGGTTAATTGAGGACTTCTATCTTAGAGCGATTCCGCCCGTTATGGGTGTTTTAACGGTTTTGGCAACTTACAAGATTGGGGAAACCCTTGCAGGCAAAAGATACGGCCTAATAGCGGCATTGCTTCTTGCCATGACGCCGCTGTTTTTCAGGTATTCCATTTACGCCACAAGCTATTCCACGTTGACCTTCTTCGGCACTGCGACAGTCATGTTCCTATTCCTCGCCATGAAAAAGGCAGAAAACAGATACTGGGCTATGAGCGGCATCTTCTATGGCTTTGCGCTGTTAACATCCTATTTAGCCATGTATCTTGCGCCGTTTCTCATCATCGCCCTAGCTGCAGTGCTCATTAGAAAAAGGTGGGGCATCACAGCAAGCACAAAAATTTTCCTGCTACTGGTATTGCCTGCTTTGCTCATCGGCGGAGTCTGGTACACCCGAAATTTCGTTCTACTCGGAAACCCAGTTTACCCAAATGCCTACACGTTGCTCGGCGGCATAAACATCGACCCCCTAATTATGGAAACAACGGTTAACGGCATAAAATGGTCAGCTACGCGAAGCCTATTTGGCGGCGATGTAGCATTACTAGATAAAATTGACATATTGCTCACTTTTAGAATCCATTTCCCAGCAATTTCCCTGCTAACAATTCTCGGAATCGCGCTAATTCCAGTCCAGAACAGGAAGTTTTGGCTGCTTTTGGCATGGCCCTTGATTCTGGTTGCGTTTATACTCAGCGGGTTAACATGGGGGTTCCCGAGGCACATCGTATTCGCAACGCCCGGCTTCGCGCTCTTAAGTGCTTTACCCATCGCGAAAGCGCTGGAGCACTGCGAGAAGTACGACAAAAACGTGATTATGCATGCTAAAGATGCGCTGGGAAAAAGGCAAAAGAGGCTGAAGCTTCCCCGCAAAAGTGACGTACTCAGAATTTCCATCGCGATAATTCTAATCATTGCCTTCATATTTCCTAGTTTAACGTTTTGTATGGGCGGCAAAATATTCATGGAAAACCTCAATGACAAGCCGCCTTACAATTTCTTATGGTTCCTAGAGAATCCTAATGCAGAAAAGTGGGCTGCGCTGAGCATTTCTTACCCTGAAGCTGCAGCGTGGAAATGGCTGAGTGAGCATCTGAACGAAGGCGAAAAAGTCGGCACCATCGAAAACCGAGTTTACTACGTGAAAAACTGCAGTAACGACTACTTCTTCTATCTGGACGGCTGGGAAGCACGCTACCTCTATAACATGACTGAGATGACGGCTATACTGCGGTATCTGCAAAGCGAGAACGTGCGGTATATTTTAGATGTGGATTGGGCGCGTGAACATGGACATTTCGATGTGCTGCCGCTGGCAAGGTTTTTGGGGACACCGTTTTTCCCCAGAATACCATATGGCGGAAGCCAGAAACTCTACAAAGTCGGCCCGCTTGTGAGTTCGCCAATAACAGAGAAATCAGCTTTACCCGCAGCCATCAACGAGAAAGGTTGGACTGAGCCGCAGTTAGTTAACGGAGTTCCTACGCAATCGGTTATTGCTGGAAGCGACGCGCCGCGGTTTTTTGTAGCTACGCCGAATTTAACATGCGTGGAGATAACCTACCTCGACGCTGGAATAGACAAGCTGAGCATATACCTTTACAACAAATATTCCGAGTCATGGTTTGAATACTCATTCATCGAGAAAACTGACACGAAAGAGTGGAAGACACACAAGTTTCTTGTGCCAGTCAACAAGGAAGGATATGCTGAATTTGGGCTTCACTCGTATACTGGAAACTTCACGATAAGCAGGATAGAAGCCAAGCCTGTTGAAACTGAAGGAAAAGCGTCATTATACTCGCTGAATGGGAAAATAACCAGTAACATTTGGCCGCGGACATTAATTGTTTATCTTCCACTTTTAGGTGAAAACCAAACAGTTACCGTTCAGACTGAAACATTTGGGTATAAGGTTTGCATAGAAATCTTTGAAGGTGTCATTCAGCCGTGGGAAAACACTGAATGGTGGATGCACCGCGAGTTAGCAACGCGAACACCAAACTCGATAACTCAGGGAGAAGTTAATCCATCGCTGGTTTGGAAAGTTGAGAAATCAGGGTTGTATACGCTGGTCGTAGTTTTGAGAGAAGAAAACGTTGAAGATGCAAGCGTGAATCTCCAAGTAAATATCGGAGGAACAAGACAAAGCAAGCCAATAGAGAAAACCAAGGAAGGAGGAGCAGGAATACGCGTGATCGTGATGCGCTAGTCATTATTTGGATTACAATAATTCTGATGCTCGGAAGCATACTCAGCCTTATTTATTACCAACCGCCAGAATTCACCATACCCAACATATTTCACGCTCCGATTGCAACTGTTCCCTTTGACTGCGGCTGGCTGGGTTTCATTTTCATAATTGCCAACGGCTTTTTGCTCTCTTATCTCATCGCTAAAGATGGATTAGACGCCGCAGAAAGGCTGCTTTCCGCCATTGGCTTGGGATTCGGAATTACAATCGTAGCGATGATTTTGATTGGAATTTTATGGGAAATCTCTCTATTAACAGTGCTGCTCGTGCAAGCAAGCCTGTTTATTGTTCTATTATATGCGGCGCTACGTCGTGGACTAAAGTCTAGCGCCAACATTAAGCTGGAAAATTTTTCTATGCCAAGATTCAGCCATATCGAAGCGGCAGTGCTTGCTGTGATTGCCGCATATGCCTGCATTGCAACGTATCAGACCTTGGCGTATCCAGCTATAGAGTGGGATTCGCTGGCGTATGGCGTTAACTACGCGAAAATCATATTTGAAAATGGCAAAATCCCGCTGATTGCAGGGCCCTCCATTGGTTTGGAAATGAGCGCAAGTTACCCGCCGGGAACGCAGTTGCTTGCCGTTTACTTGTATGCGCTTGCCGGCAGGGCTGATGATTTTTATTTCAGAATTTTGCAGCCAATTTTTGGTTTAGCAGCGATAGCGGTCACGTACAAATTTGCAGCTGCTATCACCAGAAGCCGCGCCGCCTCGGTTTTCGCCATATTCATACTAGCGAGCATACCTACTTTCTGGGAGCTTTTTATTCACGAAACTTATCTTATGTGCTTAACTTTTATGCTGACGATGGCCACGTTCTTCTTCTTCAAAGCTTACAATGCAGAAGCGGCTGAAGCTGGAAAATACGAAACCACTGGGACAGTGTTTTGCTGTTTCGCGGCGCTTACGAGCTACATAGGCCTAGTAGCATTCGGTTTGCTGCTACTTTATGCCTTAAATAAGCGTTTATCTGCTAAGCGCTTCGGTTGGCTTGTCGCGTTGGCGGCGCTGCTTGTTTTGCCATGGTACATGCGGAATTTTCTGCTGCTTGGGAACCCTGTTTTCCCATTTCTCAGCATAGGCAACCACTTAGACCCGATGCTCTTGAGTTCCACAATGCAGCATTTCAGGAACTGGTCCACTGTGCCATTCTTCGGTTTGATCAGCACAGCGGCTAAAATAGGCACTGCAGCACTATTTTTAGCCATCATTTACCTGCATTTTGCCAAGCCAAAGCAGTTCACGCTGATTTTTCCTTGTTACTTATTGCTGGCTGGCGTCGCGATCATGGCAGTTCACATTCCATTCATACGCTATCTCATCATCGCCTTGCCTGCCTTAGCGGTTATCTTCTCTTTAAGCATCAAAACACTTCTAACAAAACCAAACAATGTGAAACGGGCAGCCTCGATTATCTTCATCGTGTTCCTGCTTATTTCAAGCATAGCGATTTTGCCATGCATAAACTCGTTTAAGCCAGCGCCTTCACGCGGCAACGACAAATGGAGCTACCTAGCGCAGATATTCGAAGAAGCAGACGCATGGAAATGGATAAATGAGAACACGCCGCCAACGGCTAGAATAGCAACCTATGACATAAAGGAGCACTACATTGAACGTGACATCTTCACGCTTGACGGCATCGAGGCATCACCGCTTTACAGAATGGATGCAATTGAAGATGCAATAAACTTCTTAAAGGAAAGAAACGTGACCTATATTCTCAGTGTGCCTTGGGCGGCGCCACTTGACACGAGGATGCCGCCGGCGTACAAATGGTGCGTTCTCACGAGATACTTGGGCGATCCGCGCTATTTGCCGCCTGTTTATGCGGGGTTGAACGGCACCGCGGTTTATCATGTTGGCCCGCTAGAGGAAGAAGTGGTGTACGCGCTGTTTGCAGAGCAAAACTTGGTTCCGCCGCTGAAGCACGTGACCGTTAATTTAACAGTGACAAACGCCACTGCGCTGCCCAGCGCCAAATTGCACATGCCCATCCCCTGTGATTACAGGGAAGGCCTAATGATGGTTTCAGTTAACAGCGCGAATCACTCAGCCAGCATTGAATTGTGGCAAGGGATAATACCAGAAGTGGTCACTAACCCATCGGGAACATATAAGCCCTTAAAGCAGTGGCCCGAGACGTCTGCGAATGAGCCTGGTGCTGAGGATCCGTCGTTTGTTTGGCAGATAAATAAGTGGGGATACTTCACACTCTTTGTGGTTGACCGAGAGGAAACTTTCACAGAAAGCTTCAACGCGACGGTGGACATAAGATTTTACAATTATTGGGATGTGAAGTCACTTTTCGCGTCTGAAAGACCGTTATAAGCCAACAAAAAAATGGGTTAAATCGCATTTGAAAAAGGAATGCTGGTTTTCAGGAATAGCTGAGCTTTGCCGCAATATTTGCTCTGCTGGGGAAACGGGCTATACAGGGCGTGTTGACTTGCTGCTTGAAGTTACTTCATGCATGGGCTCTTGGGCAGTAGGCGCCAAGCCTGCTTTGAGCAAGGGGCTAATGCCGATTATGTCTGTTCCGGTGAATAAGGCGCGGGTTATCAATGCGAACGCCACAAGCTTCGGGTTAACGGCTGAAAGAGGCAGTCCGAGAAGCAATTGAAGGAATAGAACATAGCCTGCTTCTTGAACTCCCAGCCCTGCGATGGTAACGGGTATATAGGTTAATACTGAGGCAAAGGCTGCTATGAAGATGAAGTCGATCAGATGAAGCGAAGGATAATACCATAAGCCGTTAAAAATCAAGTACAGCGCGGTGGCATGGGCGATTACGGATAAAAATATCAAAGCAGCCACGAATACCAGCGAGTACTGTATTTTTCGCCCTTCCTGCTGAACATTGCTGAATACCACAGTAAACTTGCTTAATCGTTTACCCAAAACAGGTATTCTCTCGAGCTTGGCGACTAGTCTTGAGAAGCGCTTATCCCACATAATCAGCAGCAGAATCGCGCCGGCAACGAGTAAAACGATTATGCCCACGAGTAGCGCGTTGGTAATTTCCGCAGGCAGAGACAGGTAGCTTGCGAAGTAGCCTAAACCTATCAGGCATATGGCCACTTTCACAAAGGAGTTTACGCCTCCAGTGGCGAGGACGCCAGTCATGCCTTGCTCGACGGGTATACTAGCTAACTGCTTCAGGAAAACAGGTGTGAGGAAGTAGCCGGAGCGGACGGGCGTTACGTCACTTAGCAGTTGCCCAGCAAAGCTTGCCATTATCATATGCCGCAACGGTGCATCTGGGTTAGAGCGCCTCAGTGTAACGCAGAGTGCAAGCGCCACGAAAGTGGACGCTGTTATGAAGAAGGCTACTGCGCCGATGAGGTTTACGGCGTTGAATTGCAGGATTGTTGCGAATACTTCGCTTGAATTTGCTATCTGGAGCAGCCAGAGTAGTATGGCGACGCCTACGATAAGTTGGATTATGACTTTTATGCGGCTGAGTTTTGTCATTTAGTTTCCTCATTTTAGGCGCAGCACGAATTTAAGCTTTAAAGTGGTGCGCAAGAAATTTTTGTTTTATTCATCTTTTTCTACGCGATACAAACATTTAATTTTTCACTCTTGTTAATTTTTGCGAAGCGGATGTTAGCAGTAAAAGAAAAAGAGAGTAAAATATCTTCCGAGTTCGACTTGACTTCGCCGATAATCGTTGACGGCTACAGTTTAATGGTGCTGTAAGTTTGGGTTTTTGGGCGCTTCCGTAAGCAGTAGAAGCTGACAGCAAACGCAACACAAGTAAGCAAGACCACAACGCCAACGCTGAAGCCTTCAGGAATTGGATCTGTAGAAAATCCCGAGACTACACCCCATGTATTTGGAACGTTTGCAGAGCTGTTAGGCGCCCACGCTGCAATTGTGCTTGTACTTGCATCGTAAGCCGCAATTCTCATCCCAGTTGGTGGTGTACTTGGAATTTGAACTTGACCCGCTGTTTTGCTTGTGTCAACGATTTCCAAAATCCAGTGGGGCGTGCTATTCCACGGCGAGGCACTAATCGTGTTATTCCATCTTATTTCTCCTGCTTCAGGAGTAATTTCCTGCCAGCCAGTACCTGTTCCTTTATACACCTTCAAAGTAGTGTGTCCGATAATTTCTATTTTAAAGTCGTCAGTGTCAGGTGCCGTGCCGCCGTCGTTGCCGTCGTCGAAGCAGATTTGCCAGTAGTCTCCTGCGTCGTTGGTGTTGTCGGTGAAGATTTCAATAATCCACTCTAAGCCTAAATTGGTGAAGTCTTGTATGTTGTATCCGAATTTTCCTGTGGCATTGCCGGTCAGGTCAGTGGCGGGAGTGTCTGTCCATTCGTCGTTAGATGTCCATTTTCCATCAACTGTTGCGGTATTGACGCTTGGGTGCTCTGTAATTGAGTAGGCTGGATTGCCTGCCTTGACGACGCTGGCAATTATAGGCAATAGTAAACTGCAGACAAATAGCATGGAAAGTGCGAAACGCAAGAATCTTTTCATTCCCCTTTCTTCTCCTTTAATTTGGCTAATTAGTTTATTCAACTCGTTAGCCTTAAAAGTTTTTCCTATATCATAAAGAAGGCGACGTTTTATGGTGCATTCGAAAAAGTGAAATAAAATAATTTCCATTGGAAAATAACGAAGTGGGATAACAAGATGAGTAAATGTCATGTGTTGCCTGACTTTTGCTTAAATAGCATTTGCTTCGATTATTTCACAACTAATCGGGTTACAAAGATAAAAAAAGGGCGATTGAAGTGAAAGGCTCACATACAGCAGTGTGTTTGGCCACCTGTTTTGATGGAAGCGACACTTTCGATTTTTGGTCGTTTTCGCAGGAAGTAGAAGCTAACTACAGCTGCAGTTGATAGCAGCAACACCACGAGGGCGATGTTGAATGTTTCGGGGATGGCACCTTGTACGTAGTTTTGGACTCCCCAGCGAGCTGGTTCATCTCTAGGAGTAGGCGGCCACGCCAAAAGAGTCCCAGTGCTTGCATCATACATGGCTAATCGGAAATTCCATGTTGGGCCTGCGCCGAGTTCTGCTTTGTAGATTTTGAGTTCCAAAATCCAGTGCGCTGTGCTGTTGGATGGTGAAGCACTCAACGTGTTATTCCATATTATGTCCGCTGGGTCAGGGGTAACTTCGGTCCATCCTGTTCCTGTTCCCTGATACAACTTTAGAGTAGTATGCCCCACAATGTCTATTCTATAATCTCCGGATTGAGGGGCAGAGCCGCCGCTTTGGTCGCCGTCGATGCATAGTTGCCAGTAATCTCCAGCGTCATTTGTGGTGTCAGCGAAGAATTCTACCAGAAATGTGTCAGTGACTATTATATCTGGAGTCATTGATTCTAAAACCCATACGCTTCTGAAGGCAGCGCCTGTGCCGATCGTGGTAACTTCACCGTTTAATGCCCATTCGTCGTTGGTGGTCCATTTTCCATCAATGGTAGGCGTCATTCCAGTTTGGGGGTTGTAGTCTGTTCTTGTGTAGCCTGGTTCAGCAGCATTTGTTATGCCTATTATCAGCAGCATACTGCACAACGCCAAAACACAGATTGCCATAATTAAACGTCTACGCATGTTTATGATATCTCCCTTTTTAGTTTAGGCGCTCATTTGTTTGATTCAAATCGTTTAAAAATTTTTCTATAACGAGAAAATAGAACATGGATTTGTTGTTTTTTATATGCTAAAAAGGAGCGCCTTCATCAAGCCCTTACAGCTGTAAACGGAGTAGCGACTATCTGGAAGCAGGAAAGCTTAGAGTAAACGGAAGTTCTCTCTCACCGTGGTCAATACAACATGAGTGTTTGTTCTCTCCACATACGGCAAAGACAGCAGATTTTTCGTGAATTTTCCAAGATCTTCTCGGCTTTTGAACTTGGCGATAATGACGGCGTCAGTCAAGCCTGTTACGTCATAAACGCAGCAGACGCCAGGCAGCTTGGCTACTTCATTCTCCATTTCTACAAGTTTTCCTTTTGAAACAGTTATCTCCGTAACGACGGTGAGTTCATAGCCGAGTTTTTCATGATCAAGGACGGCCGAGTAGCCCTTTATTAAACCGTCTTCTTCCATTTTCTTTATTCTTGAAAGCACGGTGCCCACGGACACACCTACATTCTTAGCTATTTGCCTGCTTGAGAGGCGCGCATCCGCCAAGAGGTTTTCCAAGATTTTTCTATCAGTTTCATTTAACTCCATAATTATCGCCTACTGCACATTTTTCCAGCCAAACCAAATTTTCCGCGACACGCTTTTGATAGTCATTCGACTAAGTTTATATAATTTTAGTTTCATTCACCTAAAATTGGAATGTCTAGAAACTTCCTTTAGAAAGAAAAATAGTGTAACGCAAAACGTGCCGCTGCAATTGATAGTAACGTGATAATAACGTTAAATTACTAGGGAAAATCAATAGGCATGAGAAAAATGAAGACAAAATATGACACTATACTAGTGCTGGATTTCGGCGGCCAATACTGTCACTTGATAGGCAGAAGAATAAGAGAGCACGGAGTTTACTCTGAAATTGTGCCGCCTGACATAACGCCAGACAAGATTCGAAGCATGAACAGTGAACTCAACATTAAGGGGATAATTCTTTCCGGCGGGCCCTCAAGCGTTTATGAGCAAGACGCGCCTCGCATTGAGGCGGGAATCTTGGAGCTAAACCTGCCAGTCTTAGGCTTATGCTACGGGCACCAGCTCATAGCCCAAATGTGTAAGGGGAAAGTGGAGCCCGCGGCTTGCAGAGAATATGGCGTTTCTTATGTCGAGATTGACAAGCCTGTTGGCGTGCTTGCGGGCTTAAGCAGAAAAGAAAAAGTGTGGATGAGCCATGGCGACACCGTCTTCTCAATGCCACCTGACTTCGAAGTGCTGGCACATACGGAAAGCTGTCCAGTAGCCGCTTTTAGGCACAAGACTAAGCCTATTTACGGTTTGCAGTGGCATCCCGAGGTTGTCCACACCGAAAACGGCATGCTCATGCTCCGCAACTTCATCTTCAAAGTATGCGGGTGCACTGCGAACTGGCAAATGGAAGACCTAATAACCAAAATGATTAATGAACTGAGGTCAGAAGTGAGAGACGCGAAAGCCATAATCGGCTTAAGCGGAGGCATAGACTCAAGCGTGGCAACGGCGCTCGCTGCTCAAGCATTAAATGACAGATTAACGGCTGTTTTCGTTGATCACGGCTTCATGCGGGAAGGCGAACCAGAAGCCATCAGAGACGCGTTTAAGCAGTTTAAAATCAACTTTGTAGTGGCAAATGCGCAGCAAAGGTTTTTGGAGAAACTTAAAGGCGTTGTGGACCCCGAAACCAAGCGGAAAATCATAGGTGAAGAATTCATACGCGTCTTTGAGGAAATAGCCGAGAAAGTGGGCGCCGAATACTTGATCCAGGGCACTATTTACCCGGACAGAATTGAATCAGGCTTCAGGAAGCACTCGGACAAAATCAAGACTCATCATAACGTGGCAGGGCTACCGGCGAAAATCAAGTTCAAGAAGATTCTGGAGCCGCTACGCGACTTGTATAAGGACGAGGTGAGGCGCGTAGCGAAAATGCTGGGTTTGCCGCGGGAAATCGTTTCAAGGCAACCGTTTCCAGGACCAGGCTTGGCAGTTAGAATAATTGGGGAATTAACCGCGGAGAAGGTTAGAATCGCAAAGAAGGCAGACACCATAGTCAGAGAGGAAATCGAGCGAGGAGGCTTAGAGGATAACTTGTGGCAGTACTTCGCTGTTTTAACAGACACTAAGGCTACCGGCGTCAAAGGCGACGCGCGAGCCTACGGCTACGTTGTCGCAGTCCGCGCTGCGGAAAGCCGCGAAGCCATGACCGCCAGCTTCGCCAAAATCCCCTACACCATTCTGGAGAGGATTTCTACGCGGATAACGAATGAGATTCCGGAAGTAACCCGAGTAGTCTATGACATTACGCATAAGCCGCCGGCAACAATAGAATGGGAATAGAAAAACCACGGCATATTTTTATTAAAAACTGAGACGCTACTTCAGTGAGCCAACAGGCGCTGGCGCATTCATATTTGGCGGCTATTAGCCAATCAATGCAGAAACCTATAGAGGGCCTATCCTTTTTGACGAATTACATCATAGTTATTCTACAAAACCTAACGCCCTACATAGAGGAGTGGAGGCTTTCCCATGCGTCACTTTTCGACTTCAAAGAAATCTTCTTGCGTCAGTGTCAATATCCACTATAACCGCCTTGCTTAAGGAAAGTGCATTCTCCACTGCACCTTCAAGTTCAGCTGGCTCAACTACTTTTATCCCTACTCCACCAGAGTGCGCTGCAAAATCCGCAAAATTATAGTTATAAAGCTCCGTCTGCCAGCTTTCATATCCCTCTACCTTCTGCTCTTGCTGTATCATGCCCAAGCTCTGGTTGTTCAGAACAAAAACCTTCACGGGCATACGATACTTCAGCGCTGTTAGAAAATCTGCCATAACCATTGAGAAGCCTCCATCGCCTGTTATACACACGATTTGCCTGTCAGGGTACGCAAGCGCTGCTGCCATGGCTCCGGGCAAGCCGAAGCCCATCGAAGCCAAATAACCGCTCATCACCATCTTTTGCGTTCGCTTCATCTGAAAGTTTCTGCCGAACCACCAGCAGTTTTCACCCACATCCAGCGAAATCACGGCGTCCTCGGCGATTTTCTCATTCAGAACCTTCATGATATATGGTGGGCGAATGGGCTTCAAAGATGGATCTGCCTCTCGCCGTAGCTGTTCCATCCATTCCCGCTTCAACTTCGAAATCTCCTCCAAATACGCTGCATTTTGCTTTTCCTGCACTTTCTCAGCCAATTTCTGGATTAGCACGGCGCTGTTGCCGATTAAGCCTACCTCAACAGGATAATTCTTCGCAATCATCTTCATGTTAATGTCAATCTGCACCATTCGCGTCTCAGGAATCCGCGTCAAATCCGAGAAAGAGCAGCCAATCACGATTAGCAAGTCGGCCTTGCGAACAAGTGTTGCCGCAGCCGTTGACGCAATGCTGCCGTGGCAGCCTGCGCATGACGCGTGATCCTCATCAATTACGCCTTTAGCTCGGAACGTGGTTACTATGGGCGCAGAAATTTTTGACGCCAATTTCAAAAGCTTGGTTCCCTGCCCCCTAGCGCCGAAACCCGCAATTATTACGGGCCTCTCTGCCTGATCAATTACTCGCGCAGCCTTCTCAACAAGCGCCTCTTCCTGCCCAAACGCCAGATTCGGCATCCGCCCTTCCAAAGGCAAAATCGGTGCATCATACGGAAGCTTCTGCACATCACTGGGAACACCAATATGCGCAACACCACGATCCAGCAACGCATGCCTAATAGCCAACGTAGCCAACATGGTGGTTTGCTCTTCAGACATCAAAATCTTGTTAAAAACGCATATGGGCTCAAAGAAGGAGTACTGATCAATCTCCTGAACCGAGCCGGGCCCGATGAGTTGCCGCGCCACCAGACCGGTAAGCGCCAAAACAGGCGAATGATCCAAACTCGCGTCATACAAGCCCGTAGCAAGATTAGTTGCGCCTGGCCCTGAAACGCCTAAGCAAGCGGCCACGTGGCCGGTAAGCTTCCCATAGGCTGAAGCCATAAAGGCAGCGGTCTGCTCATGCCGAACCTGAATGTATTGGATCTTACTGTTCTTTCTTATGGCGTCAACTATGCCTAAAGTAGAAGTCCCGGGAATCCCAAAAACATATCGAACTCCCCACTCTGCGATTTGAGCTATTAGAACATCCGAAACAGTACGCTCCCTTTTTTCTTCAGCGGTTTCTTCCGCCAAAAGCACGAAAACGCTTTTTGGCGCGCCGCAGACTGGACACACCCACTCCTTTGGCAAGTCGCTGAACTTCACTTTTTCTTTGGCTTCATTATAAACATGATTGCATATAGTGCACCTAAACTTTGCCATACGAAAACCCCTGATTTTGCAATCGCTTCATTGGTGCTTGAGGCTTATCTGTTTTTCTAGTTTTCATTTCCAATTATTGCGTGTCTCGAAAATAGAAGAAACGTGTAGCTATACTGCGCGGTTGTATTGGACCAAAAATCCCATTTTCCACTTAAATTAGCTTAAAGCAACAAGATAGTCGAAGAGTTTTTGGCGTGCACATAAAAAAGGGTTTACGATTGCTGTTGATCTTCTTTGAAACGCACTTTGATTCCACCGATTCTCGGCGCGAGAAAATTGTACAAAGCCGCACATAATGCGCCTTGGATGAGACCGCCAATAAAGCCGATAATGGGCATTATTATCAAGGCGGCTACACCAAAAATGAAGCGAAACAAAGCGAGGCCAACCGCGGTTGAGGCGGTGCTAGGGATCATGGAGTATATCGTGCCGAAGAATAAGGCATAGAAGATGCCTATTATCAAGCCGATTACTGCGTCTATGCAAGCCAGCATCAAAGCGAACGGCATGACAGGTATGGACTGTATTGTTTTCTCAGTCATGCGTAACACTTAGGAGCCACTATTGTCTTGACCGAATATAAAATTTCTGTGTTAAATTTAATCGCCAAATTTTTAAATTGGAAGCCTCTTAACATAAGATGTTTCTAGGTGCTTGAAATGGGGAAATCTGTTCAGAAATATTTGTTAATGATCAAATTGAGCCCCAACATGGCTGCTAAACTTTATGAGCCATTAATGGAGTTTGATGAAAATCCAGTTGAAGGCGTTAAACTCGAGGAAGCCTATCAAGTTTTCGGTCAATGGGACTTTGCAATTCTCTTCCAAGCAGACACAAACGAAAGAGCCTTGCGTTTCGTTTCTGACAAAATCCGCTTAATCGATGGCGTACTTGAAACCTTCACCATACCAATAGTGCCAATAAAGAATTACCGAAAATAACAAAGCCAAATCTGCATCGCCCTTTTTTACAGATTTAAAAGCGCCTATTTTGGGATGCATTTTCATTTTCCTGAAAAATAACTGAGCCAACGCTAAAAATTGCCGAATCATTCATAAATCGCTCCGAATTAATTAACCTGTTTGAGAGGAGAGCTACGCGTGGAAAACTGGGAGCTAATAATAATTGGCGCTGGCGCCGCTGGCTTATCAGCAGGAATCTACGGCGCAAGAAGCGGACTAAAAACGTTGATTATAGAGGAGAAAATGGCTGGTGGCACAACCTCAGACGCGCCAGTAATAGAAAATTATCCAGGCTTTTTGCAAATTAGCGGCAATGAACTCGCAGAGAAAATGCTGCTCCACTGCAAGAAAGCAGGCGCAGTCATCCGCGAACTCGAGTTTGTGACAGCCCTAGACCTTAAAGGCGAGCGTAAAATCGTTAAAACAGCCAGAGCAGTCTACCAAGCAGATGCAATCATTATCGCTACAGGCTCACATTACCGCGAAATCGGCGTCAAAGGCGAGAAAGAATTCCGTGGAAGAGGCGTAAGCTATTGCGGAGTCTGCGATGGACCATTGTTTAAGGGCAAAAAAGTGCTCGTTGTTGGAGGCGGCAATTCCGCGGTCACGACGGCGCTTTACCTTTCCGGGATAGCTGCTGAAGTGTTTTTGGCGCATCGCAGAGACGCTTTTCGAGCTGAAGAAGCGCTTTTAAAAGATTTAGCTTCAAAAAAGAACGTGCAAGTTTTCTTAAACACTGAAGTCACAGAGATAAAAGGTGAAAAGTTCGTTACCAGCGTGTTGCTTTTTGACAAGAAGACAAGCGAAACAAAGGAGTTAGCGGTTAACGCAGTTTTCGTTCAAGTTGGAGAAGCGCCTAACAGTCAAATCGCCCGAGAGGCCGGCGTGGAAGTTGACGATGAGGGATACATCAAAATCGACATTTTTCAGCGAACCAACCTTCCTGGCGTTTACGCCGCTGGCGACGTGACGAATCATCCTGTCAAGCAAGTTGGCACAGCAGTCGGCCAAGGCATCACTGCAGCGCTTTCGGCATATGGATACATTCGACGACCATATTACCGAAAATAAAGGGAAAACATTATATCATCCAAAAACGCTTTTCATGCTTCCATAAGCCTAAGCGCAGAAGCTTCATGGCTGAAGTGCGCTTTGGCATGAGAGGTTTCCAGAATGAGCGAAAAATGTTTCGCTGCAGTAGAAATCAACCAAGATTTGTGTAGTAGATGTTGTGTTTGCCATTCGATTTGTCCCTTTGAAGCTATAAACTATGACAGAGAAAAAGACCGCGTGGAAATTGACATACAAAAGTGTCAAGTATGCGGAATATGCGCCAGTGCTTGCCCGGTTGCTGCAATAGAAATTGCCTACTACGATTACGAGCAACTTGTCAATTACGTTGAATGCACAAGAAAGAAAACGGGTAGTGATACGCTGGTTTTAATGTGCCGCGGAAACTCGCCCTCAACATGCGAAGTAGAAGAAATCCTAGCGGATCAAGGATTAAACATCAAAAATTATGTTCCACTGCGGCTACCCTGCTCAGGCAGAGTTCCCACCGACTTCATTTTCAAAGCCTTAAGCTCAGGAGTAAAGAACATTGTTTCAATTCAATGTGAAGACAAGTTCTGCCGCTACAAAGAAGGCACAAAAATTAATGCACGCCGCTTCCAACTAAGCAAAAACGTTCTGAAACAGTTAGGATTCGACGAAAACGTTTTGACAGTTGTGAAGTACTCGAGGAAAGCAGTTTACAAAACTGAAGAATGCGTAGGCTGCGACAAATGTGTCTTCATATGCCCCTACAACGCAATAAAGGCCGAGCCTTTCTCCACACCAAGAATCGTCTACGAGGACTGCGTAGGCTGCGGGGCATGCGCACTTGTATGCCCACACAAAGCCATTGAAGTAAAGGGCTACGAGTTTGACAATGTTCTGCAACGCTATGGGCAAGCGGCAAAAGCAATGAAGGCGCGGAACGGTCAACCAGCAGTGCTTGTATTCAGCTGCCAGTGGTCTGAGTTCTCAGCCTTAGATAACTCAAACAGTGCGCTTACAGGCAAAAACGCGCTGATCTTGGAAGTCCCCTGCTTTAAAGGTATGGATCCCGTGCACGTGGTAAACGCTTTAGAATGCGGTTTTGACGGTGTGATGGGCGTCGTATGCGCGGCGGAAGACTGCAAACTTAGCGAAGGCAGAGACACAGCTGAACGTAACATGATTGTGTTGACGGATGTGCTGAAAAAGAAGGGGCTGCTCAACCGCTTTGAGTTATTCGAGTTATCGCCGAGATGCGAAGGCGAATTCAAGTCGAAATTTGAAAGTTTCTATCAGAAAATCGCAACTATGCCTAAACTTGCAATGGCAAAAACGGAGGCACGATGAAAATGCCCAAGATGTATGAAATAGTTTGCAAGAAACAACTTGCACATAAAGAAACACTGTTCGAAATCTATGCACCACAGATTGCCGCTAAATCTCAGCCAGGACAATTCTTAATTGTGATTCCACATGAGAAGGGAGAGCGCATACCTCTCACTATTTGCGGCTACGACGTAAAGAAAGGCACAGTTTCATTTGCTTTCCACGAAGTTGGCAAAACCACAAAGGAAATGGGCCTGCTGAAAGAGGGCGACTGCCTGCTAAACGTCACCGGCCCACTAGGCAACCCGTCGGAAATCAAAAACTTCGGCAAAGTCCTATGCGTCGGCGGCAGCATCATGATTGCGCCAATGCTTCTTCAAGTTAAAGCCATGAAAGAAGCGGGAAATCACGTGACTACCGTGTTAGGTTGCAGGTCTAAAGATTTTCTGTTCATGGAAGCTGAAGCCAGAGCCTTAAGTGACAAGCTGTACATAGCTTCTGATGATGGCTCAATCGGGTATAAAGGACTGGACTTTTTGAAAGAACTGTTGAAGACCGAAAAGTTTGACCGATGTGTCGCATTAGGCCCAGTTGTGATGATGCGGGAAGTCAGCGAGATTACAAGGCCCTATGGTATACCGACAATTGTGACTTTGACGCCTATAATGATTGACGGTATGGGCATGTGCGGTGTTTGCCGAGTTACAGTCGGCGGGAAAATGCTGTTCGGATGCGTTGACGGCCCAGAGTTTGACGGGCATAAAGTGGATTTTGACGGGTTAATTCAGCGTCAACGTATGATGCTTCCTGAAGAAAGGTTAAGTTCAATGTTATGGGAAATGCATGGAGAGTGTAAATGTGGCAGAAACAAAGCCTAAACCTAAACTAAAGAAAGAAGCCGTGGAAATGCCTAAACAGGAACCGAAGGCGCGAGTGAAGAACTTCAACGAAGTAGCCTTAGGCTACACTGAAGAGATGGCGCTTGAAGAAGCAAGCCGCTGCCTTCAATGCCCGAAGCCACAATGCGTAACCGGCTGTCCTGTTGAGGTGCCAATTCCACAGTTCATTAAGTGCATCAGAGAAAAGAAGTACGCAGAAGGCATAGCCGTAATAAAAACGAAAAATGCTTTGCCAGCAGTTTGCGGACGCGTTTGCCCACAAGAGGAACAGTGCCAATCGAAATGCGTTGTCGGCAAGGTCGGTGCGCCAGTAAGCATCGGCCGCTTGGAGCGTTTTCTTGCTGATTGGGAACGTGAAAACGGTTATCAACTCCCTCAAAAGGCTCCGCCAACAGGCAAAAAAGTAGCCATAATAGGCGCTGGCCCAGCTGGACTGACGGCTGCAGCTGACCTAGTGAAGCTTGGCCATGACGTAACAATCTATGAAGCGCTGCATGTTGGCGGTGGAGTGCTGATTTACGGCATCCCCGAATTCCGTTTACCAAAAGTGATAGTGCGCAACGAAATTGAATACATCAAGAAGCTAGGCGTTGACTTACGGTTGGGTCATCTTGTCGGTAGGACAGCAACCATACCTGAACTGATGAAAAGCGGCACGGACGCCGTATTCATTGGCAGCGGTGCAGGTTTACCACAATTCACAGGGTGTCCAGGCGAGAACTTGGGTGGAATTTACTCTGCCAACGAGTTTCTGATACGCGTTAACCTGATGAAGGCTTATGCGTTTCCTGATTATGACACGCCGATCCGCATTGGAAAGCATGTGGTTGTTATCGGAGGCGGCAACGTTGCCATGGACTGCGCACGCTGTGCATTGCGGTTAGGTGCTGAGGTGCACCTAGTTTACAGACGGTCACGTGACGAGTTACCTGCAAGAGCCGAGGAAATTGAGAACGCTGAGGAAGAAGGCGTGATATTCCAGTTCCTCACCGCACCTGTGGAGTTTTACGGTGACGAAAGAGGCTGGGTCAAAGCCATGAAGTGCATCCGAATGGAGCTCGGAGAACCCGACAAAAGCGGCAGACGCAGCGTCAAGCCGATTCCAGGCTCCGAATTCGTTATGGAAACTGACACAGTGATAATTGCCATCGGGCAGACACCGAACCCGATTATTCAACGGACAACCGAAGGCTTAGTAACAGACCCAAGACACGGCACGATAAAAGTTGATGAAAACTGCAAGACCAGTTTGGATGGCGTTTATGCTGGCGGCGACGTGGCTACTGGCGCGGCAACGGTCATTAGCGCGATGGGTATGGGCAAGAAAGCGGCGAAAGCTATTCATGAATACTTGATGAATAAGAAGTAGCGCAGAACGGCAACTTAGACTGCCAAAACCTTTTTTATTATAGTATATTTCGAGTTTCGCTTTTTACGCTTTTAGTGTAAGTGTCACGCTTTTAAAGCACGCAACTTTATGTGTTTCTACAGAAGTATGCTATAGTCTACAGTAAAGCAGTTCAGTGTGGTTTACTCGTGTCTTTGCCAGCCAGAAAATTTGATTATGGGCGAGACTTGCTTAAATTGATAGCAATTTTAGCCATGGCAATAGACCATATTGGAGTTATCCTTTATCCCGACTGGCTGATGCTTCACATCATTGGCAGGCTTGCTTTCCCATTATTCGCTTATCTTGTAGCCCTAGGAATTGAAAGCACAAAAAAACCGAAAAAATACTTGGCGACTCTCTTCGGTTTTGCTGTGATTTCGCAAGTGCCCTATTTTCTTGCTTTTGGAATCCAGCCATTTGAACGTTTCAACATACTCTTTTCGCTGTTACTGGGCGCGTTGACAATTTACCTCTTTAACAAGCGAAGTCTGCTGACTATTGTTCCCGCCTTGCTTTCTATATTCCTTAACACGGAAGGAAGTATTTACGCGATGCTGACTGTGGCATGCATGAAACTGTTGAAAAGTAATCCCCTGATTGGTTTTCTCGCGCTGTTTGCCTTGAACAGCCAGTTCCTGCTAATCGCAGACACGCAAGTGTTTTCGCTTTTTGCAGTGCCTCTGATCATTCTTCACGTAAAAGGCGTGTTGAAAAAGGAAACAGTCATCCCTGAAAGCTCGCTTGCGTATTCATTTAGAAAATATGCTTTCTATGCGTTCTACCCTTTGCATCTGGCCGCCCTGTTTCTGATAAAACTGGTTTTCTTTTAGCTGCACCACGATAGTTTTGGCAAATGTTATTACGTGTTTTTTGTAATCTTATTGGCAAAGCGCGTGTGCACAATGCAAATAGAGAACCAACCGTGGCTCCGCTCATGGCCCCCTGATGTGCCAAAAAAACTCGAGTATCCAAGGGTGCCGCTGCAAAGTTTTCTTGAGAAAGCGGCAAAAGCGTATCCTCAAAAAGCCGCCATAGCCTTTGCCGAAGGGGAAATCACCTACGCCGAGTTAGATGCGCTGACAGACCAGTTTGCTGCGGCGCTTGCAGCTTTAGGCGTAAATAAAGGCGACAGGGTTGCGGTTTTTCTACCAAACACGACTGAGTTCGTAATAGCATATTATGGCTCTCTCAAGATTGGCGCAGTTTTAACTGCCATAAG
>JAWCMT010000018.1:7489-30666 GCA_038849555.1 Bathyarchaeia archaeon | reverse complement strand
GGGTAATCGGCACTATGCAGGCCATGGAAGCGATAAAAGTTTTAACGGGCATGGGCTCGCCTCTTAAAGGCAAGCTTCTGATATGCGACTTCAATGACATGTATTTCACCACAGTTGAAACTTCAAAGGCCGCTAACTGCCCAGCTTGCCAAGGCGTCTTGGAGCCGCTGGCGCAGCACGCGAAGCTGGTTTGGCTCTGCGGTCGCGACACGGTAAATGTTAATCCTAAAGAGCCGTTAAAGCTGAACCTTAACGAAGTTTACGAGAAAGTGCGCAGCAATTTAAGGTTCGTCTGAAATCTCGGCTTGCAATAATTTTTGATTATAAAAACTTGGAAATCAGTTTGTTCAGCGGCGGGCGCATGCTCATAAAGAATGTTACAAGCGAAAAAATGGCGCTAGAGGCATATAGCGAAATACTCAAAAAACTGGGTATAAATCAATAGAAGCAGGGCTTAGATGTGATTTTTGCTTTAAAACTGAAGTTTGAAAAATGAAAAATAAACTGTGGAATAACCTTGTTAAGAAAATGCGCGTATGTCTCAGCGGCTTGGCTGTTGCAAGGCGTTAGGCTTACTCGATTACTTGTATTGCGCCTTGGGGACATTGGGCTTCGCATGCGCGGCAGACTAGGCATTCGCTGACGTTAACTGGTACGGATTTGCCGTTTTTGATCTCGTAGACGCTGACTGGACAAGTGTTAGCGCATGTTTCGCATCCGTTGCATTTGTCATTATCAACTACTATCTTTACCATTTCACATACCTCTTATAAGTCTGATTCAAACGCTACAAGTAAAATAAAAGTGTTTAGGTGGCTCAGCGGAGTTCTTCACGTAACCTCAACAGAATTCCGTTAACTGTGGCTTCCGCTTTTTCTTTCCGCCGCTGATAATCCGCAACTGCCTTCTTATACTCTTCCAATGGAAGTTCTCCTCTGCTATGGCGTGCTTCAGCGGTTCTCAAGTTTGCTGCGATCTCAACAAGTTCTGTTTCTGCAATATCCAGCTGCCTTACTAGATCAGCGTAAATGCCGCCTGCACTGCGAAAAACAGCCTTTAACTCAGCTATGTTCTTGTTTAACGTGTCTATGCGGGTCTCCAGCGTTTTCCGTTGCACCTTGTATCGCCGCCTTGGAATCTTGCCCTTCTGGGCTCTTGCCTCAAGAAGCTTCAGTTCCAAAGTTAACTTGCCTTTCTCTTCATACGCATCGTTGAAGGCTCTTAATTGATCTGGGCTGAGGCTTACTGAAGCTTTTGGTGTTGCAACTCTCAGCGGCGCTGCGGCTTTAGGTCTTCTCCATAAAGCGAAAATCACTGCGCCAATAGCCACTAAAGTCCACATCCACACGGTAGGCCGAAAAGACGCCCACAATGGATTATAATCGTATTTGATTTGCACGGTGTCTTCAGAGGGAACTGCACGGTCTATGATGCTGACTCCCTCTCTGTTTATTGTCAGTGTTTCTTGAAAGGTTTCTCTGATTAGAGCCGATGAAGCGTCTATTGCCGAGCGCTGTGGCTCTAGAAACCTTGCCCCTTCAGGGAGAACGAAGTTAACGGTGACTTTGTCAATGTAGCAATTGAGACTGGGGAAAAGATCAAAGTTCAAAGTGAAAATTGTTTGTTCAGAAGATGCATGGGGCAAAGTGTAACCTACTGACAGGAACGTTGATGCGCCGCTGTTTAAAGGTGAAGCTAAGGTGACAGTGGCAAACGACGAGTCAGTGCCGTTGGTTTGAGTGCTTGCTGTCAAGCTTCTGCCGAACTCGTCGCTTACCGCAATGCCTGAAGCCTCAGGCGGTAAACCTATTTTAAGCGAGCTAATGCTGGTTGTAGAGTTATTTACGATGCGGTATCTGTCGGAGACTGTTATGCCGCCTATGGCGTTTATCTCAACTTGCCGAGTTAGTTGCTTCACATTGATTATTTGGATGCTGCTGGAGCTAAGGGAAAAATTTGCTGTTGCTGGTGAATAAGTGAATGCAGCTAAATCATCCTTAACGAAGTTTGCTGTTTGAACTACACCGTCATCTTTTGTTATTGTTATATTTCCGGGATTTTCAGGGAGCACAAGCGTAACATTGCAGCGGACAGCATCCTTCACGAGACTGGGGTAGGCGGGGAAATCTATGATGAACTCGTTATAATTTTGACTGACAAGGCTGTTTGAGAGAATGAAGGCCACAGTAAAAACTTGAGGCGCACCATGTGGAAAACTTATCTTTGCGCCGTAGAAGCCGCTTCGGTCTTCCAGTTGCACGCCGAGGCTTAGGGGGAAAACATTGCTGTCATCGTAGGCTACTCCTTTAAGGACGTAAGCGCCGTATTTGTATGGAAATCCTATCAAGAAGTCGCCTGTTAATTGCCCAGATAATCGCACTTTATCCCTTATAATAACGTGACCAGAGTATAAAACTTCAACTTGATGGTCAATCTGTTGTATGCTGTAGGTGGCTTCTTGAGCCAAGACCTTTTGTGTACTTAAAGAAGCCACGAGAACAGCAAATGAAAAAATCATCAGCACGATTGTAGTGGTAGTTCTCTTCACTTGTATTCACCGAGTTCAAGTTTCTCTATGTTATTAGTAGCTTATTTATTTACTTTTAGAAAAAGCAACGGCTAACTAGTTATTAAAATTTCATTAAGCTCTATTGCAGCTGATGAATAGCGCAGGCATGACAGCCATAAAGGTTTCCCTCTGTATTTGGTAACCAAAAGCAGACAGAGCCTCCCCCTCTACTGGTTTCTGCATTGATTGGCTAATAGCCGCCAAATATGCGAGCCTTGCACGTTTAAATTCGTCACTTTCACATGTCATTATGACTGTGTAAAGCTTGTTAGGCTTTTCTTCTGGAAAATGCTTAATTAAGGGCTGTGCTTATTCTGTGCAGACGGAAGTATAAGAGATGAGTGATGACCTTTCAAAGTTACCGCCTCAAGTTCAAGAGCGTTTGCTGAGGCTGCAACAGTTGCAACAGACTTTGCAGACTGTTTTGGCGCAGAAGCAGCAGGTAGAAGCGGAGAAAAATGAAGTGGAGCAAACCTTAGCGGAGTTGCAAAAGACCGCGGATGATGCTGTGATTTACAAGGCTGCGGGCTCGATTTTGATAAAGGCTGACAAAGCCAAGGTGACTGAAGAGTTGATTGAACGTAAAGAGCTGCTGAACACGCGGAGCACCGTTCTCGCCCGCCAAGAAGAAAGATTACGTAGCCAAGTTAAGGAGACACAAACAAAACTTCAAGAGGACCTCAGCCCTGTTTCGCCTTCAGCTTAACAGCCTTTAAGGTGAAACACGTGGACGAACTGGGGTTTCCCGAGTTAACCACCGAACAGATTGAAACGTTATGCTCTACTGCTGAGAACGCCGCCAGAAAATACGTTCTCTCAAAAGTCTCCGCAAAAATGGTGGAGAAATTAAACATAAGCGTCGAAGTTGAAGGAACAAAACCTGTGAACGTGACGGTTGAGATAGAATTGGAACTTTTGCCTAAAATGAGAGAGTTTGACGCCGAAAAATTGGTGAAAGAAGCAATTAAAGAGGCACATAAAGCAAGTGAAAATTACCTGAGAAAACTAGCATGTCCATCCTAAAAATATTAGCCATTCTAGACGAAGCTAATGCCAAATTTATTCTTCTGTTATGCCATCACAACGCAGACCCTGACGCCATATGCTCAGCCTATGCACTGCAGGGCTTATTATCAAAGGTCAAGCCGAACATTGCTGCGGAGATTGGCGCGGGACAGGGAATAAGCAGACTTTCAAAGCACATTTTAAAGCGGTTGCCTATAACTGTGAATTTGAATCCAAACGTGGAGAAAGCTGACGCCATAGTGTTACTGGACACGAATACGATTCAGCAGTTGGATTCGTTGTCTGAAAAAGTGGCAAAAACCAAGGCGCCTATAATAGTAATTGACCATCACGCGGCGCATCCTGAAACGGAGCGCATGGCCAGGCTTTGCATAACAGACGAAAAAGCGTCGTCTACATGCGAGATAATATACGAGTTTTACCGGCAACTCAACATTAAACCAGACTTGAATGAGGCGAAAGCACTTTTTCTGGGAATAACTTTTGATACACGCCACTTTGTTTTAGCTAACTCTTCAACCTTCAAAACTATAGCTGCACTTAGTGATGTAGGCGTGAACCCGCAAGAAGAACTCGCCACGCTTGCCCTGCCCATGGACTTTTCTGAGCGCGTCGCAAGAATAAAGGCGTGCCGCAGAGCCAAGCTTGTTAAAATCGACAGCTGGATAGTTGCTCTTTCCCATGTCAGCGCATATCAAGCTTCAGCCGCAAGAGCATTAGTTGACTTAGGCGCACACTTAGCGGCAGTGGCAGGGCAAAAAAATGAGAAAATTGAGATTAGTCTACGTTGCACCAGCGAATTTCATCAAGCAACTGGCATTCACTTGGGAAGAGACATTGCTAAACCCTTAGGCGAATATCTTCAGGGTATGGGTGGGGGACACGCTACAGCGGCAGGTGTTAATGGAGTAGGCGCAATAGAAAAAGGGCTTAAGCGCTGCTTGCGGTTGGTGAAGGAAAAACTTGTCGACACTAATCATTAATGAGTAGCTACTCTTAAATGTGGAAACGTGCGTAACATAGGCGGGCACAGCAAACATGTCCATAATAGAAACGAAAAACCTCACATACATTTACCCTGGCGCAGCAAAGCCCTCAATCAGCGAGGTAACAATAAAGGTGGAGAAGGGCGAATTTGTTCTAATCACAGGGCCAAGCGGATGCGGAAAGACGACGCTGTGCCGCTGTTTCAACGGGCTCATCCCGCATTTTTACCAAGGCGAATTAAAAGGCGAAATCTCCGTAGCAGGAATGGACCCTACCAAACATCACACACATGAAATGGCAAAAAGCGTGGGCATGGTTTTTCAAAACCCCGAAAATCAGCTTTTCGCCTTATCCATAGAAAAAGATGTAGCTTTCGGACTGGAAAATTTAGGTATCCCCAGAGAAGAAATACGTAAAAGAGTGGACTGGGCGCTGTCGCAAACTGGAATTTATGACCTGCGCGAAAGATCGCCTCATGAAGTTTCAGGAGGTCAGCAGCAGCGCGTTGCAATCGCCGCTGTACTCGCCATGAAACCTGAAATAATAGTTTTAGATGAGCCAACCTCTTTCCTTGACCCGTTAAGCGCAGAGAAAATATTCGAAGTTATACGGGAACTTAACAAGACCCTCGGAATAACCGTGGTGCTGGTGGAGCACAGACTGGATTTAACGGCCAAATACGCCGACCACATAATAATCATGAACGAAGGTAAAGTATGCTTCGACGGTAATCCACGGGAAATCCTCAGCACTGAAGAAACACGCCTAATAGGCGTGGGCATACCGAAAGCTACACTTCTTTATCAACTGCTCAAAAAAGAAGGCATGAAACTAAGCAAAATGACGCCGTTGTCTTCGGAAGAACTGTCAACACTGCTATTGGAGGCTTTAAAACTTCATGATTGAAGCTGAGAATGTTCACTTTGTCTACCCTAACGGTGTTGAAGCCCTCAAGGGAGTCTCGCTGGTCATACGGGACGGCGATTTTGTAGCCATAATGGGACAGAACGGCGCGGGAAAAACAACCCTAATCAAACATTTCAATGGTTTGCTAAAGCCGACCAGTGGAGTGGTGCGGGTGGATGGTGTGGAAACAACAAAAACCAGCGTTGCCGCCCTCGCCAGAAACGTTGGCTTTGTGTTTCAGAATCCTGACCATCAACTTTTCAGCGAAACCGTTGAAGAAGAAATAGCGTTTGCATTGAAAAACTTTGGATTCGAAGCTGACGTGATAGAAAAACGCATCAGTTGGGCTTTAAACCTGCTTGGGCTAGAGCAGTACCGGAAAACTTCGCCGTTTCTGCTTAGCGGTGGCGAGCGAAAAAGAGTTGCCTTGGCTTCTGTTCTAGCGTGGGATCCTAAAATGCTGGTGTTGGACGAGCCAACGATAGGGCAGGATTACCAGCAAAAGGAGAAACTACGCCAGTTTATCATTCAAATGCAGACACAGGGAAAAACAGTTGTTATAGTTACCCATGACGTGGAATTTGTGGCTGAGTGTAATCCAAGAGTAATATTGATGAAAGAGGGGCAAATAGTCACTGATGGCGAAGGCAGAGCAATACTTACGAACCCCGAGGTTTTAGCTCAGTCATTTGTTGTTCTGCCGCAGATAACTCAAATTTTCATGAAACTAGCGCCATATGGGTTTCCGAAAGATGTCATAGACCTATACGAAGCGAAGGAAATATTGCTCCAAAGCTGGAGAAAAAGGCGATGAAAGATGAGCATCTTTGACGGCTTAAAATTTCGCAAGGTCTACTCTCCAATCCATAGTTTAGACCCGAGAATGAAATTCATATATGTCTGCTCGGTTTTCGTGGCAGCGATTCTCTTCAGCGAAATTATTCCGTTATCCGCCCTCTTCTTGATGCAGATACCCTTTGTTCTGTTGGCAGGTGTCCCGAGAGAATGGTTGCGTTCGCTCCGTGGCGCCGCTTTTCTAGC
Organism: Bathyarchaeia archaeon; assembly: GCA_038849555.1. Taxonomy (GTDB): domain Archaea; phylum Thermoproteota; class Bathyarchaeia; order Bathyarchaeales; family Bathycorpusculaceae; genus JAOAIV01. The sequence continues at coordinate 24,137 of JAWCMT010000018.1, read as the reverse complement.
AGCATTCATATTTATAATAAACATAGCGACCAGCTTTTTCACTTCAGGTTACACGCTGACAACGGCTAATGTGGAAAATGCCGCCGCCTTGACCCTGCGCTTCATAGTGCTCGTAGAAGCTTTTTCAGTTTTCTTTTTGACAACCTCTCCCGACCATCTGGGTTTAGCGTTAGAACAGAGTCGCGTGCCTTACGAGTTTGCCTTTGCCTTCACAACCGCAGTGCGTTTCGTTCCTGTTTTGGCCGAAGAAGCTCATAACATAATGGACGCTCAGAAGGCTAGAGGATTAGAGTTGGAGAAAGGCAGCTTCATGAAGAGAATTAGAAACTACATTCCAATTCTCATTCCGCTAATAGTCAGCGCTATCCGGCGGAGCCTCGAGTTGGCTGAGGCTATGGAGTCCCGTGCTTGGGGCGCCGCAAAAAAGCGCACAAACCTTTACTCGCTAAGGTTCCGTAAGGGGGATTTTGCTTTGTTGGCGATAACTGTTGCAGTCTTGGTGGTTGCGGTTTATGTCAGGCTTTATGTGCCTGTGCCAACTTTAACTCAACTTCTAAGCGCTTAACCGAAGTTGCCGGCGGCTTGTTTTTCTGTCTATGGTTTATGTGAATTGCAGTTCATATTAGTAATACATACAGCTTATTAATACTTACGACACACCATAACTTCTGAGAACCAGCCGACACCCTTAACCCATGGAGGGCAAACCCACGAAGAGAAAACAAGACCCCAAAATAGTAGATACTCTAGACCAACAACCAGCGCCAGCAGTAATCAGTGAAGCATCTGCAAAACCTGCAGTTTTCCAAGAAGTCTATGCCCTCCAAGAACCATATGTGTACGCCGCAATAGTCAAAGAAAAAGAAACCCAAAAGTTACGCTACGAAGTTATCGAGCCTACTCTGCAACCAGTCGAGGAAAAACATCTCCGGGAAATAAAGGCTCTGTTGATGGATGAAATAGACGTAAACTTGAAAGAAATTGAGAACAAAGAAAAAGCAGAAAACTACCTGAGACAAAAAATCAACCAGATTATAAAAAAGTACCGCATGAAAATCCCCGCAGAGGCGGTTGACAAACTCGCCTATTACATAATAAGAGATTTCATAGGCTACGGAAAAATCGATCCGCTAATGAAGGATCCCTTAATCGAGGACATCTCTGCAGACGGCGCAAACATTCCGCTCTACGTTTGGCATCGTTTCTACGAGTCCTTACCTACAAATATAATGTTCACAAACGTCGCTGAGCTGGATGCCTTCGTAGTGCGCTTGGCGTACTTAGCTGGGAAAAGCATCTCCTTGGCAACGCCAATTCTTGACGCAACACTTCCAGAAGGAAGCCGAATACAGCTCACTTACGGCAGCGAAGTCACCCGCAGAGGATCAACCTTCACTATAAGGCGCTTCAAAGCGGACCCGCTAACAATCTCAGACCTCATAGCCTTCAACACGCTTTCCGCGGAGATGGCTGCCTATTTGTGGTTCATCATAGAGAACCGCGCCTCAGTCTTGGTGGCAGGCGGGGTAGCCAGCGGCAAGACCACTCTGCTTAATTGCCTATCCATGTTCATAAAGCCCGAAATGAAAATTGTAAGCGTCGAAGATACACAAGAGCTTAATCTTCCACATGAAAACTGGATTCCGTCAGTGGTGCGCGCCGGCTTCAAAGGCGATGAGAAACAAGGCGGCGACATCACACTTTTCGACTTGTTAAAAGCAGCGGTGAGGCAAAGGCCTGACTACATTATTGTCGGCGAGGTGCGAGGCGAAGAAGCCTACACTTTGTTCCAAGCCATGGCTACAGGACATCTGGGCATGTCCACCATTCACGCGGAGTCCGTTGAATCCGTGATAAAGCGGTTGGCATCTGAGCCAATGAATATTCCTAAACCGCTTATTGCAATGACTAACGTCATTTTAGTTATGGAGAGAACCGAAGTTAAAGGGAAACCTGCAAGACGCGTAAGCATTGCCTCTGAAGTGAAGGGCATCGATACCGAAACAGACGAGATTCTAACTGAAGAAGTGTTCCGCTGGAATCCTCAGTTTGACAAGTTCACTTCTTCAGGCGACAGTGTCCTCTTGGAGAAGCACATGAAGAAACTGGGTCTAACCGAGGAAGATATACAACGCGAATTCAAAGCTAGGAAAACCGTTCTGGAGTGGATGGTAAAGGAAGGAATCCGACGCCAGAGGGACGTTGCCAAAGTGATCAGAGAGTACTATGCTAACCCGAACCGTGTCTTCCAAAAGGCGAGAGTGGGATTCAAATGAGAAAAAAGCTCGCAGAGAAACTCACGGTTGCCAATAAACGCCTATCAGAGCTCAGAGCACGGGATGCCCCGAAACAAACGCAAAAGTCGCTCTTGAGAGAGCCTAAAGGTGCTCTGGAAAAGCCGTTATCTATGGCTTACCAGTTAATGGGCGAAAAGAGTATGCTTTTTATGCCTTTATTCGAGGATTTAGACCAAACACTGCAAAAAGCAGGCTTAAAAATTAATTTCAAAGCATACGTAAGCTTAACAATTCTGGCATCGCTGCTGACGGCTTTAGCAACAGCTGCAGTGTTACCTATATTGTTGTCGTCTCTCTTCGCCATGCCTGTCAGCTCAGCGCTTTTATTCGGTTTAGGAGGCGGCTTATTCGCATGGGTTTGCTCAGTTATTGGTTTTTACCTGTACCCGGTTTATCATGCGGATAAACATAAACGAGAATTGGAGGATGAACTACCCTTTGCAACTGGTTACATGGCCATTTTAGCGAGCGCAGGTGTTTCTCCTGAAAAAATTTTTTATTCACTCTCAAACTTGGATGTGCCCCTAGCTGTTTCTGCTGAAGCCAAAGAAGTTGCAAAAAACATCAACCTGTTCGGTTTGGACGTAATATCCGCCTTGGAAAGGGCTTCAAAGCGCACGCCTTCTGAAAAAATGCGGAGCATCCTAGAGGGAATGATATCTATGATACGCACAGGCGGCAACTTGGGCGCGTTTATGAGGGGGAAATTCAAAGTAGCGATGAAACTAAAAAAGCTGAGCCTTAAAAAATACTCCGACAACTTATCAATTTTGTCGGAGATTTATGTCGCCTTGCTCTTGACTGGCCCGTTGCTGCTGGTCATTATGGTGTCGGTTATGTCGGTTATGGGCGGCAGTTTAGGCGCACTTAGCCCTGACCTGCTACTAAGCCTTTTAACTTATCTGGTGATTCCAGTTTGCGCCGCAGTATTCCTCCTAATCTTGGATTCAACTTCGCCGAAATGGTAGAGAGAAATGCCAAAGATAGAGCGTAAACTAAAGAAACTTGTAATTGCCGTTTCCGTTCTGATAGCCGCGACGGTAGTGCTTGCTGGCTACTTCGCCGTTGGCGTTACCGCAGCGTTGGATGATTTTGTGTTTTTTGGTTTTCTCATCGTTGTTTCTCCTGTAGCGCTCTTGAATTACATTGATTACAGATGGCGAAAGGCGGTTGACGAGCGTTTACCCGACCTATTCAGAAGCATAGTTCAAGCTCAGGAGACAGGCATGACATTTCACAGCGCCTTAGAAGAAGCAGCAAAAAGAGACTACGGTCCACTAACCTCTGAGCTGAAAAAGATGACTGCCCAGATTTCTTGGGGCGCCAGTTTCGAGGAGGCGCTTTTAGCTTTTGGGCGGCGAGTGGGAACCGTGCTGACACAGAGAACCGTGCCTTTAATAATTGAGGCAAATCGCTCAGGGGGGCAAGTGGAGAAAGTTTTCGAGCCCATGGGCAAGTTTATACAGAGTACTCTTCTGCTTGAGAAAGAACGCAGAACGCAGACAAGACCATACATAGCCATAATCTATGTGGCGCTCTTTGTGTTCTTGTTCACGATAGTGATTCTTTTCAAAACCTTTTTCACAAACATCGAAGGCGCAGCCCTGTTTTCCATGCCAACAATCTCGCTTATGAATTTACAGCGAATTTTCCTGCATTTAGCGATAATTCAGGGCTTTTTCGGCGGTCTCGTGGCGGGCAAAATGGGTGAAGGCTCAATAAGTGCTGGCTTAAAACACAGCCTAATTATGATGCTGCTGGGCTACATAGCCCTGAAATTCTTCCTGTGAGGTGTCGGCGACATGGCAAAGTGGACTAAACGGTTTCTGCGGGACAAGCGGGCTATAACGCCAGTTCTCAGTCACCTCTTGCTTACTGTCGTGGCAGTAGCGGTCATGGCGATTGCTACTTCCGCCACGTTTGTGATAACCACCAATCTTAGGGAAACCATGGGCGAACGCGCAGCAGTCGAAGACGTCTGGTTTAACAATGCCACAGGCACCGTGGATGTTTACGTGCATAATGTGGGCAAAACCGCCATACAAGTTGCCGCGGTTTACGTAAACCACGTCGGAAAACCATTCAACTCGCCTTTCCGTTTAGAGCTAAACCAGCATGACTGGCTAAACATTAATTGCACATGGAAATCAGGAGAAACCTACTACATAGACGTAGTAACGACTAGGGGGGCGCATATTGCAGGCTATTACAAGGCGCCTTAAACAGTTTAAGCGCGGAAAACGCGGCATAAGCACAGTCATAGTCGTCATGCTAAGCCTAGTCCTCATAGTCGTCATAGTCGGCAACGTGGTCCTCTGGAGCTACCAGATGAATCAACTGGACATGGAGAGAATGCAGGAGGCAATAAGCCTCATGAATGCAACGTCTATAACGCGTTCTCCATGGAGCACCGCCCAAAATGAGTATGCGCTCAGTTTCGGTACAAGATTAAGCGGAACATTCATAGACACAAAAGCTTCAGAGGGGCGTCCTGAAATTTTCAAAGAGGAAATTCAAGGCGCCTATAGCTATAATCCTTCAAGCTATACGCTCGGCGGGTCAACGAGTCACATGTCAGGTAACCTCCCAGACTTAAGCTCATCTGATGATGTATGCATGAATTTTAAGAGCTACATGTCCAGCCCGCCCATTGCTGATAAGACTGACGCTTTCGTCGCGTATAGGGATTCCACAACATCGCTTAACACGCCCAAGTGGAGAACATGGAACGGGGAAAGCTTAACGTGGAGCGCACAGAGTGAGCTACCAACATCTGATAGCCCCGTTAGGTGGGTGCGGGTGGCGTATTCTACGCTGGAATCCAGAAGCTACGAGAAAATTGTTGTTACATTATCAGATGATGGCTACTTGGATGCTTACGTGTGGAACGGCGCAACATGGCTTGTCACAAACAACATTGCTTTCCCCGGCACATCCGCAAATGCATACAGATGCTTCGATGTGGCTTATGAAAAAACAAGCGGCAGAGCACTGCTGGTTTACTCTAGAGGCACGACAACAAACGAGATAGGCTACAGAATATGGACGCCTGCAGCTGGCTGGAGCTCTGAGCAACTTCTAGATCTGCCCTACACATCGGGCATAGTGCGCTGGATAAGCTTGGCGACATGCCCAGCAACGCGTGCAGGCACAAGCGATGACAACGAGATAGCAATGATTTATCTGGACGCGAACACCGATGTCCACGGCTACATCTGGACGGGTTCAGCATGGAGTCTAATGGGTGCAACAGCAGTCTGGGACGCCACCGCGGCGACGTCAACACGCGAGTGCATAGCCGTCGCGTATGAGCAGACCACTGGCGAAGCCATGTTCATCTGGGCGGACTCTGTAAGCAATCGTTTCTACTATAGAACTTGGAGCGGCGTAACCTTAAGCGCGGCAACACTTCTAACAATAACGGACACAGGAGGACTTGGCTACTGGGTAACGTTGAAAGCTGATCCTGCATCGGATGATCTGCTATTTCTTGTGATCGACGGCGGAGCAGACCTTAACACTGCCTACTGGAACGGCAGCGCATGGACAGTCCACACAGAACACGATGATGCAACAGACACTAACGCTAGACGATGCGCCGATTTCGCTTGGGAACCAGAAGGCGGAAAAGGCTTGCTTGTCTGGGGAACCACCACTGGGCAAATAGCATATAAGACGTTCACGGCGCCAAACACATGGAGCACGCAGCAAAACGTTGCAATGGGCGGCTCAAGCAACATTCACCCGTGGATTCAGCTGAGAACCAATCCCCGAAACGTCGCCGGCGACACGATGATACTCGGCTTAGTTCTCGAGAACACAGCCTTTGATTTGGGCGCCATAAGCTGGGACGGCTCAACCTTAACAGTTTTAGACTCAAACATTATTTCAGCAAGCACTACTGTAATAACGTACGAGTGTTTCGATTTGAAGTTTGCTAATTTTGGAGTGCCAACGTACACATGCACAGTTGAGCTGTCGGGAAGTTCTAATACTGAAAATTGGACCCAACTTCAATGGACAGTAGCCTTATCCTTTACAGTTTCAGATGTAACAACAACGCTTCAATTATACAATTACAATTTAGGTCAGTATCAGGCAAGCGGGAATGGCTACATAACCGACACGATTGGGCAAACTAAAGTTATAAAAAATCAGACTATAACTGCCAACCCCACGAACTTCCGAGATGCCAACGGAAACTGGAAAATAAAAATCACAGGAACCAAAACAACGAATACCCAGTTTGAAATGCAAGTTGACTGGGTGGAATTTAAACCAACACTGTCTGATGTTTACCGCTTTGATATCAGCAACGATTTTGTATTGGATTTGTCAACGTATCCGCGTGAATACATTCAAGGAATAGAGGTACTAATTAGGTATAACGTCTCTGAGGACTCTGAAAGATGGTTCTTAAAAGCATATAACTGGAGCGCAGTTGCTTTCAGCGATGTCGGATTCAACTTTACCGCTGGAAGCCAGCCGACACTCGGCGACTGGAATGAGTACGCCATAGCAGTGACTGCGGATTGGGCGGATTACGTAAACGAAGACGGCATTGTTCGCTTAGAATTTTCTGACGGGGGCTCGGGCACGAATCAGACCGTTGTTGAGATAGACTTCCTCGCGGTAAGAGCAATAGTCAATGGCACACTTTTAGACATGAAAAACTCTGGGCCCACAAGCGTTCGCATCGTGGCAATATGGGTAGTAAACGCAACGGCACATCAGCGCTATGACGTGGACTTACTCCTTAACTCTGGAGAAGCCGCGACATATCTCCGCACAGACATAACAATAACGCAAGATACCTATCTGGTAAAAGTTGTTACTGAAAGAGGTAACGTGGCTGTTTTCTCAGTAGATTAAAGTTCAAGGCTTTTTTTAAACGCGGACACGGCTTCCTCTTGATTTTCTGCTTCTATAGCGTTGATTTTGTATAGTTCCGCCATTCTTTTTCCGTTTTCGCTTAGTTTTGGAATTGCAATTAAATAGGCTTTTTCAGGTGTAACATCGAATATTTTTGCGAATAAGGCAATAACTGGCTGCTCAGACACAACCTTTTCAGCCGTAGTTGCTAAATCAAGCACTATCATCTTCTTCTGCTCAGAACCCTTGTAGGCAGCTATGTCGAAAGAGTGATTTGCTCCTGATTTGCCTTTAAGAATCGCGGGACTTTCCACTGTTAAGCCCTTTTCTGCGAGAATTTCCCTTATGGTGGCGATGACAAACCAGTTTAAGAAAGATTCCGCTTTGACATTCTCCGTTATTGTGTATACGTAAACGTCTTTGATTACGCAGTCTTCAAATGTGGAATTTGCACGGCAGCTCCTGCAGAAATTGATAACTACTGGAATGTCGAAACTTTTGCCGCATTCGTCACATGTGCACCAGATTCCCGCTTTTCTATAGTCAACATCAATTTTTTTCAGCGGTTCCTTACATTTCGGGCAGACGTATCTGTCGCCTTCGAGAAAATTCTCCTCTACATCCATGTATCCGCATTTAATGTGCTCAATCAAAGAGCTTTTTTGAATATTAAACGACTTGCAGAAGGGACAGCTATATCGAACAGAAATATTTGCAGAATTACATTTCGGACAAAAAATGACTTTATCGTAAAGCTTTCTTTCCAAGATTCCGGCAGCGTAAAGCTTGTTTAAAAACGGCTCAACTTGCGCCTTGTCACCTACAATGGATTCCACCACTGGATAATGGTAACCAGTTTTTGGGTCGTAAACGGGTTCAAGACTTTCAAATTTCCCGTTCAGAAACTTGCTTAACAAAACTTGCACGTTACGATCCTTATATAATGTGGGCGCCTCTTTTTTTTCGGTATTTTGCATTTTATTCTATCTCTTCTGCTGAACCTTTTGTTTAGCCTAAATTAAATCTTTGTCACTCTAATATTTTGTTGAATTTGCAAATATTACTTTTACGCATGCCAGTTTGCTTTAAGAGTTAACCACTTTTCATGACTGCGAAAAATGGACGGCGCCTGGCTTAAGATAATATTTGGTGGCGACTTATTTAGCAAAATTGCTGTCGCGCTTCGCGGAGGCAGCTTTTTTAATGCGAAGCCAGTATCCACACTGTAAACGCGAGGAAGAAAAAGGGAGCCGAAATGGCTGAGAATCCACGTTTTGGCCCAGCGGGAATTCCGCCTCTTTTCAAAATTTTCGGTGCAGAATTGGTTGATGTCCCCAAGCTTCTACGCGAAGAAGGACTAGACGCCTTTGAGTATCAGGCGGTTCGTTGGGGGCAAGCTCCGCAGCTCAAGCGGGAAGTCGCCGAGAATCTCGGTGCAGAAGCGAGAAAGAATGATGTTTTGCTTAGTGTTCACGGCTCCTATTATGTTAATCTCTGCGGCAAAAAGGAGGTTGTGGAAGCAAGCAAAAGGCGCTTAATTGCTTGTGCAACCGCGGCGCAGTGGATGGGCGCTTACATTTTGGTTTTTCATCCTGGATTTTATGGGTACATGGAGAAAAGCTACGCGTTTAGAACTTGCGTTGAAGCATTGAAAGATGTTGCCGCGACCTTGAGCGGCATAGGCATTAAAGATGTGAAGTTGGGTCCTGAAACCATGGGCCGCATTTTTCAGGTTGGCACGTTAGATGAAATCTTAACGATTTGTGAAGAGGTTGAGCAGACGCAGCCTGTTATCGACTGGTCGCATCTGCACGCGAGGCATCAGGGGCGGTTCAGGAAAGCAGATGATTTCCGCGCTGTAATCGAAGAAGTCGAAAAAAGGTTGGGCGCCGAAGCCGCGAGGAACCTGCATTGCCACTTCAGCAGAATTGAGTACCGTGATAAGGGTGAAAGGCGCCACCATGTGCTAGACGAGAAAAGATATGGTCCAGAATTTGAGATTCTGGCAGAGGTTATAGCCGAGTTTAAGATGCGCCCGGTTATCATATGCGAAACGCCGCTTTTGGATGTGGACGCCATGAAAATGCGCGCCATCTTTCAAAACGTTTTAGCGAAAAGAGCAAGCCCAGCCAAGCCTTAACATGTGGCAGACGGCTGAAGCTGGAGAGCCATTTTAGGCATTATTGCCAAGTGGGTAAGTGCTAATCGGCAAACGCGCTTCATTACGAAGCCGTTTGTTGTTAACCGAGAAAGCTTTCCAGTTTGGTTAGTCCGATTATTTCGTCGAAGCTTAAGCCCAATGCGTCCAGCACTTGCTCGAAGGTGGACTGCAAATAAGCCACGTATTTGTCCACGTCAACTTCGTTGTTTGTCGCCAGCTCTACGGGTTTCACATGAGGCTCCCGCACGGTTTTAACGAAGCTAATCAGGTCGCCTGCGCGGATTTCTACACCGTTCTTTTCCAAAATCTTGGCGGCTTTAACGTGTTGCGGCGTGGTTTTCGTGTAGCGGTAAAGCTCTTCGCCTAGCACCACATGGAAAGCAAGTTCGCTGAGGCTTTCCCACTCTCTTCTTTTCAGCCGCATATACCGCTCACGCACAATGTTGGCTATGTCCTTCTTCGCTTTTTCGAATTCCGCTGGGTTCTTAACCTTCGCAAGCCGCTCTTTCATCTCGTTAAAAGCGTTTTTTATGTAGAGGGGTATGTGCTTTTTCTTGCCTGTAAGCCCTTTAACATCCACTGTGCCGTCTTCCAAAACGCCCAAGTAATTCTTTTTGCGGCTGCTGAAAACCGCGTAGCGGTAGACTTTATCCACATCTATGCTCATTTTGAGTTCTTGCTCAGTCCAGCGGGCTAATTCTGCGATTTGCTCCTTAGTGGGATTTTTAAGGAAGAGACTGTCCGTGTCGCCATAAAGCACCTGTATGCCTAACTCGCCAGCTTTGTTAAGTATCTGCGTTATGGCGTGGCGACCTATGGCTGCAGTGGCTTCCGCCACAGGCGGGCAGTAGAGGTCAAAGCTGGCAGCACCGAAAACTCCGTAGCTGGCGTTCAGAATAACTTTCAATGCGCCCTGCGTGATGCTGTACCAGCTTCGCAGCTCGGCGGGCAAGCTTTTGTCTTTAGATTTTAGCTTGTACCAGCGCACCCGCAAATCTCTTAGTGAGCCGATGAGCAGGCTTTCTAAGGCGCGTTTTTTGGTGCAAACCCAATGCGGCGTGCCAGGTATCAAATTTTGACGGCATTCCTGATGCGGGCAGAGTATTGACTGGTAACCGAGGTTCCAAACCTTAATAATCGAGGGGTATAGGCTTGGGAAGTCCATGACGGCGACGTTGAAATGGACGCCGGGCACTGGCTCGACAACTATGGCGCCCTTGTATTTTTTGCCCTTGATAATGGCGGTGGTTGCAGTTTTGCCTTTCTTGGCAAGTATGTCCTCAGCGTTAGGAATCAGCATGTTCCGCCTGCGATGCTCGCGGTGCATGAAATTGCGTATCCAGCGGCTTACACCTTGGCGGCTTACGTCCTCCATGGGCATGCTACTGATTCGCGCCAGAACGAGGATTAATTTCATGGCTAACTCGTCTTCGACGCTTGTGAGCTTAAAAGTGATTTCCGAGTCTCTGAGACAGTACTGGGCCAGTTCAGTGTAAGTTAGTTCTCCGAAGCCTTTCTCCAGCCGAATTTTTTCCACGCCAATTATGGCTCTGCCCACGTCATCAAGCGTCACGTCTCGATAACGGTTATTGAAGGCGTAAATTTGAATTGACCTGTTAAAGAAAAACTTGTATAAATCAATATGTACGCCATACTTTAGCAAGCAAACGCGCTTGCCAACCTCTATGGGAATCTCGCTTTTCTTAATTCCCAAGTTCAGCGCGCGATGCGCAAGATAGCGCAGGTCAAAATCGTCGCCGTTGAAGGTTAGGATGAATGGATATTCCCAGAGCACCTCAAAGACGGCTCTAAGCAGTTCTTCTTCTTTAGCAAAGTATTCCAGAGTCACGTCAGCGGGCAGATGTTCCTTTCCCTCACGGACGCCTTCGCGCCTCAGAAGAAGCACTCTTTTTTTGTTGTCTGAGCTGTAAACGGAGACACAGATAATAGGATACTCAGCTTTGCGTGGATCAGGCACTCTTGTGGAAACAGGCGCATAAACCTCTATGTCAATTGCGGCTCTGCGGAATTTAGGCGCAGGATACTCTAGCAGTCTCGCCCAGCTTTCGACGTATTCAAGCTCTTCAGCTGAATCCTCTTTGAAAATCGCTTTGATCTTCGCAAGAGTTTCCTCAGTCTCTCTCAGGGTCACTGGGGCAAGGTTGCCGTTTTTAACTTCGTAAATCATTCCTGGAAAAAGCTGTCTATCATAAATGTAGCATTGATAGTATTTTATCCGTGCCTCCCAAACCTTTGCTTCTTCATTATTCGCCATGCCCGCGGATATTTTCGGGAAATCCTCTGGAATTATGTCTCTTATGGTTCCTTGTGGTCGGCCGCCGATGGCTAGAGGATCATTCGCCACGATTTTTGTTACTTGCACTTTCCTATCAAGAAGGGGATCAAATTTTTCTTCAAGATCAAAGCGGTCAAAACCCTCATGCTTCACTAAGCGATCGATTTTTTCTAATTCGTATTGTGAAAGGTTGGTGTAGCAGTAAGGCTTATGCCCCGTGTTATCATACCAGAAGTAAATTTTTTCTGAAATGGGCTCGTAGAGTTTAATCACAGCCTTTCTTGATTGTCCATCGTAGGTTGCTGAAACAAAATATGAAGGCGGCAAATTCTCCGGCGCCACCGGCGGAAAAACCCTTTCTACCGCCATTTTCTCGCCAGCGGGTGTGGCTACGGTGCTGGATGCCGCGGCTTTTGGTGCCGCTTCAATTAAAGGTTTTTTCTCTACCTGCGAATAGTCAAGTAAGCTTCTCTGTGCCATCCCGCTTCTCGTCCCTAAATTACACTTATAGGGCATGTGCAAACTAAAATCTTTACCGACTGCCACACAGAGACTTTTTCAGCATTTAGTTTGCTGCTTGCTACTCCGAGTAGACCCCTTTATAAAGGAGAGTTTTCCATGTGCTATTGCGTTTTATTGTTGTTGTAGTCTGTTGTTAGCACGTTCATGGCGCCGAGCACTGCATCAATGCTTGCCATCACGATGTCTTCACGCACGCCCATGGCTGTGGCTGTTCGTGTGCCTTTGCGCATGCGCACCACCACTTCCACCATGGCGTCTGTTCCGCCAGTAATCGCCTTCACGTTATACTGCTCCAGATGAATCGGCTCCACTTCCGCGATAGCCTTTTTCACAGCGTTTATTGCCGCGTCCACTGGGCCGACGCCTATGGCGGCGCCGTTAACTTCTTTCCCGTTAAGTCTAAGCCGCACAGACGCCGTAGGCGTAACCGTGTTGCCGCTGACCACCGTTATCTCCTGCAGCTGAATCGCCTTTTTACCGCTTAAGCCCAGCACGTTCTCCGCGATTGCCAGCAAATCCGCGTCCGTAACTGTTTTGCCCTTGTCTCCGACGCTTTTCACACGCGCCTGTATCTCCTTCAGCTGCGCGTCTGTAGGCGCCAAGCCCATTGCAGCCAAAGCCGCTTTTAACCCGGCGGAGCCCGCATGTTTTCCAGGCGCCAGCCGCCTTGTGCCTCCGACCAGTTCGGGTGAGATAGCTTCATATGTGGATGGGTGTGCAAGCATTCCCTGTGTATGGATTCCCGATTCATGCGTGAACGCGTTTTCGCCTACTATCGCCTTGTTAGGCTGCACATAAATGCCTGTTAAACGCGAAACCAGCTGTGAAGTGCTATACAACAGTTCAGTTTTAATGCCCACATTCAACTTGTAAAGTGCTTTCAACGAAACTACAATCTCCTCAAGCGACGCGTTCCCAGCACGCTCGCCCAAGCCATTTATTGTAGCGTGGAACTGGTTTGCGCCTGCACGAAGCGCAGCGATAGTGTTAGCCACTGCCATGCCGAAGTCGTTGTGGCAATGCACGCTGATGACCGGCACTGTCAACGACCGCCGCAACTCAGCGAATAGTTCGTAAGAACGTTCAGGCGTAAGCACGCCGACGGTGTCGCATGCCACAACGCGATCAGCGCCTGCCTCGATGCCCGTAGCGAAAACCATCTTCAGAAACTCTACATCCGCCCGCGAAGCATCCTCAGCTGACAACTCCACGATTAAGCCGCAGTTTTTGGCATAACGCACCATGTCCCGCGTAATCTGCAGCACTTGCGCCCGCGTCTTCCGAAGTTTCGCCTCAATATGCAGGTCAGAAACGGGAATTATTAGGTGTATACTGTCCGCGCCGCTCTTGGCCACCGCGTCAATGTCGCCTTTTGTGCCCCGCGCCGCACTGCAAATCTCCGCTTTCAAACCAGCATCCGCAATGAGCTTCACAGCTTCCAGTTCGCCTTCGGAAACAGCCGCGAAACCGGCCTCAATGACGTCAACGCCCAACTCGTCCAGACGCTGTGCTATCCGCAGCTTGTTTTCAGGTGTTAAAGAAACTCCAGGGGTTTGTTCACCATCGCGGAGTGTAGTGTCAAAAACTCTTATTTTTTCAGGGAAACGGTTAGATAAAGCAATACCCCATTTGATATCACGCACAAACCACAACAAGACAAGCCGCTAACATATAAAACTTGCGATTTACTAATACACAGAAAGCTCCCTCTAAAAATCCACTTGTCACCGCTCTGATGTTTGATTCTTATTCTCCCAATGCTCAAATTCAAAAATCATTTCCCTCCACATATTTGGCGGCTATTAGAAATTCATTGCAGAAACCTATAGAGGGTCTATTCTGAGTGCGACAGCCAAGTCGCGCATAACGCTAAAATCATGTTTCTTTATGCCGTTTCCCTTTTGGGAAGGTATATGCCGGGGGCGGGATTCGAGCCCGCGACCTCTGGCGTTGAGCGTTTAGCCCCATTCGTCTCCAGATTATGAGTCTGGCGCCCATTCCAGGCTAGGCTACCCCGGCACAAGCTGCTTCCAGCTGGCCATCGCCACCTTTAAGGCCAGCAGCTACTACTTTTCTCTTCTGCTTGATAAAGATTTAGAAAAAAGTAGGAAACTTGAGACATACTGAACCTTTGAACAGCACCATGCATATGGAAAATTTCATGCATGCATATTTTGGCTGGGTGATTAAGGATGAGGAGCAGTAATTATCTTAGCTGCTTCTGCTTCTGTCCAAGCTTTCATGGTTGTTGTGCGAACGTTCCCCATGCTGCCAACGCAGAGAAGAATAGACACGATGTCTTCATCTTTGGGAACCTCAATGATAGCCACAAAATCATATTTTCCCAGCGTGTAGAAAACCTGCATTTTCCCGCCAGCCTTATTAACCATTTCATGAACAGCCTTGTCTCTCGCGGGGGCTTCTGTGATTTTTCTTATGCCTTGGTCAGTCCAGTTTCCAAGCACCACAAAAAGAGGCAAAGGTTCACCTCCAAAAAAAGTGGACTAGCTGAGAATAAAAGCCTTTGCATGCCTCTACTTACGAGAGCCGCGCGAGTTTTCTGCAATTTAGATGTATCAAAAACCGTACTAGCTGATATCAACCCATTGCACGGAAATTTACTGAAACATTTTTTCAATAAGTCAGCTATTATTATTTTCATGCGGAAAACAAGTTAAAACGAGTTACATTAATTTATATATACACCATAGGTTATCAAATAGAGAGGATAGCATGGCTTTAGTTGATCCCGTAACCGTCACTGTAATAGCGTTAGTGGTGGTTATCTCATGTGTGCTGGTCATTATTTATGCCATGAGAAAACTTGAAAAGAAACCAGAAAAAAAGCCAGCACCTTCTGAAATGGAACCTGACTTTCGAGAATTACCCTTCAAGGTAACTAAAAGCGTGAAACCAACCGAAGCATCTCAAGCCAAAGATGAACTCCGTATTCTTGAATTGGAAAGGGAAATTTTAAGCGACGCCATAAGACGGCTTTATGAAGCACATGCAGCGGGAAAAATCAGCGAGCAAGAGCGCGAAAGGCTTGCAAGCGCCTACAAAAGCCGAATGATGGCCGTCAAAGAAGCCATTGCGAAAGACGAAACCATCGTGGCGCTACACGAGCTTGAAAGCATGCAAGAAGATTTGATGAAGTTTTTCAGCGAACGCTTCGGAGAGTTAAGCTCAAAAGTGGAGGAGTTACGGTCTAAAATTAACGTGAAAACCGTAAAAGAGATTCCAGTGCAAGTGCCGAAACCTGAGGTTGCTGAGGAGCAGGCAGAAGCCGCTGGAGAAGAAGGAGAAGAGGAAAAAGAGAAGCCTAAAAAGAAGAAGCCGCCGGAAAAGCCAAGCTTAAAGAGCGAAGCGGAGAAACGGATAGAGGAAATTAGAAGCGAAGTAGAAAAAGTCTTAGACAGACTGGGGCAGATGGAAATTGAAACATGAAAAGGCGCTTGTGGAAGAAGCCAAGAGAAAAGCAGCTTTAGCAGCGGTGAAACATGTTAAAGACGGCTTTATTGTGGGTTTGGGAAGTGGAAGCACAGCTGCGTACGCGATAGAAGCATTAGGCGAAAGAATAAAACGCGAGAAACTGAATTTGAGGGCTGTACCAACATCGTATCAAGCCTTCTTGTTGGCAGTAAAACATGGAATTACCATAACCACGCTTGATGAGCAACCTGAGATTGATGTAACTATTGATGGCGCTGACCAAATAGACGCTAATCTAAACTTGATTAAAGGTATGGGCGCCGCGTTAGCTCGAGAGAAAATCGTGGCTTCAGCATCAAAACTGAATATTATCATAGCTGACGAAAGCAAAAAAGTGCAAGTTCTCGGAGAAGGCAACCATCCCGTGCCAATTGAAGTTTTGCCTTTTGCCATTGCTCCAGTGAAGCGTAAAATAGAAGCGATTGGCGGTAAAGCCATTTTAAGAGAAGGAAAAGGAAAACTAGGCCCGATAATAACGGACAACGGAAATGCAATAATAGACGCTAGTTTTGAAGCAATAAGCAATGCTGCAGAGCTTGAGATTGAGTTGAAGATGATTCCAGGCGTAATTGAAACTGGACTTTTCGTTAATTTAGCCGACATCGCCTATATTGGAACAAGCTCAACGGTAGAAAAAATCGGAAGGAATAGGCATCAGTAATTCGTTTTCTTTCTTATCAACAGATAGAGCAGCAAAGGCCCGCCTAAAAACGCTGTGATTGCACCCACCGGCAAGACTATGGGCGCGAGCAGTCTTCTTGCCAATGTGTCCGCAAATAGAAGCAAAACAGCTCCGAATAGACTTGAGGAAATTATCAAGAATTTTTCATCGCCGCCGATGATAATACGGCATATATGAGGTGAAACCAAACCAATAAAGCCGATGGGACCAGTGAAACTTACTACTGTTGCAGTGGCTAAGCATGCTGTTATGAAAATGATTTTTCTGACGCGGTTTACCTCTACACCCAAGCCCTTGGCAGTGTCATCTCCCATTTTCATAATGTT
>JAWCMT010000018.1:0-7479 GCA_038849555.1 Bathyarchaeia archaeon | reverse complement strand
CCCATGAAAGCCGCAGATTAATCACTAAGCTCAAAACTAATACAGCAAATACGTAGGGCGTTTGCCACCAAGCCGCTCTTGAGAGGTCGCCGATTGTCCAGAAAACCGTTGCCGCAACAGCATTAGACTCAGCAAAATATTGCAATATAGTTG
Organism: Bathyarchaeia archaeon; assembly: GCA_038849555.1. Classification (GTDB taxonomy): domain Archaea; phylum Thermoproteota; class Bathyarchaeia; order Bathyarchaeales; family Bathycorpusculaceae; genus JAOAIV01. The sequence continues at coordinate 7,326 of JAWCMT010000018.1, read as the reverse complement.
TGCATGCGGAAAAAATGTACATTATGGCTATTCCAGCTAAAATCACGGTTTCAGGCGACAGCCCCCGCTTTTTTGTTAGCAGAAGAATAACAGTAACAGGAATCAAAGAGAAAACAAAAGCATTAAGTATAATCAAAAAGGGCCCGTCAGTTAGTCCTCTTCCGAGTATTATACCTATGGATGCGCCTAAGCTTGCGCCTGCTGATACGCCTAAGGTGTAGGGCGTTGCAAGGGGATTTCTAAGAATTGCTTGCGTCGAGGTGCCTGCTATAGCCAATGTTGAACCAGCCAAAACTGCCAGAAGTATTCGCGGCAGTCGCAGATTCCATACCACATTATCGGCAAGTTCGCTTGCGCTAAACCAGTTTGGAAAAAACTTAGCGAATACGGCGGAGTAAGCTTCAAAAAACGACAGGGAAGCTGAACCGAGAGCAAGAGCAATCCCAGCTACTACAAAAAGAAGAACCGCGCAGAAAACTATGAACAAGCTGCGCTTCAAAAGCAGCCTTCGATACTTCATCTTTTCATTTTCGGCAATCGAATTGTTTTGTTTGGAAGCAGAGCCTATTCCATCTTCGTCCACCATATCATTGCCACCTTCATTTTGCGCCTTAACCAAAACTTTCCGTCAGCCTCCACCAAGACCTGATGCATGTATTCCCGTAATTTCCCTTCTTTCTCGGGGGATATGTGATATAATTCCATGAATTGCGATACTGAATCATTTATGCTGCTAAAACTTTTAGTCGAAGTATAACTCCAAACTTCCACATTGGCAAGTATGCCTAAATCATGAAGAATGTTATAAATGTAGATGTAGTCAGGCCAGTTGAAGACGGTTTCGCCATAAATTATTTGCTGCAACTCCTCTGTCATCCATTTAGATGCGGACAAGAAAAGATAAACTCCTTTTTTGGCAAGAGCATCTATCTTTAGAAGGGCTGCTTCGACATCTGGCATAAAAAGTGAAAAAGAAGCTATTACCACATCGCAGAGACCAATGTAATCATAAGCCTGCAGGTCTTCTAAGGAACTATTAATGTAATGGATATTTGTGAGGTTTCTTTTTTGGGCATTTGCCTTTAAAAGTTCCAGCATATTTTTTGAAGGTTCCAAAGCGATAACTTGTTTTACACGATTAGCTAAGGGTATCGTTAGCCGACCAGTGCCAGCGCCCACATCCAGCACTGTATATTCAGGCAGTAAAGGTAGATTATCAAGCTGACTCTTTGTTAAATCGTCCATGTAAGCCATGTTTTCGTTGAATTCGCTTGCGTGCTTGTCCCAATAGCTCGTTTTACAAATCTCAGCTCGATAAGTGTCAAGAAGCATCATTCGCCACATTTCTCCCCAACTCATCTGGCACATAACATTGCACACCGCTCTTTAGCATAAAATTAAAAAATAGGGAAAAGGAACGAAATGCGATTGCATCTTTTACTGCGCTCCGTTAGGTATGCCTACTAAGTCACCGTTGATGTTCAATGCGGGATACAAGAATACTCCGTGCTCGTCCAAATTGTAGTTTAATCGCAGAAACTTCGTTATGTACTCTTGATGTATCAACTGCGGGTTCCAATCGCTGAACAAGTCTGGATATAGCGTCTTTGAGAGGTAAACGGCGCCTAGAACTCCGCCCATGGCGTTGTTTCTGAAGTCGCCTGCAATTATGTAGACACGATTATTCTTGAAGGCGTTAACGCTGGCAAACATCGACTGGGAAGTGTAATTTTGCAAACAGTTTCGTATGCTCGTTATGTCATCTACGTCCATTCCCTGCGCTGGATCAGCATTCATTACGCCGTTGAAAGTGTAGCGCACCGTATGCAGGAAAATATAGTCGGGGTTCTGCTGGATTATCCATTCGGCATCGATGTTTATTGAAGATGAATTGAAGTATGTTGGAACGCTTGCGGCTATGTTTGCGCCGCCTGCTAGAATGCACACTTGCCCTAGCGTGTCAAGTGTTGCGTAAGCCTTGATTGTAGTGGAGGTAGTGTAGGGATAGTTTGACATTAACACTTTTTGTTTCTGGCTTTCTGTTAGCGTGCTTGTTCGATCTCTTATTGTATTGGTCAAGTTAAGCAGCCAATTTGCATATTCTCTTGCCTTGTCGACTTTATTGAAGATGTAGCCTGCTTTCAATATGCCTTGGAAAAATGCTGACGCTTCGGGGTTAGTGACGTTAGGGTAGTATAAGCCTAAAAAGACGACGTCTACGCCGGGTAATTTTGAGGCTTTTTCCGATATGGATGCAGGCGTGTTAGCGAATGTTAAGAGCATATCAGGGTTTAAGCTGAGAACGAGCTCGTAATCTGGCGTGTATAATTGCCCAACAGAGACTATTTTGTCAGCGTTTTCTGGGAAGTAGATTGACTTAAGTTTGTCAACAGCGAAGTCTATGCCGACAACCTTGTCTTCTATGCCCAGTACGCGCACTAGTTCGGCGTTTTGTATGTATTCAATGACTATTCGGTTGACAGGAAGTGACACCGTGATGATTTGGCCGTTGCCGTCAAGCAGCGTAAGCTTCTCTGCGTTACCATTTATTATGGCGTTAATTTGTTCTATATCTTGTTGGTTTACTGTGCCGTCGTTGTTTGCGTCGGCAAATCTGGTTGCGGTTGCTGTGCCGTTGATTATTCTTCTTACGTATTCTATGTCATTTGCATCTATTTTGTCATCCATGTTTGCGTTTCCGTAAATTTCAAACACTAAGTTAAGTGACGCAAGCTGAGGTTGTGGAGTCGCCGTTGGCTGGGGAGACTCTGTTGGTTGAGGTGTCGAAGTGGGTTCAGGGCTTGTTGTTGATTGAGGCGTCGCCGTTGGCTGTGGAGAAGATGTAGATTGTGGTGTTGCCGTTGGCTGAGCTGTTGCTGTTGGTTGAGGATTTGTCGTTGGCTGGAACCAGTTTTGACTGTAACCGACTACTACAGCAGAGAGTATTATTGCGGTAATTGCTATGGCTATGATTGCGGTTTTGTTCATGTCCATCACCGTTTGGTGCTACTTTTTAGCAGAAGCGTAATACTTATACTTTGTGCTACCAAATTAAAAAAAGATAACACTATTATATGCCTTTCACAATACTAAAAGGCAAGAGGCAACACAAATGAACATAACAGTACAAGGAGTAACGTTCAGCTACCGCAGCGCACCCTCACTTGCCAACGTATCTTTGACACTAGAAGAATCAGAAATTCTGGGCTTAATAGGCCCCAACGGTTCAGGAAAAACCACCCTACTAAAATGCATGAACAAAATCCTAGAGCCGAAACAAGGCGCAATACTACTTAACAAAAGAGACGTAAAGAAGATGAGCCGACTTGAAGTAGCAAAACACATAGGATATGTCCCGCAGACCTCTGTAAGTAACCCAACTGCAATTCCTGTTTTTGAGGTGGTTTTGATGGGCAGACGGCCGCACATTGGCTGGCAAAGCAGCGAGCATGATATTGCTAAAGTGTGGGATGCGCTGAAGATGCTGGACATCGAGCACTTGGCCATGCGTGATTTCTACGAGTTAAGCGGCGGCGAACAACAAAGAGTCCTAATAGCAAGGTCTATAGCGCAGGAAGCCAAAGTGCTTTTGCTCGATGAGCCAACCAGCAACCTAGACATAAAACATCAGCTGGAAGTAATGAATTTAACAAGAAAACTAGTTACAAAAGAAAACATCGCCGCCGCAGTGGCAATCCACGACCTTAACCTCGCATTCAGATACTGCGACAAAATTGTTATGCTAAAAGCTGGAAAAGTATTCGCAGCAGGCAAAGCAAGCGCAGTTTTGTCGCCGGAAATTCTGAGAAGCGTTTACGGCGTTGAGGTTGTAGTAAACCAAACCAACAACATACCATATATAATACCCATTGCGCCCTTACAATAAACGTGGCGTGGAGCCTCGGGCGGGATTTGAACCCGCGACCATTACCTTACCAAGGTAACGCCCCACCGGGCTAGGCTACCGAGGCGCAACCAAAGTCTTCGTGAACAAAACGTGCAGTAGGAAATAAAATGCTTACGGTTCACTTCGAGGGTTAAATAAATATTAATGGATAACGTATTTTCACTTTCCAAGTGCCCCGGCGAGCGGGGGTCTCCAAGTCTGGTCAAAGGAGCAGGGCTTAGGACCCTGTCGCGTAGGCGTTCGTGGGTTCAAATCCCACCCCCCGCACCTTTATAAGGAAAAAGGCATGGGGTTTATCCTGGCGATGTAGAAGCCAGCGTTTAGTATTTTTTCTTGCGAAAGATTTTGTGCCCGTTAAATTCGCATACATACTCGAATCCAGCCTCCACTAAACTGCATGCTTCAGCTTCATTCTTCGCCACACGCGAAACGTATTCAGGCTCATCTTTGAACAGTTCCTCAGCAAGCTGCACATACACAAGCGTATTCTTAATGTTCTTGTGGCCGAGTAGCCGCATGACGTGCAGGATGTCTTTGGTGCGGTGATACTCCATGGTTCCTTTCCAATGACGGAAAGTGTGGAACGATATGCGGTTCAAACGTAGATTCTGAAGTCTCCTTGCAATGCGCCAACGTTGCTTCCGAAAGTTATCGCGGAAATGGTCAAGCGGCTGACTAGGAAGCGAGAACACTCTATCACCGTAAATTCGCGGCAAAGCCTCAAGCATGCCAGCGAGCTTCTTGCTGAAGTGAATTATCCGCGGGTTACTGCCTTTCTCAGGCGTCACACGAACCGTGCAAGATTCCAAGTCAACATCACACCATCGGAGCTGCCATGCTTCACCGCTACGCATCCCCGTCTCCTTAAGCAACTGCAGAAAAGTTGCCATGCGGCTTCTGCAAGCGGAAATCAACTGGTCAATCTCCGCTTCTTTCGGAATAAACGGCAACCTGCTGACACCCTTATACCGCGGAGTTTCCCATCGGCCTCCAATCATGCGTAGAAACGCAGAGTAAGCATGAACCGCATTAGCCTTTCTACCCTCGCTCCACTGTTGCTTCGCAATAGTAGCTTTTACTGTGTCAGGATCATACAAGTCTGCGCCACGCCTAACGAGAACTTCAAGCAGCTTAACTCTGCCCTGCATAGTTGCCTCAGCGTAGCCTTCTTTCTGCATCCACCAAGCAAACTCAATTATTTTCCCCTTCAAGTCGCCAACAGAGTTTCCTCGCAGAACTCCAGGTTCACGTTGTTCTGCGGCCAAGTTTTTCGTCTCCGAGACGCATATTTGGCAGTTAACATCTATGTCACCGCCACCTTTTAACAGCTCCGATTCAACTCTTTCAACACGCTCAATCGTGCTCCAAGCCTTCTGAACATCCTCAGGGTCAGAAAACCGCAGTCCGCAATCTCTGCAGAGCCACCGTTGGATTTCATCACCGAGAGCTGAGTGTCTTAAGCCGTCACGCCAAAGCTTTTCGGATTTGCATTGTGGGCACGTCAGCCTTGTAACAGTAGCGGTGATTGCAGGTTCCGACTTACCGCTATCTACATTGGCTTTATCGCTAAATGTGTCATATGCTTGAGACTTTTGTATGCCCTCAGTCAGTCCCCGCATCTCCTTTTGTGGTGATTATTTTCAGCGCCAAGTTATTTTGCTGGTTTGAGTGAGCTTTTTTCCGAGAGGTTAGGGTCTAGTGAATTTGGTCACTTTGATGTTTTGTCTTTAGCCCAAGTGCTTTCTTTTCTACGGGTGAAAGAAAAGATAAACGCGCCAGTTCCTTACGGATAGAGCGCCTTACAAAATCTGAGATGTCTTCCCCTCGAGCCTTGCAGACTCTTTCGAGCAAGGCTTTATCGTCTTCCAGCATTCTTACACTAACGGTGCTGTTCGACATGTACTTCACGGTAAGACATAAAAAGACAGGGTATTAATATGTCTGGTAAGATAGACAGCATCGTGTCTATAGATAGCATGGAGAATAGACACCACGATAAGACATAGTGTAAAGGAAAAACCAAACGTGCTGCTTAGTGTAGATGAAGAAATTCTCTGTTTGTTTCCAAGCCTTGACTTCAACAGAACCAATGTGCATGCAAACTCTAAAGAAAGGATGAAAACTCTTTTGGCTGTCTTGGCAAGAGTTGCCGAAAAAGGATGCGTTACGAAGTACGATCTAACCAAAGGCTCTGGAGATCGTTTTCCAAGGATTGGCGGTCAGACTGCCCATGATGTTTTGCAGGAGCTCGAAGAATTAGGTTTGTTGAAGTCGGTGAGAACAACTAATGAAAAGGGCACCCTGAAAATAGAAAAAGTGTTGACAGCCAAAGGAGTAATAGCGTGCCTAACAATGCCCGAGTTTCAGAAAACGGGAAAACTCAGAAAAATCTTAGATAACCCTAGTTTTAAAGGTAATAAACTAGCCGTTCTGCTTAAAATTTACAACGAGGGTTATGTTAGAAGAAGGATTGATGCTGATAGAAACGAATTTAGTGCATTTGTAACTCTCATAAAGGAGCTCGGTTCTCGCGGTTTCAACCTTGAATTAAAAACAGAAGAGACAATAATGAATGACCTCCAAGAAACTGAAGAAACTGGTTTTAATGAATTGATGAAACTTGGTATAACTGATTTTGCAGAGGGTTTCTCGCTTTTCATGAATGAACCTGACGAAGAGGGTCAGCAAATGAAACAAGAACTAACTCTCCTGCTCAACTATTCCTTGAAAGCCAAGAGTCCTCAGCCACGAGTAAACGCTGAGCAAAAAACTGAGCAGAGAAGACGCTTTGTTCAAAGTCTGATGAACATGGCTTCGCCTGTCTCCGTTGCTTGGTTAAAAAGCCATAGAGACAAATTTGCTCACGACGATTTGATTAAGGCTGTTGACAGGAAACTTGCAGAATGGAAAATTGACGATATTCAGGATTTTGAGCAGAGGGCAGATTATGTGGCAAAAGCCGTTCAGCAGGTCATGTTTGAACAGCTCCAAAAGATGCTAGAATAACTGGCTATGATGCTTAGAAAGGTTGAACGCCAAAATCGCCGTAAAAAGTTTTCACTGTTTCATGTACGAGCTTTTCTTCGTGACTTTAAGCCAACCGTTTCGGTTTTTGCATCAGAGACTATTCAAGGTAGTGCATAGAAAAAAATATTTTTTTCTGCATACTACCTTTCTTAATCTTTTTGAGCCTTTCGTTTTTCTCAGTAATGGCCCGTGACATAAGCAGTTGTTAGCATTGATTTTTGGCGAGCAAACGTTAGAAGAAGAAAAACACCGACATACGAAAAACGTGTTTTTCTTCTTTCAGAGAGAGAAAAAACAATTAGTCGAAGTAAAAAGAAAGAACAAGGGCTGAGGTCAACTTGTTGTTATTCTTTCGATTTTAATAAGTACGATTTTACTTGTCGACTCTTATT
>JAWCMT010000017.1:0-31570 GCA_038849555.1 Bathyarchaeia archaeon | reverse complement strand
GTAGAGTGCCTCATGCGAAGCATGCAAGTTGAGCGGGGAAAAACGAGGCCGCACACGATTATGACTGGGCATACAGGCTACATCACTTATGCACGCAAGACCATTAAGGCTCAGCAGCAGGGGTCAGCTTGAAGCCGCAGTCTTAGCTGGCGCTGCTGGCGCATTTTGTAAGCTATGCGGTTGCTGTTATTTGAGGTTGGCTTAATCGCCAGAAAGCTTCTTTCAGTTGCTCGCTCCGTGTCCAGCCGTAATAGATGCCTGCCAGTTTGCCGAAGCTTGGAATGAACACGTTGTTTATGAACTTATAGAGCATTGGATCGCGTACGCGGTTTTCTAGGAAGGTAGGTTTCCAAATTCTAATGTTGTATTCCCAGCAGCGGATGAAGAAATCCCATCTTGCTCTCGTCAGCGAATCAAGCTCCGCACCCTTCTTATTCATCAGCATACAATTCTCTAGAGGCACGAAAAACAGCGGCACATAAAACGCCTTGCAATCTTTAAGTTTATCCATGAGCTCAAGTGTGGCTAAGACGTCTTCTTCCTTCTCATCTGGCAACCCAATTATCAAAGTCGCCAGTGGACACCACTCGTTATCGTTTAATATTCCGAAAGCGCTGGTAACAATTTCCTGCCACTGCTCAGGCTTGTACGGCAGCATTTTGCCCGCCATATACTTCCGCATAAGCCGAACGCTGCCCGTTTCTATGCCTGTCTCAGCGGTGACTATGGGTTTACTGCCAAGCGAATACCAACTATGCTCAATTAGTATTTCAGCTAATTCCTTAATCATCTGAGGGTTATTAACTACAGGCGCCAAAGACATGTGAGAGATTTGGATGCTTTTGACAGCTGGGTGATCTCCAACGGTTTTTACCAGCTTCACCACTGCCTCTCTGTTGGGGATGAAACTTTTGCTTTTAGCGCCATACAGAAAAATGTCTTCCGTAATCAAAGTTATGTGGTCGCTGCCTTCTCTTGTGGTCACCTCAACTTCTTGCATAACGCGGTCCAGCGGCACATCCACGCGGGTCTGCATGGTAGGCGTGCAGAATTGGCAGTTGCGGCCACAGCCCTTGGAGATTTCCACTTCACCGTGAACGGCGGCATGCTTAACCAACGGCATGGTTCCATAATCCCAGTCGTTCATGCTCTCGTCGGCGCGAACTACACGCTGAAGCGGTTCTCCGTTTACCGCCTTCTTAAAAACTTCAACTATAACGTTAGGGTTTCCGCCGATGACGACGCAGTCCACGCCGTATTTGTCAGTCATCTGCTTGCGCTCCAGCTGCCAAGAACCAAAACCGCCAACAATCACTTTCGGCTTGAACTTTTTGATGCTTGAGTGGGTCACAAGCTTTCGGAACTCTGTAGCGTTCATTGATTCGCCGCCGCCGATAACCGAGGAATAGGTCTTGCTGACGTAACCCATGCCTGTGGGATCCATCGAAGAAATGCCGACAACCTTTGTGTTTGGTCCCACAAAATCCTCTAAATCAAAAGGATGCACTACAACTACATCGGACTCGGAGAACCCGTTTTCCAGAAGCATGGCTTCAACTTTTCGCAAACCGTAAGGTGCATACTTGGCTCTGCCATCGGGACAACGCGGCACTGGCGGATAAAGCGATTTTCTGGCGACGCTAAGCGGGATAGGCCCTAAAGCGAAGCCGGCGGAAAAAGCCATGAAAGGGTTATTGAAAAAGTCGCTCATTTCCGTTGCTGAAGCGGTAAGCACAATTTTAGCGCCTGAACTTGTCCTCATATTCTCCCTTCATATTCCATACAAATAGTGAAAAAGAATGTTTTCCAAGCCTATTAAAAATTACTGTTTACCCGCATCGGATGCCGCGGTCGCGTTGGCTAATTGCCGTCCGAGTAACTCTGAACTTTCATCCGCAACGGTCAAGCTAATGCCTTCTCATCATCCGGCGAAAAATACTAAGTCAAACTGAAGATAAAAGGGTTCTTAGCCAAGCCGCCGAATTAGCTAAAGGGTGAGTTGTAACCTTTTTAACTTAAAAGGGATAATTCACCTATTAAACTTGAAGATGAGAAATATGCCCATAAAATACTATGCCGCTCCAGACGTAAAAAAGCAGGTAGACGCGATTGCCGCTGCGCTAAACCTTCACCATGTCGTGCCGCAATTCGTCTTCTGTGTCCGAAGCAAAGGCTCTAAAGCCAAACGCACAATCGCCCGCATCCATGGTTTAGGAAAACTCTGGCAAGACGTTCTGAACCTCCCGCCATCTTACACGATTGAGGTGATATCAGAGATTTACGACAAAATGTCCAAAGAAGAAAAAGAGAAAACTCTTATCCACGAGCTTCTGCACATTCCAGGCGGCTTCTCAGGCGGCTTCCGGCCGCATAAGGGTTACGTGGAAAGGGAAATTGTGGAAAAACTCTATAGGCGGCTTCAGCAAGTAAGAGCTTCTAAAAATTTCGACGCTGATTTATAGCGCGTGGTATGTAACATTTTTAAGCAACAAAAAAGACTGAAAAAGAAGCCATCTCTTGTAAAACCACAAAAAGCGGAAAGTCCTGTGGCAAAATGAGGTTTCCAAATACTCTAAGAGGTTTGCTTAATGAAACACAATATGAAAAGCCTAAAGCATAACGGAATATACGTTCCACAATATGACTACAAAGGCTTTAGCGTCAAAATTAGAGGTCAAGCGGTAAAGCTCACGCCGAAAAGCGAGCAGATGGCTATTGCATGGATAAAGAAACGGCAGTCTGCTTTGTCGCCGCCAGACAAGGTTTTCATGAGAAATTTTATGCGCGAATTTTTGGAGCAGCTGCAACATGAAAATCCTTCCATGCAGTTTTTAGCGGGTTTCGCCGCAGAATATTTGCAGAAAATAGAGAATTCGGATGGAAAAGACATTGGTAACCCTGATTCTGCGATCCATCAGGATATTGATTTTACTGAAATTTTGGATTTTGTGAAACAAGAGAAGCTCCTCAAGGAGACAATGACTCCTGCTGAGAAAAAGCAGAAAGCCGCTGAACGAAAAGCGATAAGAGAGAAACTGAAAGCCTATTATGGCTTCGCCGAGGTTGACGGGCAAAAACTGGAAATCGCCAACTGGACCGCCGAGCCCTCATGCCTCTTCGCAGGACGAGGCGATCACCCCCAGCGTGGCAGATGGAAAGAGGGGCCACGTGAAGAGGACATAATCTTGAACCTCTCTCCTGACAGCCCAAGGCCACCGGGAAACTGGAAAGCCATCGTGTGGGAACCAGATAAAATGTACTTGGCAAAGTGGGAAGACAAACTCACGGGAAAAATCAAGTACGTCTGGTTCAGCGACTCCGCGTTTCTTAAACAGAACCGCGAAAAAGAGAAATTCAAAAAGGCCGAGACTCTGGGCAAGCAAATAAGCAAAATCGAGGAGCATATACTCAAAAATCTTGATTCTAAAGATGAAAAGAGAAGGAAGATTGCCACGGTCTGCTGGCTTATCTTGGGCCCAAACATGAGGGTAGGCGACGAAAAAGACCCTGATGAAGCCGACACGGTAGGCGCAATTACGCTTAGGCCAGAGCACATCAAAATCGAAGGCGACACCCTGCACTTTGACTTTTTAGGCAAAGACTCCGTACGCTGGATAAAAAGCATGAAAGCGCCACCGTCAGTCATCAGAAACATCAGCGAATGCATGAAAACATGCAAAGAGTACTTGTTTGAAGGCGTAGATTCCAAGAAGGTTTCCCGCTTTCTCTCTGAGAAGATGCCTGGGTTAACCGCCAAAGTATTCCGCACTTGGAGATGCACGAAAACGCTGCGCGAGGAACTGGCTAAAAGTGGCGTGAAAAAAGAAGATCCCGAGTACATTAAAAAATTTTATGCGAAAATGGCTAATTTGAAAGTGGCTGAAGTGGCTAATCACAAGCGCAAGATTCCACCCAACTTTGATGAGCGCCTAGCCAAAAAAGAAGCCAAGCTCAAGGAGATGGAGGCGCAGCTGGCGCAGAAGAAAGCGGAAGGTAAGAAAACCGCGGCGCTTGAAACACGCATAGAAAAAGCACGCTTGGATCTGGATTTGACAAGGCTTACGAAAGAGTACAACTTGGGGACGTCGCTTAAGTCTTACATTAATCCAATGGCTTACGTGGAGTGGGCGCGGAAAGTTAATTTTGACTTGGAAAAGTTTTATCCCGCCACATTGCGTAAAAAGTTCAGTTGGGCGCTACAGCGCAAACGGGATAAAGCCGAAACCGAGTGCGCAACTACATGAAGCTCATTGAAACAAAAGAGGGCACGCTCATCGAAGTTTTTGTCAAGCCAAACCAGCCGCGGTTCAGCGTCAATCTTGAGGGCGATGAGATTACAGTCCTCTGCACGGAAGAGCCCGTAAAGGGCAAGGTAAACAAGGAGCTCATAAAGGAACTTTCAAGGCTTTTCCACAGTGATGTCGAAATAGTTTCGGGATTAACCTCGAGACAGAAGCGTTTAGCCATAAAGAATATGCACATCGCCGAAGCAAAAGCGATTCTCCGTAGCTTTTTGAAATAACCCTTTTAAAAAACAGCTTGAAAACCACGTTTATTATTTGCACGCACACTTGGCGGCAGAAAAGACGCAACACACAAAATTAAATACTAGATTCACGTGCAATCAAACGAATTGAAAAAAAGGGTGACGATTTGCCAAAAAAAGAAATCAGGTTGCAATACTCGGGTTACGTTATATTCGCTGCAAAACTACTCAGCGTTGCCACGGGGCTTATTTTTCAATTCATGCTTGGTCGGTCAATTGCGGCGGAAAGCCCTGAATACGCCATCTGGGGAAACATCAACACCCTTATCCCATACTTCACGCTGATGGCCGGCGTCGTGCCCTTCTGGGTCATGCGCTGCGTCGCAAGAGAAAAGGAAGGCGCAGCCAAAACCGGGCTTACAATAAATTTGATTTTTTCCTTAATAGCTACAACCGCATACCTCATAATTATCCCCATTATGCTTCCGTCTCTCCTTGCGGAAGCAGGTGTAGCCCATCCAGAGGCATACTTGCCATTTTATCTAATCGTGTCAGTTCAGATTATCGAGGCATATTTAATTGGGCTTTTTGAGCCGTGTATTCAAGCGCGCGCGCCACAGTATATGGGTTACGGCTTGATCTTACAGCAGTTGTTCAGGGTGATTGTGGGCTACGTGATAATTATCCAGTTGGGACAGCCTCTTCTAGGCGCGGTAGTGGCCACCATCATTGCGCTAGCCGCGCAAGCAACCTTTTATGCATGGCTTCTTGCCGACCAGTGGAAGCAGCCCATGCAATTGGGCTATTTAAAAGAGTGGCTTAAAGGCTCAGTACTCGTCATATACAGCGTTGTAGGCGGCGTAATTGCAAATTTCGTTTTTATCATGCTATTTTACTACGGAGGCTACGGCAGCATGGACATATACTATGCAGCACTGCAGATTGCAAACGTTATCACGTATTCTGGTGCCATATCTTATGCGCTTTATCCAAAGCTTTTGGCGGATGGAAAAAGTGAGGATATAACCACTTCTTTGAAGTCAGTGTTGATGTTTGCGCTTCCAATGAGTGTTGGCGCCATAGCCCTTTCAAGCTCATACATAGTTTTATTAAGAACTGAAACTACTGCGTTGTATCCAGGCGCGGAGCTTGTTCTCGTAGTTTTGGCGTTGGATTCGCTTGTTTCGGTTGTGTCCAGCATTTATAGCTCTGTCGTCGTAGGCGTTGAAACAGTTGATCGCGAGCGCTTGTCCTTCAAGTCAATGGTGCGAAGCAAATTATTCTTGCTTTATTCGCTTTCTTACTTGCATTTTGCTATAACGATTCCGTCGACCTATTTCGTTTTGACCACTTACGCGTTTCATCAGCCGTTTTTAGCGGCTTTTTCCGTCTGCGCCATCAACGCCGCGGCGCGGTTCCTCATGTTCCTAATTCTGGTTGCTATGGTTCGCAGCATGATCAAGATTACAATACCATGGAAGAGCATAGCAAAGTATGCGTTGGCTTCCGCTGCCATGGGCGCTGTGTTATCGCTTTTGCCCTATACAAATAAAATATCAACAACTTTGGCTTGGACTGCCATAGGCGGCGCAGTTTACCTTGCAGTGCTAATGGCCATCGATAAAGAAGCGCGGCAGTTGCCGAAGGCTGTACTAGGCGAAGTTAAGCGAAAAAATTCTGCTGTTTAGACTTGCAAATGGCTGTTACTTTGCTAAAGGAGCAAGGCCGCTAAAATTTCTTGAAGTTGCTCTTTGTTTTTGATGCCTTTAAAGATGATTTTGCCGCTGGGAAACGCGCGGAATGTCACATCGCGAAAGGCGAATTCGAAGATGATGCCTGAAAGTGAGCTTTTTAGCTGTGCTTTGCCGCGGATTTTAGCTAGCGCCTCGTCTTTCTTGTTGTATTTGAGGGTGACTATGGCGCTTTTTTCTTCACCGCATGTTTCTTCAATTCTCGCCACGTAATCTTCAACCGTTGGCATTAGAGCTGTTCGATCTCCCTTAAGATTTCTGCGAGGCGATCGATTTCTTCGCGTGTGTTGTAGATGTAGAAGCTTGCGCGAGCGGAGGATTGCAGCTTAAGCGTTTGATGCAGAGGCTGCGCGCAGTGGTAGCCGCTGCGTATCATGACTCCGTAATTGTCAAGTAAAAGCGCTACATCATGCGATGATAAACCCTTTATGCCGAAGGGAATTATGCCGCATTTCAGCTTGGCGTCGGTGGTGCCGTAAAGCTCAAGTTTGCTGCAACAGCCCTGAAGCGTTTTTATGGCGTATTCGGTCAGCATTTTCTCGTGCGCCAGCACCTTCTCCATGCCTATCCGCTTGAGGTATTTGACTGCCTCTGAAAGCGCTATGTTGCCGCCTATGTTGGGTGTTCCCGCCTCGAATTTCCATGGCGGCTCATTCCAGTCTATGCTGCAGCGGCCTATTTTCTGGTTGTAGACTACTTCCCGTATCATTTCGCCGCCTCCGTGGAATGGCTCCATAGCCTCGAGCAGATGCCGCTTAGCGTACAGCGCGCCTGTGCCTGTTGGCCCCAGCATTTTATGCCCCGAAAAGGCAAGGAAGTCAGCGCCTAGGTCTCTAACGTCCACGGGCATGTGCGGCACAGATTGGGCTGCGTCTACGAGCACGAGCGCGCCGTTTTCGTGGGCGAGTTTAGCGATGCGCTTTATATCGTTGATTACGCCGCTGACGTTTGAGATGTGGCTGAAGCTGGCGAGCTTGGTTTTGCTTGAGATTTTGTTTTCTAAATCAGTGTAGTCCAGCGTACCGTCAGAGTTTACGTTAACGTATCTTACTGTGCAGCCGGTTATTTTCGCGATTAGCTCCCATGGCACTAAGTTGCTGTGGTGCTCCATAAGCGACAGTAGCACTTCGTCGCTTTTTTTCAGGTTGTGGAGACCCCATGCGTAGGCGACTAGGTTGATGGCTTCGGTGGTGCCTCGTGTGAAAACTACTTCTGCTGTGTCACGTGCGTTTATGAAGTTGGCGATTTCTCTTCTGGCGTTTTCATACATTTCGGTGGCTTCCTGCGAAAGCGTATGCACGGCTCGGTGGACGTTGGCATTGTGGCTCTCATAGTATTCTCGTAGGGCGTCTATTACTTGGAGTGGCTTCTGCGTTGTCGCGGCGTTGTCAAAATAAATCAGCGGGTTTCCGTTTATCTTCCTCTTTAGGATAGGGAAGTCTTCGCGGATTTTGTATGGGTCTAGGATTGTTTTTCCTCCGTTGTGCGCAGTCTTCTGGATAAGCGTTCGGCGAGTTCTTCCTCTTCTAGCGCCTGCTTTTCCTCGAAAGTTAATTCTTTAGGCAGCCAGACTGGCACCACGCCTTTCTGCTCGTAATATTTGCGGATTGCCCGCTTGACGGCGCCTACGGCTAGGACACCGCAGTGGAATTTGACGCTTGGCAGGCCGCCTACTTCCTCAGTTACTCTCTGCCAAGTTATGTCCTTCCAGATGTTTTCAAGATGCATGCCCTTTATCATTTCAGTGACTATGCTTGCGGTTGCAATGTTGGCGGCGCAGCCATAGCTTTCAAAAGTAGCTTTTTCCACAATCTCCTGCTCGTTGATTTTCATGTAGAAGGTTATCATGTCTCCGCAGGCGGGATTGCCCGCTACAGCGACGACATTGGCGTCATCCATCTTGCCCAAGTTCTTAGGGTTTCTGAATAAGTCAAGCACTTTCTGAGTGTATGGTAGGGGTACACGTGACATTTTAGTCAACTCCTGTGGAGCCTACTATGCCTCTTATGCGGTTAACAGCTGTGGGTAATACGTCTAGAACATAGGTTATATCTTCTTCTGTGTGGTACCGCGTGGTTTTCATGAGTATGCTGCCGTGGGCTTCGCTGAATTTGCGGCCTATGGCAACGAGCACATGGCTGGGCTGGAGTAGCCGGCGGCTGCAGGCGCTTCCGCTGGAAACGTAGACGCCTTTGAGGCTTAGTTCAATTGTTAGGGCTTCGCCTTCGCAGCGCATGAAACTGATGTTGGCATTGTCCGGCGCACGCTTATCGCCCACGGGGCCGTTAAGCCTTACGTCTGTAAGTTTGGCGAATATGCCATCTACGAGTTTGTCGCGCATCCGGCGCATGCGGCTCACGTTAGCTTCGAAATCTTGAAAGGCCAGTTCGGAGGCTTTTGCGAAGCCTGCTATAAGCGGCGTGTTCTCGACGCCGGGCCAGAGCTTCTGCGTGCCTATCTGGCCTTCGAGAATCTTGTCCACGTTTACGCCTTCCCGCACGTAAAGCGCGCCGATGCCGCGTGGCCCGAGAATTTTGTAGCTGCTTACGGTTGCCAAGTCCACCCTCAGCGCCTGCACGTTGAAGGAGACACGACCGTAAGCGTCTGAGGCGTCAGTGTGAAACAGTGCGTCGGGATTTCGGTCCTTTACTATGTCTACGGCTTCCTTGATGGGCTGAACAGTGCCGATTTCATTGTTTACGGCGGCGATGCTTACAAGCACCGTTTCCCTGTCCACTGCCTCCTTTAGCCGTTCGAGGTTGATGAAGCCTTCACCGTCCACGGGCACTTTGCTTACCGCGTAGCCGAATTTCTGCAACAACTCCGCCACATGCAGGACGTTTATGGGTTCGATGGCGGATATCACGATTTTCTTGCCGCGGTGCTTGTTGGCGAAGGCAGCGCCCATCAACGCCAAGTTGTTAGCTTCTGTCTCGCCAGGCGTGAACGTTAACTCCTCGAGGATTTTGGCGCCTATTGAGCGGCTGATTTTCTGCGCCGCCGTCATTATGGCTTCGAAGGCTTCCCAGCCGGGCTTATGCGTAAGTGTCGGATTGCCATAGGCCCGCTGAGTGTAGTAGGGTAGCATGGCGTCGACAACAGCCTGCGGCACTATTGTGGAGTTTTCGTTGTCCAAGTAAACCTCGCGTGTAATGCCCTCATGCGCCTTGAGAAGTTCCCTAACATTTTCAACCATACAAACCAAACTCTGACATAGAAAGAAAACATAACACCCTTATATACATTGCAACGCCGCCTCTGCAAGTGAAAATGCTGCAGCCCAAACCAAAGACTCTCTTTTAATAGGTAATTTCTTGGTTATATGCTGCCTTCAAGCCACTTCTTAATGGTCTAGATTTAAAAAATTGCACGGAGTTCCGCGTTTCCTCAACGGTTTAGGCGTTCTCGCCGTTGATTATCTGCTCTGCTGAACTCCAAACTTCCTCAACTAGCTCTTGAAGTCTCTGCAGCAGAGATGCCAATTTTACGCCTTTAGCTGTTAAGCCATACGTTTTAGGCGTTCTTCTCACGAACACAAGTTTTTTTCCTTTTAATCGCCGCAAGTACAAGTAGATTCTCCGCGTAGACAGCCCAGTTTTCTCAGAAAGTTTCTTCGCTGAAATGCCTTCTTCAGGAATTGCATCGTAGACTTTCCGCGCGGTTACGGAGAGGTTTTCCTTTTCAGGGTCGCGTTTAGACTTGAAGAAGAACACGTAATCTCGCTCTTTAGGAGTTTCTATTAATTCTGCAGTTTTTAATCGTTTCAAAATGCGCGATGCAACGTTTGGAGGAACGAGCAACGTCAAGTCTTGAAAGGTTTTAGAGCCAGACAGTAATATCGCAAGAAGTGTCTCCTCATGACATTCTGAATGTGCTGGTAAAAAGTTAACGAAATCCGCGAAACCATCGAGCAGTTTCGCAAGTCTGCAGCCGAATACTGTTGCGTAATATTGATTTTGGGTTTCCGCCGCCAAAGCGAGAGTTGTTAATGGCTGCAGATACACTTTGTAAATAATAGCTTCACTGTGCGTGTTGCCTGTTTTTTTAAGCTCTTGGCGTAGTTGGCTCATAGAATAAGCTCCTTTTGCAATGGCAGTTAAAATGTGCAAACGCGTTTTATTTTTCAAAACGTTGAGAAGGTTTCGCATGAAATTTGTGTCTTCCATGATTTCGCGTAGTTTTCTAAGCTCATTTTTCAGTTTCCAAACATCGCAATGTGCTACGCACTCAAGTGGTGTTGGTGGAGCGCAGTTTCTGCATCTATTCGCCAAGTTTCGAAGTATTTCTCCTAAATTGTGATTTTTCTCTATAATTCTGCAGGTTGTCAAGGCGCATCGCCGGCTCTTTTTTGTTATTGGCGCGTGTCTTGTCGGGTAAAGGAGTGAGAGATTGGGGTGCAAAATTTTGTTTGAGGTGTCCCGACATGACACGCGTCATAAAAATTATGACACACGTCATATTTATATATGTTTCTAACAGAAATAGACAAACTGGTGAACAAATGCTACTACCCTGCGAAATCGGAGTAAAAACCGTTTTACCCGCCATAAAAGCCCTAATAGCTAGAAACTTCGTGGAAAAACACGGAATGAAAGAACAACAAGTCGCTACAATCCTCGGCCTATCACAATCCGCAATAAGCAGATACACAACAAAAAACAGAGGAAACATCATACAAATCGAAAACGTACCAGAAGTCCAAGCTCTCATAGACCAAATGGTAAATACACTCTTACACGAGAAAGCTCGACAAAGCGAAATCCTGAAACTTTTTTGCCGATTATGCAAAATTATCCGCGAAAAAGGCTTAATGTGCGAACCATGCCAAAAAAAGACCCCTCACCCATCAGCAGAAATATGCGCTTTCTGCCGTTCAATTTAAATCGATAGCTAAACAACCGCCAAAACTAAAACGCTTATAGCAGAATGTTCGCTAACCAAAGTTGAAAACTGACGTTAATTAAAGCCCTCACGACGCCAACTGTGGCGCAGCAATTTTTAATAAATGAATACTTCATACTGAACAAGCTTTTTTCTATGCGATGCCGCCCAGCAGTAAAGATGCAACGGTTGCAATTAAGATGATTACGATGGTTTCAAAGAATGTTATTTTCCAGTTAACACGAGTCCTTTTTGAGCGGTAACGAACTAGGAAGAAACCTACAACAAAGGCAACTATTGACAAAGACACGATAACGTCTAAAGGACTGGGTAAAACAATGAAAGCTGCTATGGGTATGCTGCCTGCTATGAACGTGGTGGCACCGCAGATTATCGCCGCGTAAAGATTGGAGCGATGTATCTCCTTATTTAACACGGTGAAAAGCTTCTTTAGCAAAAGCAGCGATTTGTCGCGCTCTTTTTTATCTGGGATGTCGCTTAAACTGTAATTCATCAAGTTCTGCAGCGTGAGTATGTCAGCCAAATCTTCGGTTATGCCGCCTAAAAGGAAACTGGAAAAGTTAGTGATGGCCACAGCGCTTAACGTCAGAAAAGCTGCAAAAATTGCCATGCGCGTCGTCAACGCGGCTATGAAGGTGGATAAAATTACTACAAGCCCGGTTATCGAGCCATCAACAAGCCCCGCGACAACCTCAAGAATAGGCTCCTTTTTTAATAGCAAGCTTTCCCATTCTTTACTCAGCCTTACGCCTTGTGGCGTTAGCTGAACACCACCTTCTTGCTCAGTGATTAGTTTTTCGGCTTCCATTTCCTTCAAGGCTTTTTCAAGTTCACTCATCTCGATGCAGGTAAAGCTTGCGCAGACTTTGTCAAGTCGACGCTTAAGCACGGATTTTTGCAGCCGCTTACCTTTTTTAAGGTTTAACAGAACAATTATTTTTATGACATCAGGTAATTCTTGGATTTCAAAGGCCACTCAATAATTCACCGACAAACATTAAACATCAGATTTACGATGCTAATAACTATTTATGTTCTTTTATATACTTTTTGAAGAACAAACAAAGCTGAAAAACTTGAAGTCTGAAAAGAACTTTTCAAAAATAGCCCATTTCCATAGTTTATTATAGTAAATTAAGCGATTTTTTCGAGCACAGCCTCTACTTCACTATAGTTCGGTTCCACTTCAGAATTTTCCGCTATCCACAAATAACGTATTACACCATTTTGGTCTATAACGAAAATTGCACGCTTTGCCGTCGTGTAGCCTTTAAGGCCAGCAAAATCGTTCAGCTCAACACCGTAGGCTTGTATAACCTCACGTTTATAATCACTTAGCACTGGAAAAGGCAGCTTGTTCTTCTCTGCAAACGCTCTATTGGAGAACGGGTCATTAACGCTTATACCTATGACCTGCGCTTTTAGATTGATTAATCTGGCCATTGCATCACGAAAGGCACACATTTCCTTGGTGCAGACCGAAGTAAAGGCACCTACAAAGAAGGCTAAAACCACCTTACGGCCTATAAAATCTTTTAAACTTACCGTTTTCAGATACGCGTCGGGTAATGTGAAGTCAGGTGCCTTGTCACCAACCTTTAGTGCAGCAGCCATTTCAAATCCTCATATGGTAATAAACACTGATGGCTTATAAATTCCTGATGTTTTCAGCCGAAGGTGAAGGCTGAAGGGCAAATCTTGTTTAACACGCATTTTGGGCAATCAGGCTTCTTTGCCGCGCACACGCGTCTGCCATGAAAAATCAGCAAATCCGTGATGCGCGCCCACTTGTCTCGTGGAACAATATTCATCAAGTCTTTTTCAATTTTATCAGGGTCATCAGTGTTAGATAAGCCAAGCCGCTGCGCAAGTCTGCAGACATGTGTATCCACCGCTATGCCCTCCACGACGCCGAAAGCGTTAGATAAAACAATGTTCGCCGTTTTCCGCGCAACGCCTGGCAACTCAAGCAACTCAGCCATTGTCTTCGGCACTTGCGAATCGTACTTTTCAACCAGCATTTGGCAGCATTTTTTCAGATTCCTTGCCTTGTTATGATAGAAGCCTGTGGATTTTATATCCTGCTCTAACTCCTTTAAATCTGCCTGCGCGTAGTCTTCTGCACGCTTGTACTTTTTGAACAACGCTTTTGTTACCATGTTCACGCGTTCATCAGTACATTGGGCAGAAAGCATAGTCGCCACTAGCAGTTCCAACGGATTAGTATAATTCAAAGCAATTTTTGCGTCTGCATGTTCCTTATCCAACAGCTCAATTATTTTCAAGACTCGTTCTTTGGGTTCAAGATAAACTTCAGGCTTTTTCATGGCTACATGCCTCTCTGTATAGGTTCGTTTCTTTCTACAAAAACTTTTACTGCCAAACGTAGCAACATTATATGAGGTGAAACTTTATGAGTTTGAAGCTTAGGGTTGATGGCAAAGAAATTCCACTTAACGAATTCGTGGAAAAAATATTAAGCGGCACAATAGTTGGCGCCGTGACTTCTTTGAAAGGCGTAAAAGACGACTGGAAAAAAATTGAAATCGAAATCAATGCAAAGACCTGAGAAATGGAATTTACTTAAAGCAAGACCTACTGCCCCTTTTGCGCTGTTTTCCTTTTTCCGCCCTTGCTCTATTGCGTTTGAATCAGCTCAAGCCGGCTAATAAACTAAAAAAGGGGAAAGTGGATTTTGCGGTTTTTGTTGCTTACCGTTTTCGGAGCATTAGGATGATTGCTAGCCCGATTATTACAATTGCGATTATTGCTCCTGCACCTAAGCCTAAGACGTATGTGTCTGTCATTGGTGCTGGCGTAGGTGTTGGTGGTGGTGTTGCTGGTGGTGCGCTTTCCACGTATATGGCGGTTTCTGCGCTGGAACCGTAATATGACTCTGACCCAGAGAACGTGGCATAAATGGAGTATTCGCCTGGCACTGGAGGAGTGAATGCAAGCTTAAAGAAGCCTTTGTCGTCGGTTGTTGTTTTGCCCACTTCGTAGCAGTTGTGGTTCGGGTCAAGCACGGTCACTGTAACTTCAACGCCTTTAACATCTGTAGGCTTGACCTGCTGCATGTACGCGTACTCCATCCATGCTTCCATGCTCTCGTCAGAAACTGCTGGAAGCCCATCTGGAAAACGTGTCGTGATAACGTCTTGCTTCGTGCCGCCAGATTTATCCATAACCGTTCCAGTTACTAGTACGCTGCTGCCTTCCACTGAAACCGACGGTGACGCTGTAACCGTGGTAGCGGTTGGTCCTTTGCCGAAGCAGTAGATTTGGTTGTCAAAGCTGTTCCATGAAATCAAGAAGCCATCTGCTATAGGACCCGTGCACGTACAAGCGTACTGTAATATCTTCCATACTAGTGTTCCATCAGTGCAGTTTATTGCAAGCCGATAAGATGGGTGCATTGGCGGAGTGTACATGATGCCTTCTGTAAGGAATAGCTTGCCGTCAGCCAAACTTTGCGTGTTATAGCCGAAAATCGGGTAACTTTCGAAGGGTGTGTCATATCCAGCGCTTCCGCGGAAGAAGGTCCACACAATTTTGCCTGTTTCAAGATCAAGGGCGTTCACGTAACCGCCGAGGTCAGAGATGTAGACTTTTCCGTAACCGATTATGCCAAAGCGGTAGACGCCACTATAGCCGCCGCCTTTGAGTTGAACTGGACCCCATAGCTTTTGACCGTTCTTTAGACTGAAGCCATATGCTAAATTCCTATCCTTGTTGTGCAGCACGTAGTAGCCGTCTCCGGCGCAAAGGAAGGACGTGTCTTCATATGGATTCCATATCCCTGTCTGATTTATCGGACCCCATAGTAGTGCACCTGTTTTTGCGTCGTAGCCTGCGTCGTACGAGTAGCCCGGATTTGTTCCTTGCCAAGAGACCGCGCCGGGCACCTGTCGCATAAGTACCACTTCTGAGGTTACTGCGGCGATGCTGAGGCTGATGGTGTCGCCGTTGAATGTTGTTGGAAGTTTCACAGACCACACGATGGGATTGCGTGATGAGGCGTTGATGGTGCCGCTTGCGGAAACGAATAGGCTAGTTCCTTGGAATATTTTGGTATAGTTGTACATGATTAGATTGCCGCCGGAAACGTAGTAGCCGACTACTTCCCCTCTTAGACTTGCATCGTAATTGATTATCTTCGATGTGCTTGGAACATCTGTAACGTTTGCTAGCCATCTTCCAGTGAATGGATCGTATACTCCGAACCAGTTTGCTGCGGCGCCGCCGAATCCGCCGGCTCCAGGTGCGCTGTATAGGTGTGCGGCTGATCCGAACTCTTGGTAGTTATTGTAGTTGAATATGTGCCCCCAGTCGATTCTTTCGTTGCCTGTTTCGCCTGGTGTGCGCTCCCACACTATTTCACCTGTGTGAATGTCGACGGCTCTCCAGCCATAGAGAGTACCCCTGTACATAAACAGATTGTAGAAGAGTACTCCGTTGAGGATGCATTGTGGCTTAAAGTAGTTTTGAAGCAGTGACGTACAACTATATTCGCTTGATTCGTCAGCAGGTATGGGTGCTCCAGGTTGGCCTCCCAATTGGGTTTGCATCGTCCACATTATGTGCGGAGTGTTTGGTGCTGTACCATACGGCTGGAAGTTTCTGGCATATTCAAATGCGCCGATGCCTGATCCGCCTAATCCGAACCAGTTGGCTCCAAGCTCGCCCCATTGCCAGTTAGTTCCGTATATTGGTCGCGTCCAGAATTCAGTTGGAAGCGGCGGAGTCTGGTATATTGGCACCACGGGTTCTTCCTGCACTACCAGAGTAACTATTGGGCTGTCAGCGGGCAACATTTTACTACCCCACAGACTCTGCATTTGACCTCCTGGAGTTGGGTTCATGGAATTTCTGCCATCTAGTATTTCTCCTGGGTAATGGGCTTGTAGAGTGTAGTTACCTGCTATTGTGGGCGTAAAGGTGAACTGTACACCTGCGGCTGAGCTTGCGGTGTATGGTCCATAAACGGTTTTTTGCCCGTTGGGGTCTATTATGTCGACGGTTACGTTTTCATATAAGTCTCCTGTCCACCCTGTAGTAGTGGGCGGGGGTTTACTGAATTGCGCACCGATGTAACAGGGTTGGCCTCTGCCCACGGGATTAGGTGAAGCTGTCACCCATAAGAACGTTGGAATATCAATTGCGTGTGCTTCAAATTGTACGTTAGCAGCAATGATCGCAGCAGATATTGCCAACAGCAGAATCAAAACAATCGCAACTGTTTTGCCTTTTGCAAGATTCATGTATTTCCATTCTCCTTCAGTTTTATAGAAAGCAATAAAATTTTTAAACCGCTGGATATTTATTAATTGGTCATAACACTTTGTGGCGACAAAAACGCTTGTTGCGCCCGTGTGATTACAATAGAGATCTTTCGCGGAGAATAAAAAGTAATGTTTGAGGAAGAACTTTTTCAAATTCTAACACGGTTGGGGCTTACCACTTCGCAGGTAAAGGTCTACATTGAACTTCTCGAATTAGAGAAGGCATCTGGGAAAACAACCGCGAAGTATTCAAAGATGGCAAGACAGGAAGTCTATCGCGTGCTTGCCGAATTGCAAGAAAAGGGTTTAGTTGAAAAAATAATAGCTAGACCAACAGAGTTTAAACCCGTTTCAATAGAGGACTGCTTAGCCATTTTGATTGAAAGCAAAAAAGCCGAGATTTCGGAAAGTCAGAAAAAAGCAGCCAGCCTACTTCGAAAGTTAAAAAAGGAAAATTCAAGCGTAAAGGCACAGCTTCAAGAGGCTGATTCTCAATTCATTTTGGTTCCTGAAAAAGAAGTTCCTAAAAAGTTAAAAAGAAAAATTGAGAGCATCCAAACAAGTTTAGATGCTATTACGCCATTGAACAGATTTAATACAATGTTTTTTAATTTCTATGAAGTTGGCGAGAAAGCATCGAAGAGAGGTGTGAAGTTCAGGTTAATTATAAATAAGCCTGATGACGAAAATTCATTAACACAAATAGCAAGGGTTGTACCGAAAAATCCTCTTTTCGATCTCAGATACGTAAGCACGTCCCTTTTGGCTGCCATAGCGATTTACGACAAGAAAGAAGTAAGTATTGCCGTATCAGCGACAGCGGCTCTTGATGAGACTCCTGTTTTAATGTCAAATAACCCTTCGCTTCTTGCAATAGTTCAGAGTTATTTCGAAGCACTGTGGCTTACCGCAATGGAATGCAATCTCAAGATTCACTCGTAAACCTGAGAAACCGCTTAATTGAAATTAGACTCTTAGCTGGGCAGGTAGCCAAACAGAAATTTCAAGATAAAGGAAAAAGAGGGTTACCCTATAAAGTCGATTCGCGCTTTTATTTCCGCGAACATTTCTCTTTTAGCTTTGCAGACAGGGCAAATGTAGGGTGGTTCATCCCTGAAAACAACGTAACCGCATTGTCTGCAATACCACAGCTTCGGTTTGACCTTGGCCATTTCGTTCTCCACAGCCTTGACCGAAACCAGGGTTTGCCCTGCTGCCGTCTCCGCTTTAGATGTTGATGTAGTCATGTAAGCCCTACTTTGCTTTTCCAGCGGTCTACGCTCTGGCACAGTCGGTAGCTCTTTTTTGCCTTCAAAAACATCTTTGCTCACGTAAAGGCGGCAGTAACACGCGCCGAACTCAGCGACGTCCGGATCACGATAGTCGCATGGGCAAATTATGTCTCGGTCATACTCAAACTTGCCTGATGCTAACCTGCACGGGCAGGAGGGGTAACCATAGCGTTCCTCGTTAACTTTCAGCCCTTCAAGAAGCCCTTGAAGAAGATCTGGATCAGGAGTTAAGTAATATCCATAGGTTTGGGCATCTGCTTCAGCTCTTTTAAGCACCATCTCAATTGTTATTTCCGTCATATTCCCAGCGCCTCTTTCAGCTTATCTTTCCTAAAGCCAACAATCACTATTTTATCATCCACAATCGTCGTGGGATAACTTAAGCTGCCGCTCTTGTTTTGAAGCTCTTCACGAATTCTCGCTTTCTCGCTTTCCTCGCATAGATCCACATCGATATACTCGAATTCCACATTGCTGTCTTTCAGAAACTGCTTAGTCATTTTGCACCATACACACGTGCTGAGGGCGTATACCACAACTTTGTGTGCATTATTCTTGCCTGAAACTTTGGAAAAAGGCATGTTTTCACTCGCTATTTCTCTTGTATCCATTAATATAACTTTTTTCTCATGAAGAAGCGCAGCTTTCCGTTAAAGCTAAGCAGGCCTAAGGTTTCCGAATGCTTGCTGAACAACTTCAGATAATGCTGGGTGAATATGCATGGCTCTGATTATCGGCGCGAAGCTTCGGTCTTCGGTAACCATGGCATTAACGATTTCCTGAATAAGTATCGAGGCTTCAGGGCCTATTATGTGGCCGCCCAATATTTTCCCAGTTTTCTGTTCCACAATAACTTTCACGAATCCTTCGGGGTTGCCCATGGCGGCGCCCATGGCGGTATCGCGGTAAAAGGCTTTGCCCACCATTACCTTGTATCCCTGCCGTTTAGCCTCTGCTTCTTTCAAGCCTACCGAGGCAATTTGCGGATGAGTGAAAACCGCATGAGGCGCCGCTGAATAATCCATTGGCACCTTGTGGCCGTGAACGGCATTGTGCCAAGCAACTTCAGCCTCATAATTGGCAACATGCTTGAACATTTGTTTACCGATGGCGTCGCCTAAAGCCCAAATATTCTTTTTGCCTGTCTCCAGATACTCGTTCACTTTTATGTAGCCACGTTCATCCAGCTTTACGCCTGTCTTTTCCGGCTTAAGAATATCCGAGTTAGGCACCCGCCCCGCAGCAACCATCAAGGCTTCCGCAGAGAATTCGCTTAGGCTGCTGTTTTCGCGGCTTCTGGCGACCACCGTTTTAACTTTACCCTGCTGCTTAACCTCGACAACTTCTAAGCTCGTGTGAACTTCTATTCTTTTTGCCATCTCCTTCTTCAGTAAATCAGAAATTTCAGGCTCCTCTTCAGGCAGAATCCGTGGCTCGCGCTGAATTATGGTGGTTTTTGTGCCCATGCTTGCGAAGAAGTGGCCGTATTCAGCGCCTATGTAGCCGCCGCCGATTATTATGATGCTGCTCGGCCGCTCTTTCAAAGCCAGCACAGTGTCACTAGTCAAATAATCCACGCTGTTGATCCCCTTAACCGGAGGGATCAAGGGGCGAGCGCCGGAAACGATGAAAATTTTCTCTGCCGTTATAACGTGCTCGCCTACTTTCATTGTGTAATCGGAAATGAATTCGCCTGTCTCTTTGAACCATGTGAGGTTCGGCGTGTTTTCCACTGCATGGGCTTGGGATGCGGAGTCTCCGTTGACGAGGCGGCGCATCCGCTCCATTATGCCCTCAAAATCGATGAATACGCCTGCTGCGTTTATGCCTATCTTCACTGCTTCCTTAACGGTGGCGGCGACGTCAGCGGGGTAAATTAGCATTTTCGATGGGACACAGCCTCTGTTTAGGCAGGTTCCGCCCATTGGGCCATTTTCCACAACCGCTGTTCTCAAGCCTTGGTTAACTGCCGCGGAAGCTATAATCATGCCAGAGCCTGAGCCTATAACGAGAACATCAAACTTTTCCATAAAGAAGCCTTCTATAAACGTAAAGAATGCGGTAATGTCAAATAAACTTTTCAATTTGGGCTTATTGGATAATCTTTTTATTTGCACTGAAAGAATAAGGTGTTAAGGGGAGTTTTATGTCGAAAGCAAAAAAAGCAGAGGCTGAAAAGAAGAAAAAGTATTACTATTATGGGAAGAAGGAGAAAAAAGCAAAAGAAGTCAAGAAATAAGCTTGGTCTCGCTTAGAAACTTGGGTATGCACCTCTCGTCATGTACCGGGTCGAAGCGGGCAAGTTCGCTTTTCTCTACCGGCACCACGATACGCGACACTAAGCCGTGCAAGCTGTAGGGAAGCCGAATCAACCGCATGCCGCCGGCGGTTACCCACTCGTCAATTTGGAAGCCCTTTTCTTTCACTTTACGAGCAATTTGCCTCCGTTCTTTAGGGCTTAACGCATAGGCTTCCTCGTCAAAAACATGGATGTGAAAGCCTCTGCCTGAATAAACAATCTTCATGTTCGAAAACTGATTTGCGAGATACTCGTAAAGACGGCTTGCTTGCTCCTTAACCATGTTTAGCTCTATCTTGCAGAAGCTTAAGCCTTTGTGCCGCTTCATCTTGTCCGCGAGGCTCCCGTGGATTGGGCAGGTAACGTTTTCTGGGTCAAGATCAAACGCAAGCTCTTGCCCTGTTTTATGGTCGTTTTCATAGACGCTTCGGTCATAATATGCTGCTTCAGGCAGAAACTCGGTTAGATAATCCCGTAGGTCACTTAGGCTCTTATAGTCATCTATTATTATTGTGGTGCTCGCGTCTTCCTTATACTTCTCCGGGTAAATCCGTGTGTGCCTGCCGATAACCACAGCAAATTTGATTTCGCCCTTAAGCAACGCAAGCCAACCTTGCACTTTTGGGAGGCTAAACTCTTCAGTGTAAAATCTTTTCCGCTCTTCAAGAGTGGAATAACGCATGCCACGAGGCATATTATACTTACCCATGCTAATCAGCATTGACTATAGTTACACGATAAAATTATGGTTTTTGAAGGCGTTTGCATTGGTTGCTGATAGAGTAGAAAACCTAATATTTGCCGCTTAACGAGAAATATATAAGTAGGTGAAACATTTTTGCCGATAGATCCTGATTTTCAAAAGAAACGACAAGTTGTAGGTGAACATAACGGACATAAAGTTTGGGGCCCAGTGGAACCGCCGACAAAGCTGGGCATCCACGGTACCAACGTTGCCGTTGACTGGGATGTATGCACCGGCGACGGCGTATGCATCGACGTTTGTCCTGTTTCGCTTTATGACTGGGCAGAGGCACCTGGTCATCCGACTTCTGAGAAGAAATCTGACCCTGTTCGAGAAGCAGATTGCATACAATGCTTAGCTTGCGAGATGCAGTGCCCTACAGCAGCAATAAAAATAACGCCGCCATAAACCAGCCAAGCGCCATCATATTTGGCGGCCATTAGCCAAACAATGCAGAAAACAATAGAAGAGGTCCATCACGGCGCAGCATGCAGCAAATGTTCAGCGTGTTTTATAGAAAAAATGAGTGGAATATAGCCTATTTTACGAGTTTGTATATTTTGTCGACGTAATCCCAGTTGACTATGTTCCAGAAGCCTTCAACGAATTTGGCGCGGTCATTCTTGTAGTCAACGTAATACGCGTGTTCCCATACGTCGAGAACCATAAGCAGACGGAACGCAGGATACACGTTTACATTGTGCTTTTCTATCTGCATTATCAGCGGCCTGTCGACACACTGCTGCACGGCCAGCACAGCCCAGCCTGAGCCTTCAACGCTTGTAGCAGCTTGAGTAAACTCTTTCTTGAAGCGCTCAAAGCTTCCAAACTCCTTCTGTAGCGCATCGGCTATTGCTCCGCCTGGTTTGCCTCCGCCCTTGCCTGGCGGCGCTAAGTTATCCCAGAAAGTGCTGTGCAGCAAGTGACCACCTATGTGGAACGAGAGTTCCTTGAGTGTTGCTTTCATGTCGACGTCCAAGTTTTCTTTTCTCGCCTTGTCCAGCTTCTCAAAGATGGCGTTGGCGCCGTTTACGTAGGCTTGATGATGCTTATCATGATGGAGCCGCAACTGCTCTTCAGACATGTACGGCGCAAGTGCATTGTAGTCATACGGCAGCTTCGGCAAGCTAAACATTTTTACTGCAGACATTCCATCTCACCAAAAATTCACTATCTCAAAGGCGCGGCATAGCTAATATACTTTACTTAAGTTGCGCCTAGTACTGGATGCCTTCAGTTAACTTAAAGGTCTTAGGCATTTTAACCAACTCAATTACGTTGACGAAGTCAGCGCTATCTACAAGCTCCTTCGGCGCCAGCCGCCCAGTCATAACCACAGTTGTTTCCTCAGGCACAGTGTCAAGTAGCTTCAGCACATCCGTAACATCCAGCAGTTTCCACTGCACCGCTAAGCCAATCTCGTCCAGCACAAGTAAATGCGGCTTTTTCTCTCGGAGCACTTGAAAAGCGAAGTCCAATGCTTTCTTAGCAAGCCTTTTATCGCGGCTTTTGGCACGCTCCACATGGAATGTTTCCCCAGCAAACTCCGCGGTTTTCTCTTCCTCGCCAAGCCAAGCCTGCCGCCCGAACTGGTAAATCTCGTAATGAGGCGCAAGCTTATCCCTGATCAAGTATTCGCCAATGTCTTTTCTCCATTTGAGAAATTGAATTATCACAACGCGTTTGCCATGGCCAACTGTGCGTAAGGCTAATCCAAGCGCGTTCGTGGTTTTGCCGCCGCCAGTGCCATAATACAAGTATATGTATCCCATAACAGCTCGCCTCAGCTTGGGAAGGGACAATTAGGCGTGGGGCAGCCCCCTGCATACTCGGATTGCGCGGAAACAAACCTGCCTTCCTTAGTCTTGACCTCTCCAATGTATAACACTTGCTCAGGCTTGCTGCCATACCTGAAAACCGTGATACCCTTGCACTTGAGCTGCCAAGCTAAATCGAAAATTTCCCGAACATCCTCAACTTTCGCCTCGAACGGCATGTTAACAGTTTTTGAAACAGCATTATCCGTGAACTTTTGGAAAGCAGCCTGCATCTTAACATGCCAAACAGGCGCAATGTCTAAAGCCGTAACAAACACTCGCTTGACCTCATCGGGCACGCCTGCTATTTTCTGAACCGAGCCAGTTTTAGCCACTTCTTCGAGGAGCCGTGCGCTGTAAAAGCCTCTTTCCTTGGCAACAGCCTCGAACAGCACGTTTGTCTCGAAAAGTCTCGCGCCGCCCAGCACATTTCTGATAAACGAAACAGCAAACAGTGGCTCTATTCCGGAAGAGCAGCCGGCTATGATGCTTATGGTTCCCGTAGGTGCCACAGTAGTAACAGTTGCATTCCTAAAAGCGCTGTACTTGCCCTTCCAAATGCTCCGCTCAAAATTCGGGAAAGAACCACGCGCCTCACCAATTTCCCTAGATTTCTCATGCGCCTCTTTCTGGATAAACTGCATCACCCGCTCAGCCAACGCTAGCGCTTCTTCGGAATCATAGGGCACGCC
This sequence comes from Bathyarchaeia archaeon, assembly GCA_038849555.1. GTDB lineage: Archaea > Thermoproteota > Bathyarchaeia > Bathyarchaeales > Bathycorpusculaceae > JAOAIV01. Next base: position 8,304 of record JAWCMT010000017.1, on the reverse strand, counting down.
AAGCAAGATAAGCATGTCAGCGAAGCCCATAACGCCTAAACCGATTTTACGGTTAGCCCTTGTAACCTCGGCTATCTCCTTAAGTGGATAAACATTCGCGTCCACAACATTATCGAGAAAATGCACAGCATTCCGCACGATCTCCCGCAGCTTAGCCCAATTCACCTTGCCATCCGTCACCATACGTGAGAGATTAATCGACCCCAAATTGCATGATTCATAAGGCAACAGCGGCTGTTCGCCGCATGGGTTCGTAGATTCGATTAGTCCAACCTGAGGTGTTGGATTATGCCGATTTATCTCATCGATGAAAACTACGCCGGGGTCTCCGCTTGCCCATGCAGACCGCGCGATTAAGTTCCAGACGTCTCTTGCCTTAAGCTGCCGCACTTTCTCGTTATTTCGCGGGTTATTCAGCCAGTACGCTTCGTCGGCGGCAACTGCCCGCATAAACTCGTCTGTAACAGCAACTGAAACGTTAAAATTCGAAAGAAAAGTGGGATTCTGCTTGGCGGTGATAAATTCCAAAATGTCAGGGTGATCCACGCGTAGGATGCCCATCATGGCGCCTCTGCGTTTTCCGCCAGCCTTTATCACTTCCGTTGCTACATCAAAAATTCGCATAAAGCTTACTGGACCAGAGGCGACACCCTTTGTTGACCGTACAATGTCGCCCTTGGGCCGTAGCTGTGAAAAGTTGAAGCCTACACCGCCGCCGGTCTGCTCAATAAGTGCCATGTTTTTTACAGCGGTGAATATTCCATCAAGCGAGTCGGGAACTGGAAGGACAAAGCAAGCGGACAACTGCCCGATGGCGGTTCCCGCGTTGAATAATGTTGGGGAGTTAGGAAGGAATTCGAGCTTCGCCATCATTTCGTAAAAGATCCTTGCGCTTGTTTCCGCGTCATCTCCATATACCTTATCAACTTTGGCTATGGCTTTAGCTACTCTTTCAAAAAGCTGAGCGGGCGTTTCTATAATGTTCTCTTTCTCGTCGCGTAGCAAATATCTTGCCTGTAAAACTTCAAGAGCATTTACAGTCAGCTTGGGCTCTATTCCAAGAGTTTCTCTGAGCGCGCGGAGTTCTTCTTTCTTTCTTCGGTAATCCTCATAGGCCTGAGCAACCGTGCCATAACCTTTTTTCTTTAAAACCTCTACAACTGTGTCTTGCACGTTCTCAACTGAAGGAATTTCATCTCGGAATCGCTCCTTTAACAGCGCAACAACTTCTTCGGTTATGCCTTCAGCTTTTTCGCCGTTTTCAAGTTCAACTGCGAGAAAAGCCCTGTGAACAGCGTTTTTGATTCTTTCCGGGTCAAAATCAGCGATGCTTCCGTCTCTTTTTTTGATTTTGTTTAAAAACATCTATATCCGAAAATATTGTGCTTTTAAGGCGGATATAAAGCTTTCAAAAAGGTGTGAGCGGCGCGGAGGTATTAAGTTACTTCTGTTTTAATTGCGCTTTACGAATTGACTTTTAGGCGCTCCGCAAATCGGGCAAGCCCAGTTTTCGGGTAGCTGCTCAAAAGGTGTTCCAGCTGGTATGCCATGTTCAGGGTCGCCTTTTTCGGGATTGTATATGTAACCGCAGAGTGTGCATTCCCATTTATCCATTTTTCAACACTTCACTTTGCAAAATAAAGCGATGCTACCTTATATAAGATGCGCTATTAGCGAATACCCTTGTTTTCTCACAGAGAAAAAGAGCGGGAAAGAGCAGCAGTTTAGACCAATGCCTTAAGTTTTTCTATGAGTTCCTTTTTCATCTCAGGGCTTTCGTTAATTTCTTTGCGGGCTTTCCGCCAGTCTGCTGAACAACGCCCATAGCTGGCTTGCTCACTTACGTAATCGTGTATAACTTTTTCAATTGCGCCCTTGTTTTGGTCTGTGACTTGCACGCCGGCTTCTTTTAAAACTCCGTTAAACCATTTCCAGCAACCCAAAGAAAACACCCAATATAACCTCTCAAGGGCACCATAATAATGTTTTGAAAAAGTTAGGAATAAAAAAGGCGTTATTATGATGCTTTAAAGAATTTTTCTTTAGGAGCACCACAGATTGGACACACATCTGGAGGCAGGCCTTCAACCGTATTTCCGCAGACGCCGCACACGTAATAGTCCACTTGCTCCATCGGTTTTTTGCGCTTCAACGCGTCAATTGCCTTTGCGAAAAGCTTGGCGTGTATCTGCTCTACTTGGTTTGCCACGTTAAAGCTCCATGCCGCCTGCTTGTTGCCTTCCTGCTTTGCGGCGGCTATGTACTCGGGATACATTTCTTTGAATTCAAAGGTTTCGCCTGATACTGCAGCCTCCAAGTTCTCCAAGGTTGATTTAATTTGCCCAGTTATTCTCAGATGATTCAGCGCGTGAACTGTTTCCGCCTCTGCAGCGGCCTTAAAGAGTTTCGCAATTTGCGTGTATCCTTCTTCTTCGGCCTTTCTTGCAAAAGCTAAGTAGCGCCTGTTAGCCTGGGATTCACCTGCGAAAGCAGTTTTCAAATTCTCTTCAGTTTTAGCCATAATAAAACTCCCTTACAAGAATAACGTTGCAGGCGGTTATAAATCATTATGCTTATTATTGCGAAGCCTAAATTGAAGACAACTTCAGCAAAGCCTACTTTGGCGACAGAATCTAAGAGACGTATGTAGGCAGATAAAAAAGGAAAAATCGGAATCTAGCAGAAAACTGAGAACCGCCTTATCATTTTTCTGAGACAACTTTTAATCCACGCGCTTTCAGCGGTTTTATAATGTTAGGTCGGCTTAGCATTGAAAGCACCAAGTACCCTATGACTGCCACGGCAATTAAGCTACTAGCGGTAATGCTGAGGATCATGCCTGCCCACGTAGGTAAACTGCCTAATACTTCTGGCGGCGGAAAGAAAAGCCAAAGATAGCCTCCAACGATTAAGCCAATGGGCAAAGCGCCGGCGACGCATGCCAGTAATCGACGTTTTCTTAAGTGCATCACAAGCCAAGCGGCGAATAGGTTGGCTATTGGCCCGAGAATCACGTCTGGCGCGCCGAGGAAGTAGTAGGCGTTTGTTAGGAAGCAGCCTATTGTGGCGCCGCCAATTATTGGCCAACCGAACAATGCTGCCAGCGCAATCATGAAGTCTGCTAAGCGCAGTTGTATAGGCCCATAAATTGTAGGGTTACCCACAGTAACAGTCTGCAAAATGTTGATTACTACGTACAACGCAGCGAAGACGGCGGTTCCAGTCAAATCCCGACTATCGATTTTCACTACTTACACCTCCTACACCGGGGTTTGTTTGGCGGAACGGGTGGAGGCTCACCTACCCGCCCATTAGCTTATGCACAAGCAAACGTTACCTATTAAAACTTGCTGAATCGGAAACAGCGAAAAGGCAATTAGGCTTACGCATGGCGTATATGGCAGTTAACAGAATAACTCGGTAAGCACCGCGAAGGAAACGAAAATCGTTACAAGCAACGCTATTAAAGCCACTACTTTGCGTTCAGTCATCGGCCGCTGATAAGTGATAAGCGTAATCAAACTGCGCCTGTGAGTCGACACAAGCCTATTCCCGTCAAGTGTGACGCTGGCTTTTTTCCCGAAAAGGAAAACGCTCAGCAATATTAAAGTCGAGTTAAAAACATAAGGTATAATCGAAAATAGTAGACTCAATTTTAGATCCGTTATTATTGCAAAAGAGGCTATTGTAATGCCAATGGCGAATGAGCCGCTGTTGCCCACGAAAATCTTACCTTTAAAGTTGAAAATAGCAAGGACAAGCCAGAGGATTAGGGGACCGAGCATAAGGAGCACATAGGAAAACGGCGACAATACCATTAGCCCTATTATGATTATCGCAGGACAGATGGTTTCTAAACCATTCAAGCCTCCGAGCATGTTCACAACGTTAGTAACCACCATCACCATCAGTGGAATTACTAGAAAGTAGTATGCGTCTCCAAAGTCTATTACACCAATTATGGGTAGCGAGATCGCAGTTCGTAGGGAGTACTCGCGTGCCAAGTAAACGAGGGGAAGTGCAGCTATGAGGGGCATAAAAGCCTTATACCGCCATTTTAAATCCATCCAGTCGTCCAGCAGCCCCATGAAACCGCCGAATAAGATGCAAACAGCCAAAGTTAAAGGTGCAGACACCCCGTTGGAGGTCTTAGCAATTCCAAGAAAATAGCTTAAGAAGAGGTAAACAGTTGTGAACAGAACATAGATGACGCCTAAGCCATTTGGAACTAAGGGTCTACCTATCTTGTGCTGGTCAGGAACTTTTGGAAACACGCTTTCGCTTCCTTAAGGTTGGCTTGTAGCGTTGTAATATTTTTGCCAGTCAATCTCGTAAAGGGCTACGATTGGTATGAGCCCACCGTATTTGGCTGAAGCGTCAATAGCGTTCAAGTTCTCGCCAGCGAAGTATGCTTCCTTGAAGTATGTTGGCTGCACGCCTGCTTCATCTGCGGTGATGCCGCTTTGTACGCCAGAGCCATCAGCCCAGCGCTGCTTTGCCCAACTCATTAGCTTGTATATCGTGGTATTCTTGCCAGCATCAAGCCACGCTCCACTAGTTGTGTTGACGAAGGCTTTTTCGTCAGTCCATGCAGAGTCCTCATCAAGCAAGCCTTCAGCTATGAATCTGTCACGGGCTTGCCCTGAAATCCGCGCCATCCACATCCATTTCCCTTCGTCTCCATATCCCGCGAAACGCACTACATAGGAGGTGCCGCTGGAGGATTGTGCTATGCCGAGAGTAACAAAGACAAGTATGTATTTGGCGTTATACCGCTCAAGCATCGCCATTGCTTTTTCTTCCGGCGCCATGAAGATGAAACCGATGTTTTCTATCTGGGTAGTGTTAACTGTGGCGTTGTCGGCTAAGGTTGTAACATTGCCAAGTATACTTAGCCAATACCCGTAATCCCACCAAGAGCAAACCACAGTTGTTGACTGAAGATTATTTCTCGTCCAGCTTAGCATATCTAACCATTCAGTCGCCTGCTCATTCGGCACCAGAGGAAGACTTGATGCACTAATCGTGATAGGCGAGTAAGCTTGACCGTAAACCCGTGGCATACCGCCGTTTTGAGGCGAAAACGCAAGATTTGTAAGTAGAAGTATGAATACAAGAAACACTGCAGCGCCACTGTATTCTTTGCTTACACGCGCTATCTTCCGTTTTGTTTTCACTGCAATCTCTGGTGCCTCCCGCAATAAGGCGTAAAATGGCTTCAGTATACCCAAAATTCCTGCTGCCGCAAGAAGGCTAAATGCAGGCGCGAAGATAGCGAGTAAGCGCACCATGGAAGCCGCGAAATAGAGGGATGTAGCACCGAAGAGTAACAAGAAAAGGTTTCGGTTAGTCGGGTTCCTCAGCGTGAAGTACAAGCCAGCTAAGAAGAAGAGTAGTCCTAAACCGAAGTCGTAGTAAATGCTGCCCCACGCTGAAATTCTATGCTCAGCCACAGACTCCAATAAGGGCGCCGCTGAACGGAGAAACGGATTAACCACCGAAAGGAACTTGCCTGCTATATTCGTCATGTAGCCAAGTTGCGATAAAACAGCGAAAACACCAACTGCTCCAATTAGCGTTGCAATGGCAAGCATCATTTTCGTTCTAGCGGATATGTTATGGCGCAAAACTTCTGCAAGGCAAAGTAAAATGAACACGCCAGCAACCAATAGCACTGGACCTGTAACTAGATAATTTAGTGACAGGTATGGAAACTTTGTTGCTATAAAGAATGCTAACCCAAAAGTTATGCTGTAAGAAACCAGTAGACGCGGCGTGTATCTTTTTAGTAAGATTAACGTTAAAACGAAGAGCGCAATTAAACCCAGTATGTAGTAGGATGCACCCCATCCCAAGAGGAAGTAGGCTAATGCTCCTGCAGCACTGAAAGAGTACAATAGGGATGAACGTGTAGACCTATTTTCGTCTATTGCCCTCAAAAATAGGAAAATAAATGATAGCAGGCCAAGAATGCCTACTGATTCTGTGTCAAAGAAGCCAAGCGCGGTTCTGGCAAGAAAAGAGGGCGCTAAAGCTAGGAAAAGCGCCGCGAATAGGCCGATTGCTTTGCCGCCTATGTCTTTGCCTATTAAGTAAATTATTAGGCAGCTAATCATTCCAAAGGTTGCTGGTAAGAAAGAGCAGAATGACATTAAGTCTACGTTAACGCCTAAAAATGAGATAACACTATAAAGTGCCGCGGCAGTCATTGGCAGTGAAGGATAAGATGCTGACATGTCTAGCCCAGAAGGGTACCATTGCTGCGTGTTTATCCATGGATTAGGCCAATATGGCGAGAGCAAACCGTTCTGCACCATATACCTTGTTAAGCTAAATTGGTAATAGGGGTCAAATTCGTTGAGGCGCAATGTGCCTGAAGGTATTTCCCAACGCATAGGCAAAATGCGAATAGTAAGAGCAATAAAGAGTATCAGAAACAAAGCTGAATAGCACACTATCGACGCATGGCTTGTTTGGATACGCAGCCGCCCAAAAGCTTTAAGGCTGTTGAAGAACCGTTCCTTAGCCGTGTCTTCTTCCTCCAACTTGTAATCTCTTCATACGTCAATGAAACCATTTATTTGTTTTGCGGTTAATAACGGTTATATCACAACAGCCCGTTTATTTATTGTTTTCTAGCACTAACCCTAGCTTCACTAAGATTTGCTTGAATTCAGAGAATGGATAATAACTCACTGTCGTTATTTGCAGAAAATTTCGTTCCTAACAACAAAACAGCGGGTTTATGCCTTCGAATTAATAAAAAATGAAACTATTTCCTCGCTGAATTAAGCATTTTCTAATGGAGTTCGGCGCTTTTTCTCGATGCAAGTTTTACTTCATCTAATTTTTAAAGAACATCCGATTTTTAAGTGAAAGATTATTTTACTGGTTTTACTTCAACATCGATAGGTAGCAAGGATAGTTTCCGGCCGCATTTGGGGCATTTTCCATCGTGACTCTGCAGAATTTCGTCTGGAGGTTTAAGCTCTGACCCTTCATATAACACGTGTTTGCAATCATGGCAGATTATAATTTGCGGCATCCCAAGTCACTTCTCGACGAAAGGTAACGTCTGCGGCATATTTATTGATTACTAAATTTGACAGGGACATTGTAAATCACGTTTTAGTGGCGCAGGCTGCTTCGAAGTTGTATTTTGTCGTCTAACGGTGGTTTCTGCGTTTTTTAGTCAAGACAACACCAATGGTGCAGACGATGATTGTTGTAAGGATTACTATAAAGGCGATTTCTGGGAAAATTTGGTAGCTGGGTCCAAGCATTGTAAGTGGTAACGATGCGAGTACGGCGGCAGCCAAACCTCGAGGGAACATTATAGTCATTAAAAGTTCATGGTTATGCAGTTCAGATTTAAAGGCAGATATTTTGACCGCGACAAAGCGGGTTCCTAGGAAGATGAAGGTCAAGAATAAGCCGAAAAACAGTGACATGAGAGATGAAACATTAAAGAGGAGCCCGGTGAAAACAAAGAAGAAATCGCGGATTAGAAAGCTTATTTGGCAGTGAAAATTGCGTACGTTTTCATCTATTGATACGGTGCATCTGACTTTACACAGTCTTCCTATGGGGCGCGAGTTTCCAATGACCAAGCCGAAAAACAGAGCTGAAACCGCGCCGTTCCCGCCTAAGTTTGAGGTAACCACGTAGGTTAAAAGTAACATGGCTAAGGTTAGCATGTAGGCGTGGGATTTGCCTTTCAGCTTCTCTAGGAGAATCAGCCAAGCAACGCCGAAGCCTAAACCTACAAGGCCGCCTAAACCGAAAGCTGTGGCCACTGAACTTAAGGCGACGCCTATGCTTACTTCGCCGGATAGCAATATCTTAATCGCGCTGAAGGCGCCGACGGTGCATAAGACATCAGTTAAAACTGATTCTATGCTTAGAGTAGTTTCAATTTTTTCGCCGACTCTCAGTTTTCTTATCAAGGCTACCACTATTATTGAACTGGTTCCGCCAATGATGCTTCCTAAGAGCAAGCCGTCTAGAAAACGCCAACCGAGCATCAGCTTACAGAGAACCGCGGTCACAAGCAGATTTAATCCCCAGCCAAGCACAGCAAGCACGGTAGCGCGTGGGCTGCTGGCAATTGCTTCATGTATGTCCATGTTTAGGCCAGCGTCGAAAAGAATTATAATAAGAGCTAATGCGGCGAAATACGGTGCAATAGTAAGCAGCTCTTCCTGAACAAACAATTGAAAAATCGGACCTAACATGAGGCCTAATAGCAGCAGGAAGATGGCGTCAGGTATGCTTGTTCTGTTGAAGAATTCCTCGCCTAAGAAG
>JAWCMT010000016.1:0-32845 GCA_038849555.1 Bathyarchaeia archaeon | reverse complement strand
CATTGCAACAACTTAGTTAAAGTTTCCTCTTATTGATCCAAAACTAATTTAAACCTATACTGTTTGTTTTACATGGCATAACTTGTAGGAGCAAATAGCCTTGGATACAAATTCAATTATTTCCCAAGCTCGGCGTGAAGGCAGAAATGTTCTATTGGAAAATGAAGCCAAAGCCATCTGCATGGAATACGCTATCCCAGTTACAATGTTTAAACTCGCAGAAAGCGAGGAGGAAGCAGTTGAATTTGCAGCGCAAATCGGATTTCCAGTGGTATTGAAGATTGTTTCTCCTGACATTATTCACAAGTCTGATGCCGGCGGCGTTATGGTTAACCTGAAAACCGCCGCTGACGTTCAAAAGGCCTACAGGAAAATTTTAGAGAACGCTAAAAAATACAATTCAAAGGCGAAAATTGTCGGCGTTTTGGTTCAAGAAATGGCGCCCCCGTCCACCGAGGTTATAGTAGGCGCAGTTAAAGATTCCCAGTTTGGGCAGACTTTGATGTTTGGGCTAGGCGGAATTTTCGTTGAGCTCCTGAAAGATGTAACTTTTAAGGTTGCACCTATAACTCGCGAAGACGCTCAAGAAATGGTGGCAAAGGTTAAGGCATACCCGCTGCTGAAAGGATATAGAAATACGCCGCCAGCAGACATAGACGCCATAGTCAATATTCTCTTAAGCACATCCAAACTTGTTATGGATTATCCTGAAATCAAAGAATTAGACTTGAATCCTATAATGATTTACGACAAGGGCGCGAAAACAGTGGACGCACGGATAATTCTGGAATAGTTCCCTTATTTTTCTATAAGCGTCTTTAGCAATCTAATCGCAGACCATGCAGCAAGCGCACTTGTTTTTGGATTATCTGGATGCGGCTCGTTTGCAAACTTCAGGAACATTTCGCCAAACCGCCATTTTACCCTAATTTCATGCGTATTCCGCTGCACATTGGGGTCGGAAACCACTTGAACCTTTACTCTAGCAGGTTTAACAGTTAACGCTAGAGTAGCGGCAACATTCATTTCTCGGGGATAAAGCCGTGCTGCCTCTTCGGCGCTGCCTTCATAAACAATTTGCGGCTCCTTGTTATTCAGCTTAAAGGCTTTGGGATTTTTCCTTGAGGTCAAAATTACCTCGTCTACTCCTGCTAGCGCAGCACTGGAAAGCGCGTCCAAGGCGCCTATGGCGCCAGAAGGCACATGGATCCTGTGGTTCATTGAGCTTAAATCCAAAAGAGCTCCGGTACTCATAACGATCAAATCAACATCTGCCGCGACTATGCGTTCTACGTATTCTCTGGCAGCTTGCTGTGACGCTGCTTCCACGATAACTTTAGGTTTAAGTTCAAGCATCTCATCGAGACTTGAAACAATTGTCGTAGGAAAGCGAAGTGCACTTTTTAGCTTCTCCGCTCTCTCTGCATCTTGGTCATAAATAATTAGACCATCGCAAGTAACTAAGCCTTGTTCGCATGCTTCAGCGATTAGGGTGCCGATGGCGCCGCAACCTATTAGCCCAACTTTTCTGGCGTCTCGAGTTTTTTCCAAGGTATTCACCAGTTCAATATTCGGTTATAAAATGAATTTCTGGATATTGCTCAACTTCTCTGCCGCCGCCCTTCTCTGCAATAATCTGCAGATCCGAGATTTTACAAGTTCCTTTTATGTCTCCTTCGCCCTCTTTGATTATTTCTGCAGTTGCTTTGTCTCCCGTGTAAATCATCAGCTTTTTAATTTGCGTGTTTAGTGGCATACGTTTTTCAGCTTTTTCTCTGCGAACAGCAGTTATAACCGCTATAAGTAAGTCTCCGTGCTTTTCTGCTGTCTCGTCAATTAGTGTCTGCTTAAGCTCAGGCCACGGTGATGCTTGCAGGCTCTTGTAGCCTTTATGCTCGGCGTACATGGCTTGATAGATTTCTTCTGTTAAATGCGGTGTTACCGGCGAAAGAAGCTGCAAAATACGATGCAACACCTCATAAAGAGTGAACTGCGCAGCTTCCCTTTTGGCCTCTCCGTGTATTTCCGACTTGTAAAGCCTGTCTTTAACCGCTTCCACATAACAGTCGCAGAAAACATGCCACGTGAAATTACGAATTTCTTCCAATGCAATGTTAAACTGGCACTTCTCAAAAGCCTCTGTTACTTTTTGCGTGAGTTTTTCAGCTTTGCTTAGAGCCCACCTATCCAGCAGCTCCAGCTTCACATCTTCCATTTCTAAGGGTTTGTAATCTGCCAATAGCCGATTAGCAAAACATGCTACATTCCAGAGTTTAACAAGAAAACGTCTACCATATTCCACATCAGGCCAGCGGAAGGGTATATCTGACCCGGTGGCGCCGCCTCCAGCTGCCCACTGCCGAGTTGCGTCTGCACCATACTTGTCTAAAACTTCAGGCGCCGCAACATAGTTCTTAAGCGACTTGCTCATTTTTCTGCCGTCTGAACCCAGCACCATACCGTTAATGAGGCAACTCTTGTAAGGCGTTTCACCGAATAGTGCCAAGTGCCTAACCATGAGGTAATATGCCCATGTTCTTATGATATCTATGCCCGACGGATGCACATCTGCTGGGAAAAATCGCCGCCAGTCCTTGCGGTCTGGCCAGCCTGCGTGCACAGCGCATGTTATCGAGCTGTCCATCCAAGTGTCAAATACGTCGCTTTCTGGGGTGAACTCGTGGCCACCGCATTTCGGGCACTTGTCAATTCTCGGATTTTCCAGTTTTGGATCTATAGGAACCCATGTTTCATCCGCCAGTATTAGCTCGCCGCAGCCTTTGCAGTGCCAAACAGGGATTGGCGTTGCAAATACGCGTTGCCTGCTGATGACCCAGTCCCAGTCAAGCGATTTAGCCCAGTCAATCAAGCGTGTCTTCATGTAATCTGGATACCACACCACTTCGTTAGCGGTTTTTTCCACTGCGTCGGTTAATATGCGTGTTTTCATAAACCACTGCTTGTGCTCAAGAATTTCCACATGTGTCTTGCAGCGGTCGCAAACGCCAACTTCCTGTTCGATTTGTTCTGTTTTCTCCAGCAATCCCGCCGCAGTGAGGTCTTCAACTATGGCTTTCCTGGCTTGATTTATAGTTAAGCCCGCGTATTTACCGCCATTTTCGTTTATCCTCCCGTTTTCGGTTAAAAGCCTGATAACGGGCAGTTTGTGCTTGATAACTGTTTTTACGTCGTCTTTGTCTCCGTAAGTGCAAATCATTACAACACCTGTGCCGAAAGAGGGGTCAACTGCTTCGTCTGCGATAACTCTTACAGTGCGGTTGACTATTGGGACCACTATGTTTTTGCCGATGTACTTGCTGAAGCGTTCGTCTTCAGGGTTAACTTCCACCGCTACACACGCGGGAATAAACTCTGGGCGCGTTGTGGCAATAAGCAGGTATTCGTTGCTGCCTTCTAGCGGGAAGCGAATGTAATGGAGTGTTCCATGGCGCTTTTCATAATCCACTTCTGCATCTGCTATCGCTGTTTCGCAGCGTGGGCACCAATTTACTGGATGAGTTCCCTGGTAAATGTAGCCCTTTTTGTATAGTAGTATAAAGCTGAGTTGCGTGCGGCGCCAGTAGTCTGGATCCATGGTGCGGTACTCAGTGGTCCAGTCCACGCTGCAACCAAGCTTTAAGATGCCTTCTTTCATCATGGCAATGTATTTCTCTACAAGCTGCTCGCACCACTTGCGGAACTGATCCGGCGGCACATCCCGTTTCCGAATATTATGCGCCTTCTCAACTTGCACTTCGATGCTTAATCCGTGGCAGTCCCAGCCTTGTGGGAAAAGCACGTTGTAGCCGCGCATACGCTTGTATCTGGCTACCATGTCAAAATACGTCCAATTCAAGACGTTGCCCATATGGAACTCGCCGGAGGGATAAGGAGGCGGAGTATCAATACTAAACACTGGTCGCTTGGTGTCATTCCAGTCGAAACGATGAATACCCATTTCTTCCCATTTCTGCTGCCACTTACGCTCAATCTCGGCAAATTTGTATTCTTTAGGCAAAGGCTGCATCTCACGCTTTTCTCCGTTACAGTATAGACTTTAGGAAAATTAAAATACAACTAAATAACATTATCCCCAAGCAAGGTTTAGGGGAGCTGGGCGGTGACCCGGCTGAGAGGACAGCTGAATCGCTGTCGACCCTTTGAACCTGACCCAGATAATACTGGCGGAGGGAAAACATGGATCAGAAAAGAAGCGAAACTAATTCTCTAAATAGGCATACAGTTGCATCTAAGGTGTTGGCTGAAATTGCCATATTTGTAGCGCTGGCAACTGCATTAAGCTTTGTGATAGTTTATACTTTGCCGCAGGGCGGCTCAATAACTGCCGGGTCGATGGTTCCGATTATTTGGCTTGCGCTTAGGCGAGGACCAAAAATAGGCTTGTTTGCAGGCGCAGTCTATGGCCTAATACAATTTGCCATCCAACCCTACTTCCTCAATCCCCTGCAGATGCTGCTTGACTACCCGCTGGCTTTCGGCGTCTTAGGTGTCGCTGGCTGGACGAAGAAGCAGCCTGTGCTTGGCGCTTCAGCAGGCATCATAGGACGTTTCGTAATGCACTTCGCGGCTGGAGTACTCTACTGGGCGCCTTTGTATGCACCAGAGCTAAATCCCTACGTGTATTCTGCTGTGTATAATGGAAGCTACCTTGCTCCAGAACTTGTTGTCAGCGGCATTATCGTCTATCTACTGCAGAAGAGCAGAGTGCTCAATATTTACCTTTAACATGAGGAAAGAGAGAATGAAACTTAAAACTGGAATAAAAGAACTTGACGAACTGATTGGCGGCGGCATCGAAGCAGGCTCTCGCAATATTCTCTATGGTCCACCTGGCACTGGAAAGACAGTGTTTGCCATGCAGTTTCTTTGGCAGGGCTTGCAGCAAGGCGAAACGGTGGCTTATGACGTAATGGACAAGCCTTTTCCGCGTTTGATAGCCTACTTTAAATCCTTCGGCTGGGATATTGAACCATACATCGACAAAGGCAAATTCATCGCCATCCAAGCCTTCCCACATTTCAGCCCTTTCCCGAAGGACCCGCGGGTAACATACTTTAGCCTTGACGATTTTGAGGAGATGAAGCGCATCGACAAGTTCTTAATCTCTGCTAATCATGTGACCCGATTTGCAGCCGGCGACTTCAGCGAACACCTTTTCGCTCTTTACGAATTGAAGTATGCGGAACTCCTTGAAGACTGGACAATAAACTGGTCCCATTACGATGACATCGTCAACATTGACGTAATGACCGCAGCGACCCAAAAAGATGCGGCAACACAGCGCGCTACAGACTTGGACTTGAATAAGGCGCATAACATTTTCTTTTTCCGCTTTAACGAAGAAACACGTCAACGTGAAATGCGCATCGTGAAAATGGAAGGCTGCGAGCACCCGCTGGGCTGGATTCCCTTCAAAATAACACATAGAGGCATAGAGCTGTTAGGTCAGACTAAAGGTAAATGATATTTATGGGCAAGCTTTCTTCAGAAGAACTTGGAAAACTCTTGAGCTGCATAAAAAGCGACCCAAGAGTGATTGTTCCGCCTTCTCCAGGCTTCGATTCTGGCGTGCACCTAATAGGCGATAAGTACGTGGTTGTTTCCACCGACCCATGTATCGGGGTTCCAGAAAACTGGTTCGGCTGGTTGCTAATCAACTATTCGGCTTCAGATGTGGCGCTTTTCGGAGCGAAACCTGAATTCTGCACAATAAACCTTCTTGGGCCTGTGTCAATTGAGCCGCAGATGTTTAAAGTTGCGCTACGGCAAGCTTGCAGTGCAGCTGACGAGTTAGGAATGGCCATCGTGACTGGGCATACTGGCATGTATGCCGGGCTGTCACAATTGATCGGCGTCTGCACAGCTTATGGCATCGTGGAAAAAGAAAACCTCATTACACCATCAAACGCCAAAGCAGAAGACCTCATTTTGTGCACGAGACCCGTTGGTTTAGAAATTCTCGTCAACTTTTCGCTTATGCATAAGGCTGCGGCGCAGAAACTGTTTGGTGCTGCACAAGCTGAAAAGCTCGCTGGGCTTGTGCGCATGCAGAGTTGCGTGAAGGACGCATTGCGGCTTGCCAAAATTGACGGCGTGCACGCTATGCACGATGCTACCGAAGGCGGCTTAGTGGCTGCACTTAACGAAATGGCATCGGCTTCAGACTTGGGCTTCAATGTGTCATTTGAAAAAATCCCAGTAAGCCCTGAGGCGAGAAAATTGCAGGAGCGCTTTAGGCTGTCAGATGAACAGGTTTTGTCGATGTCTTCGACTGGCATGATACTAGCAGCTGTGGATGCTCAAGCCAAGGAGCATGTGGAAAACGTTTTACGTGAGAACGGCGTGGCCCCTAGTTTTTTAGGTGTTTTCACTAAAAGCAAAAACCGCGTTCTCCTAAGAAATGGCGAGGCAATGCCTTTTCCACAGGTTGCAGATGACCCTTACGAGAGAATTCTATCGGCGAAAGTGTAGATGTTCATTCGTTTTCCACGTACAAACCCGACTAGCGTTAAGCCTGCGGCTTCAGCCATATCGACGCCGGAATCCAATGCTGCGCCCAAGGAAGCCACAATAGGCAAGCCAACCTTCGCGGCTTTGAAAACAATGTCGCCTGATAATCTTCCAGTTGATGCCAGAAAGCATTCGCTGAAGCGCGTTTGCTTGAGCGCTACCATGCCTATCACTTTATCAACCGCGTTGTGTCTGCCGACGTCTTCCGCCATAGCCACAAGAGCGCCATCTGCAGTGTATACGGCTGCTGCGTGTACGCCTCCTGTTTGCCTGAAAACTTCTGCTTTAAAGTTTAGCTGGTTAACGGCGTTAAAGAGGACTTCAGCTTTAACCGTCAAGCGTGAAGTCACTTTTGCTGGCTTTCGCTGGTACTGATAAATTGATTGTCCGCCGCATGCGGAGGTGACTACGCGCTGGTGAAGTCTTGATAGGCTTAAGCGTTCCTCAAGGTTTATTGCGGGCTGAAGTTTCACGTGGCATGAGCTTTCTTTTTCGTTTATGGCTACTTCCATGATTTCTTCGGTTGATTTTAGAATGCCCTCTGCGAGTAAGTGGCCAACTGCCATCTCCTTGAGGTTTGAGGGTGAGCATAGGATTGTCGCCCAATATGTTGTGTTCACGAATATGTGTAGTGGTTTTTCTTCTGCCACGTAGTCCTTCATTTTTTTCGAGGTTTTTGTGGCAAGGTCATACTTTGTTATTTCTACTTTTCGCATCATTGGCAACTCTTACTTTTTTAATTCGGATAAAACGTAATTGACGATTTCATCGGCTATATTGACTTTCGTAACCATTTGCAGCCCCTTCCAGCCTGGCTGACTGTTCACGTCGCAGATTTTTGGGCCGTCGGGGCCTTCGAGTATGTCGATGCCTGCGATTTTGCAGCCTATCGCATTAGCGGCTTTGATGGCTAAGTCTTCAAAAGCTGGGTCAAGTGTTATGGGCGCTGGTCTGGCGCCTTGGCTGTAGTTTGTTTTCCAGTTTTCTGCTACGCGGCGCATGGCGGCTACCACGCGGCCGCCGATGATGAAAGCGCGGATGTCCGAGGTTCCATGAGGCACGAATTCTTGGATGTAGATTACGCCGTGATGGAAGGTTATGGCCTTGAAAACGGTGTTTGCAACTTCCGCGTCTACAACACGTGTTGCACCTATGCCTCTTGAGCCGAAAAGCGGCTTTACCACGACGTCGCCGCCAAGCTCATTGAATGCCTTTAGCGCTTCGTTTACGCTTTCCGTCACCACTGTACGCGGCACGGGTATGCCATTGTCCTCGAGGATAGCGAGTATGTCATACTTGTCAACGCAGTGTTCTATGGCCTCTGCAGGGTTTATCACGAGGAAGCCGTGGCGTTCCAGTTTGTAGAGCATATCCATGCGGAAAACTATCTCTTCCAAAGAGCCGCGTCCAATTGGGCGAATAATAAGCGCGTCTAAATCCTCGAGCAAATTTAGGCCATTTACCCTGAAGTAGGGCTTCTGCCCAAGCTGCGCGACAAGTTTCGGAAAAGTGAAGCACTCGTATGCAATGCCCCGCCTAGTCAAGGCCTCTCTGAGTTGGTTGCTGCTCCATGCTTCCATGTTTCTGGTTGCGATTCCGATTTTCAACTTGAACCTTTCCTTGAATGTTTGCTTCGCAAGAGATGCAGATGGCTTTTGCTCTTAAAGTTTCCGTGAGAAAAACTGTTGGTGTTTCCATGTTTGCGTTTGCTTCTCCTTTATGGGCTTAGGCTATACGGTTGCGTTGATATAGTTGGCGGGGTTGGCATTAGCGTGTTCTTTTGGAGAACACTTTTTTTCTTCGGGGAGAATTATTAGGCTCTTTTTGCATGTACTGTAATGGTGAAAAACCAATGGTTGAGAAAAAATTAATCGCATGCAGCGTGCTCGCCATAGCAATTGGGATAATGGCAATTGTGCCATTGGAATACCTGATGGCTGCGGAGGCTCAAGAAAACGCTCAGCAAGCAAATACTGGAATGCCAAAGGTTGAGCCGCTACTTAGCGAAGTTAACATCACATACGCCTACTGCAACCCCAACAAAATCACTGGAAACACTACAATGACACTTTACGGCGCAAATATTCAAGTAGTCGCAAACTTCACTTTGAATGTTGACGCTCTAGACGATGCAGACGCTCAGATTGAATACTACAAATTCGCGGTTTCATCCGACGAAGGGCCGATTCTCAATATGGGCTACTATATAGTAGTAGACTTCAACGGGTACAGCATTACCCGCATCGGAGGACCTGAAGGAGCAGTAACTTTCGCAAACGGATTGACCTTTAAAGGACCACGTGGAGAAGGACAAGACATAGATTACGGTTGCGGTGGCCAAGGCATAAACTATGAAGCATGGAAAAGCGGCTACTCAATGGGGCTTGTCAGCAAATACATATTCGGAACCGACCCAAATGATTTACCCCCAGCTGTCACTAAGCTCAGAAGTGCTCAAACGTTATACATTGATGTAAGCAAAATATGCACGGTCACCGTCAAGGGCAACGTAACCGTCACCACACCAGCAACCGACCAAGTCCTACAACACATAGCGCTAACAAATATAGGCAGCGGATTCGGCTTCGTATATGGAACCTTTGCAAACGAAATACCTTTCCCAGTGGAAGGACCTTTAACAGGACTCGCGCCAATAACTCCAAGTAGCTGAAACAGACAACAATACTATACTAAATCCATAGGTTGAAGGAAACTTGGCTAACGAAGAGCTTGAAGGCAACACTTTAGCCGTCTACGCGTTTATTGCCCATGCTAACAGGCCAGTTGGCACAAGAGCGGTTATGCGCGGTGCAAACCTGAGCAGTCCAGGTGTGGCACATAGGCATCTGCAAAAGCTCGAGGATCTCGGCTTAATCGAAAGAAACCATTACGGCGACTATGTGCTTAAAGAAAAAACAGGTGTAAACGGTTACGTCTGGGTTGGCAGAAACCTTGTGCCAAGACTGCTATTTTACGCCCTCTTTTTTATGGGCGCATTCGGCGCTGAAGTCGCCATTCTAGTGTTCGGGTTTTTCGTGTCCGGTTTGGTTCCCGACGTAAGCTTCGTGTACCTAACGGTAATGACAGCGGTTGCGATGTCTATTTTCTTTTTTGAAGGAGCATCACTTAATAGAAAAGTTAAACATAAAAATCAGGAAAACAGCGTATAACGCAATAAAAGAGCCTAATAGGCGAAGTCCCCAAAATGAAACGAGCAATACTCTTTGCAGCCATAGCGATTTTTCTGTTGCTAATAGGTTTAATTGCTGTGTTAGCCTTTAACGGCATGCAGAAACCTTTCCATGTCGGCGTTACCTTTGGCGGAAACACCGCTGCTGAAGCTAAGCAACCAATTGATAGAGTGAACGATTATACTAACTTGTTTGTTGTGCAGTCCGGTCCCTTGCAGATGGATATTCCACAATTAGAGAATACTGAATTGGAGAAAACATGTGATTATGCTGTTGCTGCTGGATTAGATATCATAATTTACGTTGGTGCCTTTGAGATCCAAGCAAACACAACCGTCGCCTTCATTAATGCTGCACAGGAACGCTGGGGCAGCCACTTCTTGGGATTGTATTACGGTGATGAGCCTGGCGGAAAAATGCTGGATGATGTTGGGCGATTAGATAACATCCCAAATTTAGGTAATGTCACTAAGGACCAACGGGCGTTACCATTAGGCAAACTAATGGCTCTATTGAAAGCGTAATGCAGTTTGACTTTTCAGGTCAAATAATTTTGAGTTACAGTGACTCAGTTAGTTACAACATGACGACTTATTTCCCAGATGGTACAATAACGGTGTTTAAAGGCTATGCTGATTATGATTATCATTTTGAAAACTGCGAATTCTTGGTTTACTTGCCAAACGGCACGGTCACCTTGCAAAGGGGCTTGCTCCCAAGTTCGCCATCTGTTGTGACCGATAGAGGCGATATTTCTCAGTTTGAGCCCTACCAGCAACTCTGGGATTCACGTCCATTCCAAACAATGGAGGATATGCCCGCAGTAGCCACATCGTATGTAAAGACTCAACAAGCAACAACAGACAGGATACATAACCAAACTGACGTTAAGCTCTTCACCTCTGATTATGCTCTTTACTGGTGGGGTTATTTGAGCGGTTATGACGTTGTGCTTGCGCAGTTGGGTTGGAATAACACTGTTGCTCAGGAGATAGGCCTTGTACGGGGCGCAGCGAACCTCCAGGGCAAAAGTTGGTGCGTAATATTAACTTGAAAGTACAAGGAGCCGCCTTACTTGGCGAGCGGAGAAGAAATCTACAGCTAGATGCGCACGGCGTATGAGTGCGGCGCGGATTATGTTGTGGTTTTTAATTACGCAGAAAACATTACTGGACCTTACGGCATTTTGCAGCCTGAGCATTTTGAAGCTTTGGAGCGTTTCTGGCGTGAGGTAGTTCAAAATCCTTTTGTGTGGCATGGAACTGTCCAGGCTGAGGCTGCATTGGTTTTGCCTAAGGACTATTGGTGGGGCATGCGTAACCTGCAGGACACGATTTGGGGCTTATAGAGCCCAGACAGCGTTGCAGAGCAGATTTGGACGCAACTTCAAAGCAAGCTACAACAGTATGGCTCAAAACTAGACATAGTCTATGATAACCAGCATAGCCCTTGGCGGGAAAGTACCCAGAAATTATCTACTGGAATCAAACAGGCTAAACATGAAAATGCGCCTCGCGTAAGTAATTGCTTTTTTAGTTTTCGGCTTTAAGAAGTGACTTGAAGAGTATGTTAACGTTTTTGTGCTTTCTTGCTTAAAGCTTAAATACGTATTTTACACGTATATTATTAGGAATTAACGTGCAGAAGAAGCCCATACGCCTAACAAAACATGCAGTTCAACGAGCCTTGAAATACGATTTAGCCCCTGACCTAATTGAAAAAATAATTTGGGAAGGTGAAAAACAGAAAGAAGGCAAAACGAAAGCAAAATACGTACTCAAAACCAAAAACGGCGTTTGGGTTGCTATCTGCCACGAATATTCCGACCAAATCATAATAATAACCCTCATGAAGGGGAGGTGAAAAGAAAATGCCAAAATGCCCGAAATGCAAAACTGAATACGTAGAAGTCGAAGTTGACTTTGAGTACGGAGATGTTATCCTACGAAATGTTAAGGCGCTCAAATGCCCAAAATGCGGAGAGGAGCTTTTCACGCCAGAACAGTACCGCCTCATAAGAGAAAGAATCCGTAGTGTGGCTCAGCCTCTAAAGTTAAAGCGGAAAATAAGCACAGCAGGGAAAAAGCCCATAGTGTACCTGCCTGAAGATGTGGTTAAAGCCATAAACGCCAAAGTGGGCGATGAAATCGATATCTACGTTGAGGGAAACAAAATAATAATCGAAAAAACCGCTTAACAGCGGCACAGCGCTTGGTTTTCTGCAATAACTTTTTTAATCTTCAGCATAATTCTCTTTCGCGGTGCGTTAAAACGTCAATGAGTAATTGGGTTCCAGCTGACGGCGACACTTTCGTAACAAAAGAGGGCTTCATATTCAACACCTTCGGGTATGAGCACCCGCAAAACCGCGTTTTCGCATTCCTCAAATACATCCCCGCCGAATTCCGCTCTCTTTTCGACGTTGAAATGCTGGAACGCACCTGGAAATACGGCGACAAGCAACTTTTCCGGGCGGAAAAGCTTTACACCGCCAAGAATTATAAGACGTTTATTTCAGTATTCAGAAAGAATTTCCCCGATTATGTATACTACTGTTACTTGCGCAACAAGGAACTAATCACAGCGCCGCTGAACCGAATCGAGCAAGTTTTTGTTCCCCGAGAGCGCCTCAAAGCACTGCGCCAAGTGAAAACGCCTGACAGCCTGCAAAAACTGGCGCTGGAGCTAATAGACATGCTTTCCGCCGAGTCCGGCGTCGGCTTAGAGGACTTCGGCATCCATGGCTCCATAGCCTTGGACATGCATGCACCCGAGTCTGACATCGACTTTGTCGTCTACGGCTCGGAAAACTTTCGCAAAGTTGAAGCTGCAATCGCGCGGCTTGTTGATGCTGGCACGCTTAGCTACATCGTTGGCAATCGCTTGGAGGCGGCTCGTAAATTTCAAGGACGTTACAAAGGCAAAATCTTCATGTATAATGCCACCCGCCAGCCAAAGGAAATCACAACGTTCTATGGCATGGCGAGATTCTCGTCAATCGCTCCAGTAAAGTTCCAGTGCGCCATAAGCGACGACACCGAGACCATGTTCCGCCCAGCCATCTACAAAATCGCCGACTACAAGCCCTTAGACGCGCAATCGGAGTTGCCGCCGGATCGCGTTCCTGACCGCGTCGTCTCCAACATAGGCTGTTACCGAAACGTTGCCCGCCAAGGCAGCAGAATCAAAGTTGCAGGGATGCTGGAGCGAGTTGAAGTTATCAAGACAGGCGATGTTTACTATCAAGTCGTGGTTGGAACCGCTACCTCAGAGGAAGAATATATTTGGCCAGCCTAAAACTCAGAGACCGCGACGGTATACTCACACGGGAAGGCCTGATCTTCCGCGTTTTCGGCTATTCTCACCCGCCCGGTGCGTTCATTTGCGATGCTGAATACGCCTCCGGCGATATTTTCAAGTCAACCGACCCGAGAGCGCCGAGAACAGGCGGCAACCAGCTTTTCTACAAATTCTACAATGATGAGGGAATGAAGTTTGTCGCCAAAAATTATCCGCAGTACATGGTTTTTCATGAGATGTTGAGGCTGAAGCTTGTAGGCGTGCCTGAAAACGCCATAATGGCGGCTCGCCGACCCGCTGAGCGTTTGGCGTCTTTGCTTGCGGTTGAGCCGAAAGACGAGTTACTACGTGCAATGCATCGCGTTTTGGGCATCGTGCTGGAAAGTTCAGACTTGACGGTGCAGAATTTCGGCGTATTCGGTTCTTTGCTGCATGGTTTCTATCACCCAAGATTTTCAGATATTGACTTTGTTGTATATGGCAAAGCGGAGAACGCCAAGATGCGGCAAACACTTGAAGCTATCTATGCCCGAAGCAACTCGGGTTTGCGCAACGAATTTGAATCAGAAGACGCAATGAAGGGTAAACGTTGGCTTTTCAAAAATTTTGATGTAAACGACTTCATCTGGCACCAGCGCCGCAAAATGATTTACGGCTTATACGATGATAGACCAAGGAGCGGCAGAATAATCAAAGTCGAGTTTGAGCCTGTTAAGGCTTGGAGCGAAATAGAGTCGGAGTATGATGCGCAAGCGCGAATTATACGGAAGGGCTGGGCGAAGATTAAGGCGCGCGTCACAGCGGATGATGAGGCATCGTTTATTCCATCAATTTATAATGTACAAGTGCTCGACGTCTTAGGCGGCCCTAAGGAAGCGGCGGAAGTGGTGCGTGTTTTCTCTTACATGGAAGAGTTTCGCCAGCAGGTTCAAAGAGACGAAACCATTATTGTTGAAGGTAATCTTGAGGAGGTTCAATCGCCTAAGCGTAGCTTTCATCAGATTACCTTAACTTATTGCCCACGTTACTATGAGCAGGTCTTGAGGGCACTGCACTAGCGCGACAGTATCATATAATCTGAAGGATTATTTCCGATGATAATGCGATAATAAACCTGCCCCTTCTGCTTTTCCGTTACCTGCTCAACTTTTCCCTGCACAGTAACCGTCTCGCCTTTTTTCGCTTGTTTGCAGAATCTGCCTCTGAAGGAAGCAATTTCTCTTATTGGCTCCAGTTTTGTGCCTTCAACAACTACAACGTTTTCAATTTGATATGTGCATGGCGTGAACAGCGCCTCGGAGTCATCTGCAATTGTGGCTGTTATTTTTGTGTAACCGCTGTTCTTGTAGCAGACGTCGCCGTACTGCTCAGTGATGTCGCTCCAGTCTTTAACGAAGCGTATAAAGTATTCAGTGCCCGCGTACATGCCTTGGAAAGCCTTGCGCTGTTCGACCCGAGCGAAGTCTTCGAAGCTCATGAAGGTGTCTTTCGAACGGAAATCGAATAGCGCCCTAAGCTCCAGAGGGCTGTAAGGCTTGAACGCTGAAGCATTATCCTTCAACAAGGTTTCCAGCGCCTTGTATGTTTTACGGCAGTTTTCCGAGCCATAAATCACAAGGTCAATGTCTGACTTTTCTGTGGCTAAACTGACAAGCACGGAGCCAGAAATGCCGATGGCGCTCCATGAAATGCCCGCAGCCTCCTTCAACTCCTCCGCAAGCTGCACCGCCTTCTGCTCCAGCGCGCTTAGCTTCTTGGATGTACGTAGTAACCCGAGTTTTCTAATGGGGTTATAATGCTTCTCAACAATGTTGATTGGCACTTCACATAGGGTCTCGTCAAACACTGAATCATGCACTATCAGTTCAGGCATGTTTTGCTCGAGAAACTTGAAGCGGTCGCTGAAGCTGTAGACTTTGCCATACGAGTCTCTTGTGCTTCTCCGTGTGCCTTGCGGTAAAGGAATAAACCGTGGAAATGCTATAATGCGGCTGGGCGGATGCACTAAGCCTTTCACATCGAAAATTACGCCGTTTTTTGTCCTAATCAGTTCGCCTTCGCGTGCTCGCACAAATTTCTGCTCCTCAAGAGACTCATTATGTTAGATGCTTCAATAGTGTGTAGTTTTTTACACAACGTTAATAAACCTTCTTTAAACCATTTTCCCTCATGCAACGTCACGAAAAAGCCAAGCATATCGCCAAATGCTTAGAGCTCGCCATACTGCTTGAAGTGAGCGCTGACAAACCGGGAAACGTGAACTTCGTGGTGGGCTTTGAGGGTACTCGTGTAGAGCATTTCCTTGCTTCGGCCGTCGCGGCTCGCGAAGCCTTCGAAGAAGCCGCAACCCGCGGCATAGCCATATCCCACACTAACCTCAAAATTGAGGATGCAGGTGTCGGCGAGCTCATACGAGCTTGTGCTACGGACGTGGCGGCGTGGCAAAAAGGCGGCAACACTCTTATTGGCACGATCATGCTGTTTGTGCCCTTGGCTGTTGCGGCCGGCATGACGCCTATGCAAGACGCCGGTTTCGATTTGGCGGAGCTAAGGCGGAACCTGAAACTTGTCGTGGAATCTACAACTCCTCAGGACGCGGTTTATCTTTATGAGGCGATAGAAATAGCTAAGCCAAGCGGGCTTAATGAGGCGCCGGATTTTGATGTTCGCGATCCAAAGTCAAAGGAGCGCCTGCTTAAGGAGCAAGTTTCACTTTTCAAGGTTTTCCAAATTGCCGCTGGGTATGACGACATTTGCTCAGAATGGGTTAACAACTACCCAATAACATTTGATCTTGCCTATCCTTACCTCATGCAGCAATTGGAAAGTGCAAATTTAAACACGGCTATAATCCATACTTTCCTAAAAGTTCTCTCCGAGCGGCCTGACACGTTTATAGCACGTAAAGTCGGCATAGAAAAAGCCCGTGAAATTTCACGTGATGCTCAGCAAATCCTTAAGTTGGGCGGTTTGACGACTGAAAGTGGACGCCAGAGCATTATAGTGTTTGACAAAAAACTCAGAAACGCCGATAGCCTTTATAATCCTGGAACAACCGCAGACTTAACCGCTGCCGCTTTAGCCTTGTGCACTCTCAGCGGCTACAGACCCTGAGTACGTACATCTGAGTATTTTTGCTCTTTTTTTTGAAAAGTTGTAGATGCAACTAAACTGGGTTATGAAATTACATTTAAGGCTATTCTTTGAATTTTTCAAGTATCATGGCTGGGCAGATTTTTTTGACGCCTTCTATGGCGCCGATTTTTTCGGACAGTAGCTTCGTGAGTTCGCGCCCATCTTTTGTCCATATCTCTGTCATTATCATGTGATCGCCTGTGGATGTGGCTACGCTTCTGATCTCGCTTATGTCGCAGAGTTTCTGAGCTACTTCCAGCAGTTTTGTCGGTTCTACGTCTACGCCAACGATGGCAACGCTGTGTAGTCCAAGCTTTGCGGGATCTACTTGAATGGTGAACTTTTTGATTACTCCCTTGTTTTGTAGTGCCAGCACTCTTTTTCTTATTGCTGACTCGCTTAACTTGAGCCTCTTGGCTATCTCATTAAAAGAGCTTCGACTGTCTTTCTCTAGTATTTGCAGTATTTTCATGTCGATTTCGTCTGGAATCAACATCATATTTTACCAATTCCGCACTTTTTATGCCTTTTTTGGAATTTTTTCTTCCGATAAGTAAATATGGCACAACTGTTAATAAGTATTTTGTTCTCAAAAAAGTATTATATGGTGTTGAAAATGGAAGAAAAATGTGAACCAAAAAATGTTATGCCACGCATAGGCGAAATCGCCCCAGACTTCGAAGCCGTAACAACAAAGGGCAAAATTAAGCTTTCAGACTTTAAAGGCAAGTGGGTCATACTTTTTTCGCATCCAGCTGACTTTACCCCAGTATGCACCACCGAGTTCGTTGCCTTCGCTAAAATAAACGATGAACTGGTAAAACGTAATGTGCAGTTAATAGGCCTAAGCATTGACAGTCTATACTCTCATATAGCTTGGATTCGCAGAATAAAAGAGAAGCTAAACGTTGACATTCCCTTTCCAGTGATTGCAGACTTGGACATGAAGGTAGCCATGCTTTATGGCATGATTCACCCAGGCGAAAGCACAACAGCCGCAATACGCTGCGTCTTCTTCATTGACCCAGAAATGACGCTGCGGGCAATGGTGTACTATCCACTAAACGTTGGCAGAAACACTGATGAAATACTCCGCATAATAGATGCGCTACAGACAGCAGACAAGTATAAGGTTGCTATGCCAGCGAACTGGCGCCCAGGAGACAAAGTTATAGTTCCGCCACCTACAACCACCGAAGCCGCTGAACAGCGTGCACATGAAGGCTACGAATACATAGATTGGTTCCTATGCAAGAAAGAGCTGCCAACAAAATAGTTGGCTTTTCTCTTTTTTCTATAATGGGTTGAGGCATTATGGGCGAAGACAATTTTGTTCCTGCCATAAACGAAGGCGAATTAAAAGAAGGTTCAATGAAAATGGTTAACGTCGCCGGAAGAAACATTTTGCTCGCAAGACAGAACGGTCAAGTGTATGGCGTTTCTAATCGCTGCCCACATATGGGGTGCTCGCTTGCTAATGGAACATTGAAAGAGTACATTGTCACTTGCCCATGTCACGGCTGGAGCTTTGACATCCGCACAGGCGAATACCAAAATGCAAAGCAAATAAAACTGATGACCTACGAATGCAAAATTCAAGAAGGAAAAATACACGTGAAATTACTGGAAGACTTATAGGCAGTAACTGCAATGGTGCGACGCTTTACTGTTCGGTTCTTACATCAAGAACCACTTTTGTTTGGTGATAAAATTTGGAAATTTTTGAACTTAATCTTAAATATAAGCACTTGAATTCTATTGGTAAGGTCGGTTTCATGGTGCAGCAAAAGTTGCGCGTGACCTTGCTAACGGGAAGAACAATCGAGCAAGGCGTAGGGAAAGAGCAGGGTAAAAGCTCGCAAGAATATTTTGAGGCTTGTTCAACTGTTTACATGGATGAAGAGGACATGAAGAAACTTGGCATCAGGAGCAACACTAACGTGCTGGTTACAACTCCGCACGGCTCAGTGGTTCTTAAGGCGGTGAAGCATCCGCGTGGCTCAATGCCCGGTATGATTTACATTCCTTATGGTCCGTGGGCAAACGCCATAGTTGATGATTCAACAACAAGCATTGGCATGCCATCTTTTAAGGGCACGCCTGCGGAAGTGGAACCTGCTCCTGATAAGCCTATCCTCAGCATGGAGGAACTTCTTAAAAACCTGTATGGAAAGTGAGAAAATGACTGTGGTTAAATCTGTAACTTGCCCCATTTGTGGAAGTTTATGCGACGATATTGAATTGACAATTGAGAATAACGAGGTTGTAAAGGTTAAAAATGGATGCGCCCTCTGCGAATCCAAGTTCTTAGGCTATAAAGGCGAGCATCGAATTAAAACACCGATGATTCGCAAGAACGGCAAACTCGTCCCTGTCTCCTTAGATGAAGCTGTGCATAAAGCGGCGGAAATTCTTGCCAACGCGAACTACCCCATCTTGTATGGCTGGAGCTCCACAAGCTGCGAAGCGCAGCGCGTAGGCGTGGAATTAGCCGAGGAAATCGGCGGTGTTTTAGATAACACTGCAGTCGTCTGCCACGGTCCTTCAATATTAAGTGTCCAAGAAGTTGGTATCCCCACGTGCACTCTTGGTCAGATTCGCCACCGTGCAGATTTGATCATTTACTGGGGATGTGACCCGTGGAGCGCTCATCCGCGGCATCTTGAGAGGTACACTACCTTCACAGAAGGGCGATTTGAGAAAAGCGATTGGAAGGGCTATATACAAAAGGTCAAGGCAACGGCGGGCAAGAAGAAAATTGAAAGTGCCGTGAGAAGAGGCGTAGTGAAGCGGCCTAAAGCCCAGCCTATGCTTCAGCATGAGCTTGTTAATGCGCCGCCGCAGACGCTGATGAAAGAAGGTCGTAAACTAATAGTTATTGACGTTAGGAAATCGATGACTGCTGAAATGGCTGATTACTTCATTCAAGTCGAACCCAACAAGGATTACGAGGTAATGCAGGCAATAAGGGCGCTAATCCGCGACCAAGAACTCGACGTCGACAAGGTTGGCGGTGTCCCCGTGGAATACTTGGAGGAAGTGGCTGATGCTATGGTGAACTGCAACTTTGGCGTAATCTTCTTCGGCATGGGTCTGACGCAGACTGCAGGCAAATTCCGAAACATCGAGGTTGCCATATCCTTAATACGCGACTTGAACAAACGCACAAAATTCGTTATCATGCCCATGAGAGGCCACTTCAACGTTACAGGCGCCAACGTCGTATTCACTTGGCAAAGCGGCTATCCATACGGCGTAGACTTCTCGCTAGGCTACCCGCGATATAACCCGGGAGAAACCACTTGCATGGATATCCTATTACGTGGAGAATCCGACGCGGCGTTAGTTATAGCCGCGGATCCTGGCGCTACTTTCCCAAGGCGCGCGGTGGAGCACATGGCTAAAACGCCCCTTATAGTAATTGACCCCCACATGAACGCCACTGCCATGCTCGGCGACGTGGTGATTCCCTCGGCTTTCGTAGGCATAGAATCCGAAGGCACTGCTTACCGCATGGACCACGTGCCCTTGCCGCTTAAAAAAGTAGTAAAGCCACCAAAGGGTCTGCTTTCTGATGAGGAAATATTGAAGCGCATCCTTGAAGAAGTGCGTGCTATTAAAGCTAAGAAAATGCATAAGGCGGAGGCTGCATAGTTATGACTGAGCTGTTGATCAAAAATGGTTTTGTCTTCGACCCCATAAATGGAATTAACGGCGACAAAATGGACATAGCCGTCAAAAACGGCAAGATAGTTGAATCAGTAAACGAGCGGAAGGCCAAGATAATTGATGCCTCTGGCTTAACGGTTATGCCCGGCGGCGTGGACATTCACACGCACATTGCCGGCGCGGAAGTCAACACTGGTAGGCTTATGCGGCCAGAAGATCACGTTAAGGATGTTGTGCGTAAAACGACGATAACCCGTTCAGGCGTTGGCTACTCCGTGCCCTCTACCTTCGTGACGGGTTATCGTTACTCGAAAATGGGTTATACGATGATAATGAACCCGTCAATGCCGCCGTTAGAAGCTAAACACACGCATGAGGAACTGAATGATACGCCAATGCTGGATAAAGCCACTTATCCACTTCTCGGCGACTGGTGGTTCGTGCTTGAATACCTGCGGAAAGGCGATTTGACCGAGTGCGCGCGATACGTGGCGTGGATGATTGCCACGACCAAGGGTTACGCCATAAAAATCGTTAACCCAGGCGGCTTAGAGTCATGGGGTTTCGGCAGAAACGTGCGCACAATAGATGATCCAGTTCCTCATTTCGGCATTACGCCGCGTGATATCATGTGCGGCTTGGCCAAAGTTAATAAGATGCTGAATCTGCCGCATACCATTCATCTTCACACTAACAATTTAGGCTTACCTGGCAATTACGCGACGACGCTGGATACCATGCGCGCATTAGAGAGTGTAGCTACAGGTGACAAGCCCGTGGCGCACATCACACATCTGCAATTCAGCAGTTTCGCAGGCAACGATTGGGGCACTATGCGTTCAGGCGCTGAGGAAATAGCCAAGTACATTAATGCACATAATCACTTGACTTTTGACATGGGCCAAGTAATATTCACTGATACGACAACAATGACTGCTGACGGCCCGTTCGAGTTTACTCTTTACGAGTTAAGCGGTCACAAATGGGTTAACAGCGATGTGGAAACGGAAACAAGCGGCGGCATAATCCCCTTCCACTACAAGCGAAATAATGCAGTGAATGCGACGCAGTGGTCCATAGCCTTGGAGCTGGCGCTGTTGGTTAAGGACCCATGGAAAATGTTCCTGACAACTGATCACCCGAATGGTGGGCCCTTCTTTGCTTACCCGAAAATAATCGCGTGGTTGATAAGTAAGAAGGCGAGGATGGCAACGTTAAAGAAGTGCCACAAGAAAGCCCAGAAGCTTAGTTTGCTGCCTTCAATAAAGCGCGAGTTTACCCTTTACGACATTGCAATCGTAACGCGTGCTGGCCAAGCAAAGGCCTTGGGCCTGAAGGATAAGGGTCACTTGGGTGTTGGTGCCGACGCAGACATAGCTATCTACGACATTAACCCAGAGAAAATCGACATCGCAAAGAAGTATAAGGCGGTGCGCCGTGCTTTCGGTAACGCCGCATATACCATTAAAGACGGCGAGATTGTGGTTAAGGATGGCGAGATAATGCAGCATGTGGATGGCAGGACGATATGGCTTGACGTGAAAACTGCGGAGCAGGTTAAAGTGGATGAGGAAATGAAACGCCGCTTCAAAGAGTACTGGACTGTTGAGTATGACAATTATCCAGTGTTCGACCATTACGTTAAGGTTTCGTGTCCATTAACAATAAAGGCGGATGTCTAAAAAATGATAGTTTTATCTCCTCTCAAAAAATTCCAGTTTCCCGTTATAGCAGAATGCATCAGCCCTGACGTATTCAAAGGCAAGTCGCTGGCTGAAATTGCTAAACTGCAAGTTTGGGAAGGAAACAAGCAGAGAACACTGGGTGACCTATTCAAGATAGAAGAAGACAAAGCGGAGACGCCTGACATAGTTATTAATGGTGATGCAAGCGAAGTGCGGTTTGTAGGCAAAGCCATGAAAAGCGGCGAAATCGTCATCAACGGCGTCATCGGCATGCACTTGGGCGAAAAAATGGTTGGCGGCAAAATCACGGTTAACGGCGACGCAGGCGGCTGGGCGGGGTCAGAAATGAAAGGAGGCGTTATTGAGATTCACGGGAATGCTGGAGACTACTTAGCCTCACCGTACCGCGGCAGCAGTGCAGGCATGCGTGGCGGCACAATAATCGTGGATGGCAACGTGGGCAGTGACTCGGGAGTTTACATGCGTGGTGGCGTAATCAAAATCCGTGGCAGCGCCAAGCAATTCTTGGGATTCCGCATGGTTGATGGCACAATTTACGTTCAAAAAGAATGCGGCACACGCGTCGGTGCATGTATGACCGGCGGCAAAATTGTGGTTGGCGGTTTCCTTGAAGAAGTCATGCCTACCTTCACTATTGATAGTATCAAGCCGAAAGTGAAGGTGGATGATGCTGAATCTGCTAATGGGCCATTCTACGTGTTTCTCGGAGACCTCGCCGAAGACGGCAGAGGCAAACTTTTCGTTTCCAAAGCGGCTAATCCCCATTTAAGCCGCTATGAACGTTTCCTTTAGAGGCCTGAGCCTATGGAGGGCGCTGTAAGCGTAAACCGCATGGCATGGCAACTAGCCGCGCAACTGTTAAGCAATAAGGATTTTTATGGCGTAAACGTTTCAAAATCAACTGCAGGCGCCACCATAATAGACGCTGGCGTGCGCGCGTCTGGCGGTTTTCAAGCAGGACTGATTCTCACCGAGCTATGCATGGGCGGCTGCGGAAAAGCACACGTTGACTTCAAAAGTTACGGTGATGTTGCGCTTCCGTCTATAACTGTTTGCACCGATAGGCCTGCCATCGCCGCCTTGGGTTCACAGTTTGCAGGATGGCGCATAAAAGAAGCCGACGGCTCCATAGCCATAGGTTCAGGGCCGGCGCGGGCTTTGGCGCTGAAGCCGAAGGAGATTTACGAGGAAATAGCCTACAGGGATTCTTGTGATAAGGCGGTGTTAACGCTTGAGAGCAATGTTTTGCCGTCTGATATGCTTATTGAGAAGGCTGCTGGAGCATGCAACATTAAGCCGGAAAATTTGATTGTGGTTGTGGCGCCTACTGCCAGTCTCGCCGGCTTAGTTCAAGTCACGGGGAGAATAGTTGAAGTCGGCATTCACAAGCTTAGAACTCTTGGTTTAAACCCGAAAACGATTCGTTACGCTTGCGGTTACGCGCCTATTCCGCCGCTTTGTCCAGATTTCGAGGTGGCGATGGCGCGGACTAACGACGCCATACTATATGGCGGCACAGTGTACTGCACCGTCGAGTATGATGATGAGGCTACGCTAAAACGGATTGTTGAGCAAGCGCCTTCTGCAAACTCAAAGGATTACGGCAAGCCTTTTCTGCAGATTTTCCGCGAAGCAGACCGAGACTTTTACAAAATAGACCATAACCTCTTCGCGCCAGCAATGCTGATTGTGAATAATGCAAAAACGGGCAGGGCTTTCAAAGCGGGGAAGACCAATCCTGCAGTGCTGTTGCAGTCTTTAGGTTTCTAATTTTTTAAGAGAAAAAAGTTGGTTTCAGTTTTCCAGTTTCAGTCGAGATTTGACAATGTTTGCTATGAATTCTCCTATTGGAACAGTGTATAGCGCTACTGTGCCGTTGAAGAGTGCTCCTGCCGGCAGGAAAGCAAGCACCTCCATTTCTTTTAATTCCAAACCAAACGGGTAAGGTTGCCGCAACGTGATATAGTTCACTGCCGTCATAAAGGCCGCTCTTAGGATTATGCCGAGAATTGTGGATGCCGTAGCGATTTTAAGTATTTTCTGTTGCCCCTCAGCACCATGTTTGATGAATTTTTTGGCTATGTAGAGTCCTAGCATCATTGAGAATATTGCGATAAGGTTGTAGAAGGGGCCTGTTGGAAGGGCGCCGGGGAAAAACGCGAATAAGACGGCGGCGTTTAGAAGCGCAATCATTATTCCCGCTGTGAGGTTGATGAGGATGAAGGCTGTGACAATAGGGATTTCCCATATGCCGTATATGAGGAATGGCGCGTAGGGTGCGGGGATTCCGATTCCTGAGATGCTTGGGTTCAGAGCGACTGTTAGGGCGGCGAAGATTATTGTTGTGGCTAACGTTTTGGTGTTCATTTTGGGTCAGCTTTAGTTGACATCCTTATTATTTAAGCGTAACTACTCAAAAAAGAGTATTAAATTTTGCCAAAAACTGATAAATGCCCCTAACCAATAATATTCTCGGAGTGAAAAGATTGCCTGAGACAAAGTTTTCTTCCGATGAAATCAAAAGTTGGCTTGAAGACCAAACTCGTCCTATTCTCACTCCAGTGCATGCGCAAGCGCAGAGACTGCGAGACGACATGCGCGAGGCTATCCAAAGCGTTGCGGACGCAAGCAAATTGCTTTTTGACAGTAGCATGAAGGAGATTGAGCGAAGAAATATGCGCGTTTACAACCGCGCTAGAGCATTAAACAAGCTGGCGCGTCTGTTTTTGGATAGACTTAAGAAGGTTAACGTGCCCGATAATGTTTCGTATGAGAGCTTGAGCAGGTTTGCTCAAGAGACACAGAAAGTGTTTCTTGTAACTGACATCGACATTAGAAATTGGTTTCCGCGGCTCTCGCCCTTCTTTATTATGGATCGGCGGAAGTTCTTGACGGTTTATGAAAAAGCAAAACTCACACTAACCGCTTTAAACGATTTTCTGTCAAAAGAGTATGTTAAAACTAAAACTTTGGAGGAAACTTTGCAGCTAATTGATGAATTGCGTAATCTTGAAAGACAATCCGTGGAGATTGAGGCGGAACGCGCAAGCATAGTGAACGAGCGCTTACCGCTAGAAAAAGAGCTTGCTGAACTGGAGCAAAAGATTGCTGATTTAAAAAGCAAAGGCCCAATAGACCAGCTTTTTCTCATTGAAACGGAGATAGACGCTTTAAATAATGAAATACACCGCGCATTGCGCCATCTACAGAAGCCTTTCAAGAAAGTGCAAGCCATGGCCACGCAAGGAGGAGGCGCCGGGTTAACGCTTGAGGAGCAGAACGCGCTTGCTCATTATTTGGAAAAGCCTTTTGAGGCGCTGGCAACCGAGGCGGCAGGCTATCCCTTGCTGAGGCAGATTCTGCAGAAACTGTCGCGATTAATAAGCGAAGGTAAACTTAAACTGAAATCAGACAAGGCTAAAAAGGCAGAGCAGTCCATAAATGAAATAATGCATGATTCTTTGCGGGCTTTGCAGCAGCGCTGTGTCATATTGGCGGCGCAGCAGCAGCAAATTTTGAATTCGGCAAAAATGGCGGAGATACGCGCGGCTCTCGCTGAATATCAGGAGCAGGCTAAACAGCTTAAAGCCCGAAAATTAAGTGTTGAAGCTCATGAAGCCATCAAAGAACGCGCTTACAAGGAAACGCTGGAAAAAATCGACAGTCTTAAACGCGCCATTGAGAAAAATGTTTACAGCTCTTTGGGTGTGACCATTCAAATTTTGTAGCGGGAAGGGCAGTTTGCGCGTAAATCTCACGGAAATCATTAACGAGTCCTTGGCTGTTCAGAGCCGCGATTTCCTTAAAACCTTGGATGCAGCCATAGCGCTGTTACATGATGAAGACGGCAGGTTTAGGCGCTTCACTGTTTTAGAGCGCTTAGTTAAGCTTGACCCTGTAGGCGAGGCCTTGGTAATCGGAGATTTACACGGAGACATCGAAAGCCTCCGCCTCATACTCGAAGGCAGCGGTTTTGTGGAGAAAATGGCTACGCATGAAGATGTCGTCATGGTTTTCTTAGGCGACTACGGCGACAGAGGCGCCTATTCCGCTGAGATCTATTACACTGTTTTGAGGCTTAAACTTGCCTTTCCAGAACAAATTATGCTTTTGCGTGGAAACCACGAGGGACCAGCCGATTTGCTGGCTTCGCCACATGACCTGCCCATGCAATTTCAGCTTAGATTCAGGGAAAACTGGCGCGCTGTGTACTCTAAAGTTCGAGAGCTGTTCGGCTATCTCTACAACGCCGTGCTCCTGGAAGACCACTACTTAATGGTTCACGGCGGCTTGCCCGCGGGCATCAGTAGCATTCAGGATTTGGCTCTTGCGCATAAACTGTATTCTGAGCAACAGTTTCTTGAAGACTTGCTGTGGAGCGACCCTGTTGACGAGGTTAAAGGGGTTTTATACTCGCCGCGAGGTGCAGGCAAACTATTCGGCAAAGACGTTACCGAAGAAGTTTTGAATAAACTGGGCGTTCGCGTTCTGATAAGAGGTCATGAGCCATGCCCAGAGGGCTTTAAGCTTAATCATGACGGAAAAGTTTTAACATTGTTCTCCAGAAAAGGAGCGCCCTACTTTAACGCTCATGGCGCTTATTTACAGTTGCCACTTTCCGAGAAAATTAGGAGCGCACAGCAGCTTTTGCCGTGGGTTCATAAGTTTTAGACGCTGCTTTCATTTAGCGAAGGTTATATTAGGCTAAAGCCGCGTACTATGCAATTATGAAGCCCTGTATTTTGTATTTTTCAAGGACGGGAAACACCAAGCGCATGGCAGAAGCCATAGCCGAGGCAATAAATGCTCCTGTTTTCGCTATAACCTCTTCTCAACCGTCAGTGGTTGAAGACTTTGACATGCTGATTCTCGGCACGCCGGTTGAAGGTTTCAGACCCGCTAAAGAGGCTGCGAATTTTGTAAAGCGCTTGCCGAAGGCTGAGGGCAAAAAGGCAATACTATTCTGTACTTACAAGCTCTGGAAGGGCTATGTTTTCAAAATCTTGGAGAACGAATTATCCAGCAAAGGATACCATGTCATACTGAGCGTTTCAAAAAAAGGAATAAAATTAGATCAGCCTGCAGCTTTTTCAGACTGTTTAAACCAAATACAAGAAGCACTCAAGAAATAGCGCGGCTCACTTTGGCTTAAAATGGCAGAGGCACAGAGATTAATTCCCTTAAAAACTAGCAGTTTAATGGTGATTGTGAAGTTGATATTCGGCAAGTTTCTTTTCAAGCTCTGCTAATTTGGCATGGGTTGCTGTTTCTACGCATGTTTGGGTGAAGGCTTGCATATTTGCAAACAGGGCAAAGTCAACTGGGTCTGCCTCTTTGGGGACATCGCCAAAAGCTGCTAATCGGAGCATTATCCGTTTCTGGATGTCTGAATAGATTTTGAACGCTTCCTGCAAGTTCGCGTCTTTTGGTTTAAAGTCAAAGTACTGTTGTGGAACATATCCTGTGGCTGTTGCACGGTACAGTTTCTTTTCTATATTTCCTATTTTCACTGTCCTGCACAGTTCAACCAGGTTGGCTTTAAGAAGCGCCTGCATTCTTCTCCAAAGCTTTAACGTTGGCAGATTAAGCTTTGCAGAGAGTTCAGAAATTGAATATTCTGACATCACTAGGTTTTTTAGGATTGCTTGGTTGAGCGGGTCGGAAACAAGCACTGTGCCTTTTTGGTCGAGGAATTTCACTAGTTTCATGCGATGAAAACGGTTTCGACTAGTTTAAATAGTTATTGCCGCATCGGTTTATCGCATAATGTTGAAGTGATTGCTATGGCGAGGCTCAAATGCAAGAAGTGCGGCAACGTTTTTGAGAAGACCTTTTTAGGCGCCGCCTTTGCGCCGCATGTTGGACCTTATCATATAATAAAGTGTCCTGCATGTGGAAAGCGCAGTTGGTTTAACATATACTCCTCAGTCCAAGATCCTTTGACGTGGCCACAGCAGGAGAAACAGAAGCAAGCGATTGAGCCCGAGTTAACTGAGGAAGAACGGGAAAAGAAGCGTATAGAAGAATCAAATTATGAAAAACAGTAGATGATAGCTTAGACATGATCGACACCCAAAACCTCACCCGCACATTCGGAGATCTGGTAGCCGTAGACAACGTTACTTTACACGTTGACAAAGGAGAGGTTTTCGGTTTTCTCGGACCCAACGGTGCAGGCAAAACTACCACAATACGCATGCTCTGCTGCCTAATCAACAGAACCAGTGGAGACGCACAAGTGGACGGCTACTCTATAAGCAAAGAAGATGAACGCTTACAAATCAGGAAAATGGTTGGTTTGCTGCCTGAAAACGTCGGTTTATACGATAGTTTAAGCGCTTATAAAAATCTTGATTTTTACGGGAAACTTTACGAAGTTCCAGAAACAACGCGAAGAGAAAACATCAAACGCCTTCTACAGCTATTAGGCATTTGGGAGCGCAGAGACGATGTTGTCGGCACCTTCAGTAAAGGCATGAAACAAAAGATAGCAATCGCTAGAGCTTTAATTCATGACCCACAAGTGCTGTTCTTAGATGAGCCCACAGCTAACTTGGATCCTGAAGCAGCAAAAACTGTGCGCGATTTCATCTTGGACCTCAAAAAAGAGAAGCGAACCATTTTCCTTAACACACATAATTTAAGTGAGGCAGAACGGCTTTGCGACCGCATTGCCATTCTTAAAAGCAGGCTAATTGCGGTTGATACTCCTAAAAATTTGGAGCGCAGACTGTACAGCCGAAAAACAATTGTCCACTTGAAAAAGGTTACGGACGCCGTTTTAGTTGC
This sequence comes from Bathyarchaeia archaeon, assembly GCA_038849555.1. Lineage (GTDB taxonomy): Archaea > Thermoproteota > Bathyarchaeia > Bathyarchaeales > Bathycorpusculaceae > JAOAIV01. The sequence goes on along the minus strand of JAWCMT010000016.1, from coordinate 4,524 downwards.
TGTTCAGAAATTAAGTGCAGTTAAGGCTGTTCGGGCAGCGGATAACAAGTTAATCCTCGATATGGATGACCCTGAAAGAGATAACCCTGAAGTTGTCAGGGCGGTCGTAAAGGCGGGTGGAGACGTGCAGTATGTTACTGAGCTTCGTTCCACGCTCGAGGATGTCTACTTGAAACTGATTAGGGAGGGCTCACCGCAATGAGGTTTTGGAAGTCATGGGTTGTTACCCAAAAAGACCTTAGCGTCATCAGAAGAAACAAGTATGTTTTCTATTCTTTAATAGCTATGCCAATAATGCTAGGCGTGGTTATCCCCGTAATTTTCATGTTCTCTTTCACCGTGATGTCTGAGCAACTTCCAAGCGAGCAATTCTTAGAAGCGGCTAACCAAGTAGCAAACATGGGCTCTATGTATTTTGTGCTTATACCCTCAATTCTGCCTTCCATAATTGCCTCTTACAGTTTTGTAGGCGATAAAGTTGAGAAAAGCTTAGAACCTTTGCTGGCAACCCCGACGACAGATGGCGAATTATTGCTGGGCAAAAGCTTAGCTGCGTTTGTTCCATGCATGGCGGTAACTTACATTGCGGCAGCAATCTTCGTGTCCATTCTTGATTTCTGGTCTTACACCGCATTGGGCATTTTGCTGCTACCTAACATGTATTGGGCGCTGCTCATGTTTGTGATAACTCCCTTAGCATGCATAATGAGCGTCTTAGCCAACGTTATAATATCCTCAAGAGTAAGCGACATCAGGGCGGCTCAGCAATTAGGCGGAATAGTTGTTTTACCCTTGATTTTCGTGGTACTTTTTGCCTCAACAACTTCGTCACCATCCATGTTGCTTGGCTTAGCTGTCGCCGCTGCGCTCGCCGTAGCAGACGTTGCCCTCTTCTACTTGAGCAAAGCCGTCTTTCAAAGAGAAGAAATACTAACAAAATGGAAATAACAATGTCCTCATCTTCAAAAGGGCAATAAATAGAAAACTCCCCAGACGGCTATCTTCCTTTATATAAGGTGATTATAGCCGCCGCACGCAGCACAAAATGATGATGGTGGCGTGTTAAAGCAAAAATTTTAAATGCTTACCGTTACAACTGCTCGTAAAAGGTGTTGCTGTTGAGTGTAAAATTACATCCTTATGTAGTATTTCTTCCAGCTGAGCAGAAGGACAGGATTCTGAGCGCCATCTTCGGCTCCAAAGCAGGTGTTGACATCCTGCGCTTCTCGCTGAAGCAGGGAATAGCCAGAAATCTTTACCAGAAAGACCTTGTTGCGCAGCTGAATTACTCCAACAAAACAATCATCGAAAACCTGAAAACGCTGACGAAACTCGGCGTTTTAACCGAGCTTATGGAGAAGAATGAGAAAGAAGGACGCGTAATCTGGGTTAAGGCTTATCAGCTTACAGACCTCGGCAGATGGTTCGCGCTGCTGCTGGCTGAAGAAAAGGAGCTGTCAGAAAAGGAAAAGGCCGAGATACTGCAAAGCCTATTCCGGACATACGTTAAGCTGGTTAAAAACTTGGCTGCAGAACTAGGCATAAGCAAGAAGAACCTGGAAACCATCTTCAAAGAAGAAATGACCGCCTGAGGCAAAGAGCATGCGCGCCATAGCCGTGGTTGGAACAAAAAAATCCGGAAAAACAACCACAATAGAAAACCTGATTCGGGAACTAACGCAAAGAGGCTACAAAGTTGCAGCCATCAAGCATGTTCCAGAACCAGATTTCACCATTGACACGCCAGGTAAAGACACGTGGCGTTACGCAAAAGCAGGCGCCAAAACCATAATCAGCGTGGCAGCAGATGAAATCGCGACAATAGAAAAAGTTGCTGCCGCGAACATGCCACTATCCGCGCTGCTTAAAAAGTGCAGAAGCAGCGATGTCGTCTTCATCGAGGGATTAAAAAAACTTGTCGCCACAAAAAAGAGCATACAAAAAATCGTGGTTGCGAAATCCATGGCTGAAGCAGAAAGCGCCTTAGACTCATTTAAGCCTATACTGGCTTTCAGCGGACCCTACAACCCAGAAAGCTTAGTTTTCAACGTGCCCTATGCAGATGGACTGAAAAACCCTGAAAAACTGGCAGCCATAATCGAAAATGCCCTGCTCAAAACAAGAAGACGCTCCTTCTAAAAAGCTGAACACTTATGCCCGATAAATTTGCACCTTTCACTATCCTTAGATGAGCTTAATCTCCTCTTTAGCATTGTGTGTTTTTCTCGTTTTCGGAACGCCTTGGCTGCGTTTCCGCCGGATAGACCCCCTCTATAGGTTTCTGCAATGAATCGCTAATATGCGCCAAATATGAAGGCGCACTTTTGATTTGTAAACGCGTTTACCGCGGAAGCGAGCTACGATTATACCGTTAATCTGGCTATGGCTGCAATGTAAAAGCCGCCAGCTACAGCTGCTTTTTTCTTTCAGCGCCTCTGTTGCTAGCGTGGCTTGTAAAAATGGCTTTCTATTCTTTTTATGCTTGCAACAATCGGTAGGCTCTGTTTTAAATGACCTGTGCTATCTACTAAAAGACGAGCGGTAAAGTGAATGTCAGTTAATTTTTTAGTCTGTAGTTTTAGAATAAGGGTTAAACAAGTTTTTTATGCACTTGACCTGCTATATTGTATTGAGAGGCGTACCTGTTTGAGTGAAGAAAAAATCGTTGAGGTCGGACACGTAACTCACTTCTTCTCTAAAATCAGCGTTGCCGTAATCGAGTTAACTGCGCCCTTATCTGTTGGCGACCGCATCCTTGTTAAGGGGCCATCAACCGATTTTGAGCAGATCGTGGAATCCATGCAAATTGAGCACAAAAACATTCAACGAGCGGAAGCGGGACAGAGCATAGGCTTAAAGATGGCACAGCATGCTCGTGAGAGAGATGTTGTTTACAAGAAACTCTAATCTTTCTTTTTTCTTTCGTCAAGTAAAGATTTGTGCATCAATTCGTGAATAAACATTTGTCGAGTTATCCTAAATTTAGGAGAATTTGAATCTGTATAGGCGATTCATAAGGCTTTATTTGTTGTCTATGATACTCTTGTGTAAAATCGCGCTGGGAAAATGGAGAATAGAAATTGCACTAACGTTGGGGAAAGCATGCCGCGTAATTGCCGAGAAAGCAATGGCAGCAACTTCATGGCACTCCTAAACTTCCTTATTGATCCAGCAGTTGTCGTTGATAGGAAAGGTTATTTCTTAGCAGTGAATGATGCGGTAGAGACCTTAACAGGATTAAGCAAGAAAGCATTACTTGGCAAGAAATATTCGGAAATGAAGTTTTTAACACCTGAAGTAAAAGCGCTTATGGCAGAAAATCTGAGAAAGAGAATGCAAGGCGCGCCTGTTGAACCTTATGAGATTAGCTTAAAGGATAAGGATGGGCAAACTCGTTATTTTGAATTGAAAGCAAAAAAGATTAATTATCTTGGGCGCGAAGCTGAGCTTGTCATTTTACGTGATATTACCAAGAGAAAGGAAAATCTAAGGCGGCTGAAGGAGTACGCCGAGAAAATGGAAGAACTCGTAAACGAGAAGGTTAAACAAATCAGGGAAAGCGAAGAGAAATACCGAGAACTAATCAACCAAATGAACGATACTGTTTGGGTCATCGATCTTAATGGCAAATTTATTGACGTTAACGACGCCGCTGTCAGGGTTCTCGGCTATACAAGAAATGAACTGCTTAAGATGGGCCCTGTTGACATAGACAGCAGCTTAACTAAGAAGCAAATTCTTAATCTAATCAGAAACATGCCTGCTGACCACATACAGGTTTTTGAAACAACACACACAACCAAAGACGGAAAGAAAATTCCAGTAGAAATCAGCTCAAGCCTTGTAACTTATCAGGGAAAACAAGCTATTTTAAGCATTGCAAGAGACATTACCGAACGTAAGAAATCAGAAGCAAAATTGTTGGCTTCAGAGAAAAAATATCGCATATTATACGAGAAACTGAAGCAAACACAGGCGGCTTTAGCTGCAAGAGAAGATATGTTTCGCGCGATAAGCACTTACTCTACTGACGCCATAATCCTGCTGGATAAAACGGACAGAGTTGTCTATTGGAACCCTGCGGCCGAGCGAATGTTTGGATACTCAAAAGAAGAAGCCATGGGGAAAAAACTGATTTCGCTAATTGTTCCTCCTAAATATCGCAAGAAGCACTTGGAGTGGCTTAAGAAAATATTAGAAAATGACACAAAATATTTCACATCAACAGAAATTCACGCTTTAAAGAAAGATAATACAGAAATTCCAATAGAACTTTCTGCGGCAGTTTTAAGTTTAAACGGCACCAAATATTTGTTAGAGACTATACGGGATTTTTCAGAGCGTAAAAAAATGGAAGCTGCCCTCAGGCAAGAACGCGATATGCTTGAGGCAGTCACAGAGAACGTTGGCGCAGGACTTGGAATCATCAGTAAAGATTATCGCATAGTATGGGTTAACAAGTACCTGCGACAATACAATCCCGGCTGTGAAGGTAAAATCTGCTATTCAACATTTAACAACCTA
>JAWCMT010000015.1:26945-32846 GCA_038849555.1 Bathyarchaeia archaeon | reverse complement strand
GGCCACTACGGATGGCAGCGGCTTCTACAGCGCAACATTCGAACCGCCAGTACCAGGCAAATACACCATCGTCGCTAGATTTGCAGGCTCCAAGTCCTATTGGGGCTCACACGCCGAAACCGCCGTGTACGTAGAAGAAGCACCGCCCGCATCTCCAGAGCCAACACCAACGCCCGCATCGATAGCTGACATTTACTTAGTGCCAGGAATAATCGGCGTTATCGTCGCAATTGTAGTTGTCGGCGTGGTCATAGTGTTGATGCTCAGAAAACGGTAAACGCCACAGCAAAAACCGCACGGCACTTCACTCTCCCCTTTTTATTTTAGCAGACAAAACATATGTAATCCTATCTTCAGCTTTGATGGCTTTTCTTGCTCCAGCAGGGTGTTGTTGCTGCTTGCCATTTTATCTCGAAATAGTCCTGCAGCAAATCCACTAACGCTGGATTATCTGAACGCAAAACCTCAATCTCCTTCAAATTAGACCCTGGCACAGTAATGACGTGGACAATTTCCGCATCAAATATGTCTATGTTTGCTTTAGGAATTGCCGGGGCGGATTTCACTTCAAAAGAGCCCTTCTCAGCCAAGCGTTGGATGGCCTGCGGCATCGCCTCGCCTTCGGGAATAAAGGTAATGAACCGCATTTTTACGCCTCTTTCTAAGGCTTCACTTAAATATTCAAAGTCTCTGTCAACCAGCCTGAGGATAACCCTCCACTTTAGAAGGCAGTCCCTACTATGCCGGGTTCTCTGCAAATCCCTTATGTATTGGCGATCCACAAGCTTTGACCCCGAGGTTAGATAGTAGCGAGCGGCTTCTTGGCTTGCATCTTCCCAGCTGTTGTTTTTGAAGTTCTGTATGATTTGCGCTGCTTTAGCTTGGAGTTCCACTTGTTTTTGGCTGTTTAACTGAAGCAAAATGGCTATGCCTTCGTCCAGTGAAGCAGCCCGGAAGGTGGTTGGAGACGCTATAAGCTTCTGGATTAGCCCGAGCCTTTGTAGCTCAGGTATTGCGCGGTAGACTTCAGCTCGGGCTGTCTGCAATGCCTGTGCGATCTGTTTTGCTGTTGGCTGCCCCAACATAACGATGGCAAGGTATACTTCTGCCTGTCGAACGGTTAGGCCTAGCTGGGTAAGTACGCTTATGCATTCTTGATTGCTACTCATACTTGCTGCCTCTTCAGTTAATTTGCGCCATGAGATTTGGCTTTCCTCGCTTGTTCTTGTTTGGGCTATTAGTACACGGTGTACTAGCCACTCTTTAAACTTCTCGGAAAGGAACAGTTTCAGCACAAAACTTTAGGAGAAAAAGAAAAATGAACAAAAACAAGATATCAACAGCTGTTGCTTTGATTCTGATGTTTGCTATTGCTGTTTCACTTGCTTTGCCTGTTGCCTCTGCTCAAGGGTCTTGGACTTGGGTAACCCACACATACCTCATAGTCTCTCCGAATCCTATAGGCAAAGGTCAGTCTGTGAATATAATAATGTGGCTCGATAACGCTCCACCAGAAGCAAGTTATGAAGACTGGATCAAATATCATGGCTGGAACTTCACCATAACCATCACCGACCCCGCTGGCAAAACTACGAATATCGGTCCTATAGAGTCTGATTCAACAGGTCAGGCATTTTACGTCTTCACACCCGACATGGTTGGCACTTATAAAATCCAAGCATACTTCGAAGGAGACACAATAAATGTCACCGGCTCTATGGGATTAATGAGGTTACCAGTTGGCCTTCACACTTTCCAAAAATCCTCAAGCCGCATAGCTGAACTAACTGTGCAAGAAGAACCAATCGAAGCTTGGGCGGACATTCCATTACCAACAGACTATTGGGAACGCCCAATAAACGCTGAATTCAAAGGATGGTATACAATAGCTGGAAACTGGCTTGGCCTACCTTTTGGCGGAAGTTACGTCAACAAGTACATAACAGCGCCTGAAAGCCCTCACATAGTTTGGACGAAAGAATTAACCTTCGGCGGCATCGTAGGCGGCGAAGCAGGATGGGGAACAAACTACTATACAGGACTGCTCTACGAAAATAAATTTAACCCCTACATAATCAATGGCAGGCTATATTATAACATGTTCTGGTCATCATTCGGCGGAGGTGATCAACTCAAAGGAGTAAATTGCGTTGACTTACGAACAGGACAAGAAATCTGGCGCAAAGAAGACATGCCGCAACTTTCCGTTGCACAGATAGTCATATTTAACAGCGGTACTCAAAGCGGTGCTACAGCATACCTGTGGAGCGCTTCAGGATCTAATTGGCAAGTATACGATGCCTACACTGGAAGATTATTAACAACAGTTACCGGAGCATCAGGAAGCCTCGCCGCATATTTTGGACCAAATGGCGAAATTCTAGTACCGATTCTTGACGGAACGAATAACCGGCTTGCACTGTGGAACTCAACATTATGCTTCACTAGTGGTAGCATTGCATTCTCAGCTCAGACATATCAACCCTACTCACGCGCTTCCTTTGATTGGAAAAACGGAATACAATACAATGTTTCCATACCAGATGTGCCGGGTGTCCAATCAACAGCCCTTACAGATGTTAACAGCGGAGTACTAGTCGCTGAGTCCGTAATTACAGTTAATGGGTCTACCCCTACATTTGTACATGTAGGCTACAATCTCAAAACTGGCGAACAACTGTGGGTGAATAATTGGACTAATGTCGGATGGGGCGCTGGAGGAACCACTAGTCCGGGGCTAATCGGAGCTTGGGGCAAAGGGTACGGTGAAGGAGTTTATATGTTCTTTGAGAAAGAAACTATGCAATGGCACGTCATAAGCATCACTACTGGACAACAGATGTATACAACTGATCCGCTAAATGAATATACTAAAAATGATGCATCAGTTTATGATTGGTCTGTCCTTGCAGCTGACGGGAAATTATTCACTTCCGGTCAATCAGGATGCGTTGTTGCCTTTGACCTCAAAACTGGAAAGCACCTATGGACCTTCAGCCAAGGCAGTAGCGGCTTAATGACCCCCTATGGCACATGGCCCCACTTCGGCAGGCTAAACTATGCAGATGGCAAAGTTTACTTTGCGGTAACGGAGCATACGCCAACTTCACCTATTTTCAGAGGTTATAGAATGTATTGCCTAAATGCTGAGACAAGCGAAGTTCTATGGGAAATACCTGGCTTCTACAATGGCGAATCAGTCGCATTCGCTGATGGCTACTTAGTGACATACAATGGCTATGATAATCGCATATACTGTTTCGGTAAGGGTAAAACCGCCACAGAAATCTCGGCATCACCAAAGATCACTAAAAATGGCAACCCGATACTAATTGAAGGTAAAGTGATAGACCAGTCTCCAGGCGCAAATAATGCAGCTGCAGTGGCAGACGAATGCATGAAAGATTGGATGGCATACGTGTATATGCAGTATCCAGCTCCGGCTAATGTAACTGGCGTCGAAGTCATCATTGAGGTGCTTGATCCCAACAACAACTACTACGAAGTGGCTAGAGCGACAAGTGATGCAAGCGGCTTTTTCAAGGCTACTTTTGAGCCGCCTGTGCCTGGCGAGTACACTGTTATTGCCCGATTCGCAGGCTCGGAATCCTACTACGGCTCTTCGGCTGAAACAGCCATTTACGTCGAGGAAGCACCGCCAGCAACGCCAGAAGCCACGCCTGCGCCGCAAGCGCCAGTTGAAACCTACTTCGCCATCTCCACAATCGCCATAATAATTACAATCGCTGTCGCCGTCGTACTATTGCTGCGGAAGCGGTAAGCATGCAGAAATCGCGTAATCCTCTATTTTCCCCTTTTTTGGGTTATTTGCATGTTCAGGTTTGGAGGGCTGAGTGGGGTTGGGAGTAAGTTTAACTGCAGCAACAGCTTCATTCGTCTCTATTCTCCTTTGGTTTGGCTTCCAAGCCCCAGCAAACCTCTTCCGATAATAAGGCAAGCAGCAGTTGCCCATTTGCTTCAAGCTGTTAACGAAGAGAGCATAAGCTTCGTGCGATAGCGTTGCTAACTAAAAAAAGGAGAAAAGGGAAAAATTATTTTCCCATGACTTTTTTGGCAGCAATTTCTATGTCCTCGGCTTTGATGGTTTTGCGTCCGGCGTGCATGGCGAAGTCCAAAGCTTCCTTAGCAATTTTAACGCCGATTTCCTCTAGCGCTTTTGCCAGCTCTTTCGCTGCCGCTTCACTCACTCGGTCTGCTCCCGCCTTCTTGCATAATCTATGCATGGGAGCCACAGCTAAATCCAAATCAGTCATAAAGACTACTCCGATGCCTCTTTTTCTTTTTAAAGCCATATTTAACCTTTTTTATCTTTTTAATCCCGCAACTAATCTTAAAGGTTGAATTTCTTCGGGCAAAGAAGAAAATTATAAAAACGCTATAACTAATAGAATGGCGGCGAAGGTTTCAAAAATGAAACTGGTTGATGCGCATATTCATCTTTCCGACGCAGAGTATGCCCTTGTTGTCGATGAACTTGTGGCGGAAGCTAAAAACGCTAATGTTGCCGCGTTAATTTCAAATTCAATGGATTTTGAAACCAGCCTTAAAAGTGTAAAGCTGGCTGAAAAATATTCCGGCACCGTTTACGCTGCATTTGGCATTCACCCGTGGAACGTGAACGTGCTTAAAGAAAACGAGCTTGAGGATACCTTACACTTGATTTTTGAGCAAAGCCAAAAAAAGGCAATAGTGGCAATAGGCGAAGTCGGATTAGACTACAACTATGAAGCCATATGGGATAAGCAGCTTATGGTTTTCGACAAGATGCTCCACGCAGCTGAGAAAACAGGTCTACCTGTTATAATTCATTCACGTGGCACAACAGCGCAGATTGTAGACATGCTGCCATCCTATAATCTTAAGCGTGTTCTGCTACACTGGTTTAGCCACCCATTGAGCGCATTAAACAAAGCTTTAGCACATGGGTATTTCATCACCGAAGGACCGCCAGTGGCTTATTCACCGGGCATCCGAGAAGTCGTTAGAAAAGTGCCGATAACCAACCTGTTAACAGAAACCGATGGGCCCGTGATTTACAGGAAACCGCCCTACAATGGCAAGATCACGACGCCCGCATTTTTACATACGGTGGTTGAATCCATGGCTGAGATTAAGAATATGTCTCCTAGCGATGTTGCAGAGCAGATAGCCAGAAATTTTGAGGTTTTCTTTGATATAAAACTAAATTAGGCATTTGCAAGCGAGAGCACCCTGTTTGCAGTAACAGAATTTGCAAGGCGTAAACTTAAATTAACTCTCTCTACTATTGAGAGTTGCTTTTACGCTTAGAAGCGGTGTACGAAGAAACAGGGCGTAATTGGAGGAAACAGAATACTTGGGAAAAGTTAAAACGGAACATATCAAACGGTTAGCTAAGGAACTCATGACGAGGTTTCCAGATAGGTTTTCCACGAATTTCGAAGACAACAAGCGTTTAGTTGACGCGCTTACAAGAGGCGCAACTACACGGGTCAGAAACCAAGTTGCAGGTTACATAACTCATGCTATTACCTTAAAGCAGGCGACACGGTCAACTGAAACGGAAGAAGAAATAGCTGCTGCCTGAAAGTGCTGGGAAAACCATGCTTTTGATGGATGAATATAGAAAAGGATGGGCGATACGTTATCTGCGCGAAGCAAAAGCTGAGCTGGAAGCGGCGCGGAAGATTCCTTACATGGCGCCCAGCCTCGTGTTGGAGGCTATTAGAAAAGCCAGAAACGCCATATACTACAGCATAGGTGAACCAGCCTTCATCGAATTTCTTGTACATGAAGAGTTGGGGAAGACGCCGCCCACCAATGACCAGACCTTGCGCTTTCTTATTGAAATCGAGGGGATTGTGCAGCAGCTAGCGCAGCTGGAGGATATTAACGGCGACG
>JAWCMT010000015.1:18484-26935 GCA_038849555.1 Bathyarchaeia archaeon | reverse complement strand
TATTAAGCAGGCAGATACGCTTATTCAGATAGCTACAGATATCGTGGAGACTTTTACTGAAGAGAAACTGGAAGATTAGCTAGTAAGACTGGCCTGTTCTCTGGTTACTTTCTAATTTTAAACTTTTAAATCGAGGTATGTGCTAATTAGTCGGGAATTGTTTATTAGCATTAGCTCTTCAAAATTCCATACTGGGTGGAATGTGAAAATGGCAATAACTGTTAAGTTTCTTGGCACTTTGCGCCATATTGCAAGCACGAGAAAACTTGCATTGAGTATAAATGGTGCTCTTTCCATAAAGGAGTTGATCAGCAAGATTGTTGAAGAAATACCTGTGCTCAAACAAAGCATGAATTCTCAGCGATTGGAAGACTTGCAGTCAGGTACGTTAATTCTGGTAAATGGTAGGGAAATCAGTGTTTTAAATGGTTTTGAGACTAATCTGGAAGATGGTGATGAGATAGTTTTTGTTCCTGTTGTTCATGGTGGCTGAGATTGGTTTCTTTGATGCAGTTTTGTTAGAGGGCAGCATATAGTAAAACTTAATACTTAATATTGTGTATTAGATATGCAGTGGCCGCCATGGGCAAAGGGGTCCTTGTAACTCCATTATACCCCTCCGTAGCCTGGGCACTAATGACTAGTTATCAACTCTTCACAGAAACCGCAGTCAACACCATCATAACACAACTCAACATCTTTATCCCATCAATAGGCCTCTGGCTTTCCTCCCGAATAGACATGGTTGTCTTTTTCTACGCATTCGCCTGGGTCTTCGTTTTGTCATCCTTAATCCCCACCCTTCTCCTCGGAAAAGAACAGTCAATCCTAATTCAGTTTTTTGTGTGCCTAACCCTAACTCTCCTAGCATTTGCACTAGTAGACGCGGCGAAAACATACGCTGGAACTTCACTGACGCAGCTGTTCAGCTTTGCCGCCGTGTTCACCAACCCCATTATGGCTGCACTCTACCTTTCTCTGCCCTACATTTTAATGATAGGCGTGGATGTACACTCAAGAAAACGGAATAAAGCGAAAAAATCATCAGAAAAACTAATGCAGACGTATGTGAATTCTAACGAATGGACAGAGCAAAACTATCAAGAGACACAATGAGCACATCAGATATTATGCAAAACAAAATAGTAACTTTAACAACAGATTTCGGATTAAAAGATCCTTACGTAGCAGAAATGAAAGCAGTAATCCTCAACATATGCCCAAACGCCACTATAGTGGATATAACACATGAAATAGAGAAGTTCAACATACGAATGGGCGCTTACACGCTGGCTTCTGCAGCACCATATTTTCCAGCAAGCACAGTTCACGTAGCAGTGGTCGACCCGGGCGTTGGCACAAAAAGGCGCTCAATAATGATCGAGACAAAGCACAGCTTCTTTGTCGGACCAGATAACGGCATCTTAATTTTAGCCGCAACAAAGCAAGGCATAGTTCGCATACATGAACTAACGAATCCAAAGTTTATGCTGCCCAAAGTTTCCTCCACCTTTCATGGCAGAGACATCTTCGCTCCCGCAGCCGCACATTTGCTGAATGGTGTGAGACCAGAAGAGTTTGGACCTGAAATCTGCGATGCCGTGCATCCTGAATTCGTGAAAGTTACGGAACAAAATGGCGTAGTCACAGGCGAAGTTATGCATGTGGACGGTTTTGGAAACATAATCACCAACATAAGCGAGAACGAGTTAACGAATATCGGTGTGAAAGCTACGTTAAACGTGGACTTGGCTGGCTTCAAAATGAGGCTGCGTTTTTGTCAAGCCTACGGCGAAGCTGGACCGCAAGAGCCCTTAGCCTTAATCGGAAGCCACGGCTTTCTAGAAATAGCCCTAAACCAAGGCAGCGCAGCGCGCAGATTCAAAGTAAAGGCTGGCGACAAAATCGCAGTTTTGCCAGTATAAATGTACGCGCCTCCAAGAATGCGGTATTAACATGGTTGTTTTGCTGTGGCTTAAAACGTAAATGAAATGAAGCCTTTATTAAATAAACAGAGCTGTGCCTCTGTGGAATGCTGATTAAATGACTAAGTATCGTGCTTTAGCGTTAACTACTGGATATTGGAAGCCAGGCGAAGATTACCTAGCGTGCATTGCCGCTAATTTAGCGGGAAAAGTGCGGGATGCTGATTTTGTTGTTGTATCCGAAAAGGCACTTTCAACGGCGCTCGGCAACATCTTGGATGAAAGCACTGTTAAAGCGGGATTTAACGCAAAAGTGATTAGCCGCTTCTGGATGCGTTTTGCTTGGGGATACTTTCTAAGCATAATATGCCACTTTGGAAAAAGGCTAACACAGAGACTGCGGCAGTATCCATTGGAGGCTGGTAGCCGCCATAAACACGTTGCCTTGCAGCGAGCAAGCCCATTGCAGGCGCTCATGTGGGGTTCTGAAGGCGGCATCGATGGCTCTAATCTGCCGTTTTCTTATGTGAGCTTGCCTCTGCGTAATCCTTACAAAGTGGCAGATGAAATTCGCCAGAAAATCTGGCGCAGCCTAAAACGGAAGGTCTGCGTGATAATTGTTGACACTGACAAAACTTATTCGTTCAGGAATTTTCATTTTACTCCAAGACCAAAACCTATGAAAGGCATTTATTCTCTCGGCGGCGTTATTGCTTATGTTATCGGCAGGGCACTTAAGCTTAGGAAAAGGTCAACGCCGCTTGCTGTGGCTGGTTGCAGTCTTCAAGCAGAAGAGGCTTTGAAAATTGCTAATATAGCTGACAGAGCAAGAGGCGTAGGTTCAGGCGCAACGGTGTGGGATATGGCTGCACGATTCCATGTAGCCATAACTGAAATAGATTGGCGTATGCTGGCGAAGATGGAGCATAAGCCACTTGTCATCGTCAGGAAAGAGTGACGCAGAAAAATAAGAAGTGTCATTTTTTGAACAGTAAAGAATAAACATTGCCGTTTTCTTTAATGAGCCATGTGATAGTTATGGAAAAATCTGAGCGGCTTGATGCCTTCTTTAACCCACGTTCAGTTGCTGTTATCGGTGCTACTAAAAAAATAGACAAGGCGGGGCATGTGATTTTCAAAAACTTCGCCTATAACAAAACACGGGGGGTTTTCAAAGGAGCGCTTTATCCCGTAAACCCGAATGAGGACTCCATTTTAGGATTTAAATGCTATCCGTCTATAACCGAGATTCCAGACGAGCTGGACCTAATAGTAGTTGTTGTTCCAGCAAAAATTGTGCCAACAATCATGGAAGAGGCAGTTACTAAAAAAGTCCAAGCCGCGATAATAATCAGTTCGGGCTTCAAGGAAATCGGAAACAACGAGCTTGAAGAACAAGTGGTTGCAACAGCCAGAAAAGCAGGGATACGCATTTTAGGCCCAAACTGCTTGGGCGTTTACTATCAAAAGACCGGCGTGGACACGCTTTTTCTGCCTGAAACCAAGGTGCTAACAACAGGAGATGAGGTCGTTGCCACGCCACGACCAATGGTCGGAGACATAGCCATAGTCACACAAAGCGGCGCCTTCGGCGTTGCGGCTCTCGACTTTCTAGCTGGTCGCCAAATTGGAATCAGCAAATTCGTGAGTTTCGGCAATAAATGCGACGTGACCGAATCGGAAATGTTGCATTATCTGCTTTATGATAACGAAACCAGAGTTGTTCTTCTTTATGTGGAAGACATAAAATATGGGCGGCAATTCCTCAATACAGCTAAGGAAGTCGCATTGAAGAAGCCTATTGTGGCGCTTAAGGCGGGCAGAAGCGCTGCTGGAGCCAGAGCCGCGGCTTCACATACAGGCGCCATCGCAGGTTCGGATAGAATCTACGATGCAGCTTTTGAACAGGCAGGGGTAATCCGTGCAAGAGACATGGAGGAATTCTTTGACATGGGCAAAGCTCTGGCTATGCAGCCGCCAGCTTTAGGCAAGAACATCGGTATACTCACAGACGCAGGTGGCCCAGGCATCATGGCGGTAGATGAATGCGAAAGTAATGGTTTATCCGTGGAACGCTTTTCAGAAGAAACCTTAGAAAAGTTCCAGAAGCTTAAGGATGAGGGTGTGCTTCCCAAGTTTGCAGCAACCTCTAATCCCGTTGACCTCACGGGTTCAGTAACAGACGAAATGTACGAGGTTGCAGCAGACCTGATGTTCCAAGACCCGGAGATAGACGGCATAATCCTGCTTGGCTTGCATCATCTGCCAGCTTTGCGAGAAAAGTACATTGAAGGCGTTGCGCACGTGGCAAGCAAGTACAGCAAACCCATTGTTATGTGCGATATAGGAGAGACGGAGATGGCATTGTACACGCGTTTCAGGTTTGATAAGCTGGGAATCCCCGCTTATCCATCGCCAGAAGATGCCGCACGAGCCATGAAAGCCTTAGTAAGCTATGGCGAATATCTGAAAAAGAACAATCTTGCAGAAGACTACATAAGTGAATTCGTGAAAAGGAAAAGGCAAGCTTAGACTAGAACTGTAACGGCGATTTCATCGCCATCTTCAAGTTTGAGCATCTCACGCAAGTTAACAGGTGCAATGATTTCCAAGACATCACATGGGTAGCCTGGAACTTCGGGAATTACGATGGCACACTCCAGCTTGCCGATGAATGCTTTGAAAAGTTTTCCGTTGTAATAACCTTCAGCAGGAACAATCTTTATTGAACATGCTTTTTCAAGCAGTTCTTTGCGTTGCACAATGGCTTCAGAGAGCCTTAAATTCAAGGTGCCAGGATAAGGCGTAAATCCTAATTTCCGAGTTATTTGGCGTGTAACCCATGGTAGCGTAAGAAACTTTTTGCCTTCGCCCTTGCTGGAGAACACTCTGCCGCTGAACTCTAACTTTTTCATGAGCGCTACGCTCTTAAGGCTGCGGTCGCCGCATTCTGCGGCATACACGCTTTATTCATCTTTGCTCTTTTAGCCATTGAGCCACTTTTCGGAGAATATAGTCAGAAGACATGTCGATTACAGGCACAATAATTTTCTCTTTTGTCTCTATGGTTGGCGTATACTTTGGCATCAACGAGTAGCCGACAAAGGTCCAGTAAACTTTGCCCGACTCTATCAGCGCCTTTGCAACCGCCGTCGTGGAAGCGGGAAGCGGAAAATACAGAAAAACCACGCCTTCAGCCCAATATAACCCAGCAAGTTTTCCGCCAGCTATCACTGAAGTGAAGCGAGCCATTTCTTCCGGCGTTGAAAAACACGTGCGCTCCATTATAACAATTTCTTTAAACGGCGCATACTCAATTGTAATATCCTTTTTGCTCATAAACTGCTCACAACCTACACGTTATTGTATTGGCAGTTCCCTTTTAACCTTGTCATGGCACTAGCCGACTTCACAGAGGGCACGCGCATTCATATCTGGTGGCTGTTAGTCACTCAATGCAGAAAACAACAGGTTTCTGTAATAAACCACTAATAGCGCCAAATAGAAGCGGTGGTGGAGATGATAAATTTCATATACAAGGCGCCGAATCTACAATGCGGGTGCAGGTTAATGAGTACATCATATTTCAATAGGAAAATGGAGCCTATAAGGGTTAGAGAGAAAAGTATTTCGCAGCTTCTGGCGGAAATGAGCAGAACAGCCTATCAAGGGCGGAAGCTGGGCGAAGCCGTGGACATTTGGGAAAAAATGCTGCAGGAGAAGGATTTGACCATTGTTATGGGTTTGGCAGGTTCGATGAGCACGGCTGGCCAATGGACCATTGTGAATTGGCTTATCGAGAACCGCTTCATTGATGTGCTGGTTTCCACAGGCGCCAACGTATCCGAGGACATAGTTGACGCCATGGGCTTCGGTTACTGGCAGGGCAGCCACATGGTGAACGACGAGGAGTTGCTGAAGGCGGATATTAACAGGTACTATGATGTGTTCGGGAAAGAAACTGACTACCGCAAAATGGAAGAACTAATAACGGATTTTGTCATGACCTTGAAAACCGATTACGTATACTCATCTGCAGAATTCTTCTATCTCCTCGGCAAATATCTCAGCGAAAGGAAAATCCCAGCCATAGCCGCGGTTGCCTACGAAAACGGCGTCCCAATTTTCAGTCCAGCCATGGTTGACAGCGCTTATGGCGAAACTTTCCTCATGGCTAAAAACAGGGGCCACAACGTTGTACTTGACAGTGTTAAAGAATTTGACCAGTTCGTCACCATTGGAACCAAAACACAAGACATCGGTGTCGTCTACATCGGCGGCGGAGTACCTAAAGACTTCACACAGCTCATTGCCATTTCGGTTTCGCCTAAAACAAACGACCAAGGCGTCAAAAACAGGAAAGGCGGCTTACGCAAAAGCTTGCAGGAATACTATTACCCGCACAAGTACGCCATACAAATCACCACGGACTCGCCGCAATGGGGCGGCTTAAGCGGCTGCACGCTGGAAGAGGCCATTAGCTGGGGAAAAATTAACAGCCAAAGTGGTACACGCGCCGTCTGCTACTGCGACGCCACCATCGCCTTGCCGTTGATATCGCACGCGCTATGTGAGCGGGTGAAGACTAAGCGTAAAGGGCCAGACATGTCTTGGCTCTTCAAAGATCTCGTTTAAGCCTTGCTTAGGCGTGGTAGCAGCGCGCTTGCCATGAGGGGTAGTATCAGCGAAGCGTCGCCCTCAATCATTATACGCTTTGCTTGTGCACTTATTTTTCCCCATGAAACGGCTTCGCGTGGTCTGGCGCCGCTGAGGCTGCCGTCCCACTCGTCCGCGGTGCTTACGTAAACGACGTAGTCTAAGCCGTCTTTGAACTGGTTCCACCAGATCGTGTGGTGCTTGGAGATGCCGCCGCCGACGATCAGCGCGCCTGTTTTTTTAGCCGTGAAAATTATGTCGTTTAGTTCGCCTTCGTCCTTCAGCAAATTAAGCCTAAAATCGTGGTCTTGGCTGAAAAGCCATGTTTGATAGCCAACGGCGCCGTCTGTTATGCCTGGCACGTAGACGGGTATGCCGTTTTTCGCCGCCCAGTAGAGTATCGAAGTCTCGTTGCAGCAACGTAAGCCTATTTCGCGGCACAGCTGGCTACCGGAGACTTCGCGTATGCCCTCTTTCCAGAGGCTTTCCAGCAGCAGCTGCATCTTCTTTTCGATTATTGTTCCGTAGCTGTCGTTTGGAACCAGCACGTTGCCCAAGCGGTTTATGCCCATCTCATGCAGCTTGGCGTCGTTCATGACAAAGGAGCCCTTGTAATAGTTTCGCCAGCATCTTGCCATGTCATGATCCAGCGTTCCACAGGTTGTGATGATAACGTCGACGAGTTTCCTTTTTACCAGTTCTTTAAAGACGCCACGCGCGCCCGTGGCCACAAGGTTACCTGTGAACGAAAGAAACTTGACACAACCGGCTTTGCGAATCATGCGCTCCATGATGTCTACGCCAACGGCGACTTTGCCTGCTGTGAAACCCCACGCCTCCTTCATCTGAAGGACGAGCGCATTTGCCGTCATGTTTTCGTTAAACTCGTAATCTTTAACGATATCTTTCAGCATAGTTGATGTTCTCCGCTGTACCCTTTTTAGAGTGATAGAATAAATACATGTCGAATTGAATAGTTATCAAGACCTCAAAAGAGCCTGTCACGAGCTTAGATGTTACATTGCAAAAGTTTCTTTCTTCTATATATTCCAGTAACCAAAACACTACCAAAAACAAACAAGAATAAAATTATCAGAGATGAAAGCTCGATTTTATGTGAGGGGCGTGAAGTTGATACTGACGAAGCCAGCGGACTGGGTGAAAGCTGCGTTGCGTCGTTAGAATTGTCTATTGGAGTTAGAATGGGGTAATTGTCAGCGGTTATTCCTAAAACTGTTGCCCCCTCTAAATGAGAGCCTTCTTGTGAATCTATTGACCAAGGCACAATTTCAGTAATTGAATAAGGCGTGTCACCTATCCCTAAATGGTCTATTTCCGAAGCATTGGGATATTTTGAATAATAATCACTCCAGTAGTTTCCGATCGATCCGTTATCCCAGCGCCCAGCAGGTGATATAGTGACAGCGCTTGAAACAAAAGGTCCCCAAAAAGGTACATGAAGCACTTGGGTGTTATTCACAAAGTTATTAAGGTAAAACATTTGAGCTCCGGCTATCGTGGCGTTTGCCTTTAAGGTTCCGAGTGTCAGTATTACAGTGTTGTCTATCACATTGTTTCTTGTGATGGTGGTTCCATTACTATCTGAGATATCAAAAGCCCAGTTGTTATTGAATAATTGATTATGAATTATGTGGTTGACGTCACCTTGAGGCTGCTGCGCACCGCTATTTATCAAAATTGCGATGTTACTATCTGAAATACTGTTTTTACTTACTACGTAGTTGCTTGCATATATTGCTACGGCTTGGTGGTTATTAATGAAAACGTTATTTGTTATGGTATTGTTATTGTATGCACCGTAAACTCCTGCTTTCCAGCCGGATATATGAAAACCCGTAACCGTCACATT
>JAWCMT010000015.1:5967-18474 GCA_038849555.1 Bathyarchaeia archaeon | reverse complement strand
TATAGAGCTTTTTCTGGAACCTGGTTCTTGAAGAGTGTGATTGGCGCCATCCAATACGATATTACCTTTTTTGATGCATATTGAACAGTTTAGGTTTTCTGTCACAACATAAGTGTTACCCTTCATCTGTATGGCGCTGCTTGCGGGGGCAACGCTTCCATCGGGGTTGAGGGTTATTGTTAAAGTTTGAGCTTAAGTAACTTTTAACCCTGCGCCTAATGTAACCAAAAGGAAAGCTATAGTCACTGCCGCTAGGAGAGCTTCCATCTTGATACCCATTTTTAAATGAGCAAACTTCCTTTTAGTTATTCCCTTGGAACAAATTGTTCCACTAAAGGAACAAGGCACACAGCAAACCCTTATAGCAGCACCAGCAGATTTGTTAGATCTTTAACCAAAGGGCAATCTTGACGATTGAATGAACAAAAGCACTTACGTTAGGTTTGAGATCTAACCGTTATTCGGCTAAGTAGTTGATGATTTTTTCGTATAAGTCCTTATCTCTCTGGTCTTCGTAGCCAGCGTAGATACTCGGGTTATCATTAACCTCCACCACAACATAGTCGCCATCAACTTCCTTGATGTCCACGCCATAAAGACCTTTCCCAACGACACGGCAGGCTTTCAACGCCACTTCCTTCAGCCTCTCGGGCGCGTTTTCTTTCTTAACAGCCACGGTTCTGCCCCAGATAACCGTAGGCTTGCCTCGGAGTTTTGCGCCGTGCTTCCATCTGCCCTTCGGAATCATATACTTACACACGTATAAGACGTCGTCGTTTAGAACGCCGACGCGCCAGTCAAAGGCTGTTGGCACAAATTTCTGCACGGCTATCACGTCGGATTTTCGGAAGAACCTTTTGGCGACATCTCGGAAGCTGGTTTCGCATGCAGCTTTTTCCACATACCGCGAGAAACTGGTGTACGGCGCCTTTATCACAACAGGCTTCCCTAACGTGTCAAATACGTCTAAAATTCTCTTGTGATTAAGCTCATACCTACTTAGAAACAGCGTTGGAATACGGGGTACATTGAATTTCTCAAACAAGGCGTATTGATGGATTTTGTTCGCACAGACCTTTATCGATTCCGGGTCGTCAATTACCTTCAGCCCCAGCGTCCAAGCAGTTTTGGAAACCACGTACGCAGTGTTAAGCGGGTCAGTGGTTGCTCTGATAAAGACAGCATTGTACTCAGGTATTTCAGGTATGTCTTCTTTGAATAGAAACTTGAATTCACGCCCCGAGTTTTCTGCGGCGCGTTTAAAGTTTTGAAGGGCCGCTTCTTCCGCGGGATCAGAGAAATTATATTTTTCTACGAAACAGGCGATTTTAGTCATTCAATGGGTCATCCTGCTTGGAGAGCAGCAAAACTTCTCTAGATATTTGTTGTACATCGTTTGGAGAAAGCTCATTTCTTTTCAAGGGTTGAAAACCGCAAAGATACGCTTTCCCTTCAACCTTTTGGATATGCAGTTTACAAACGGGAATCTTGAAAACCTCATAGACCTTTTCCAAAATTTTCCTTACTTCCGCGTCATCCGTTTCGCTGCATTTGCCAAAAAACGATTTAAACGAAAACATTTCTCCTTTAAGCGGTTGGGCGCAAACGGCGAACTTGTAGTTCATGCTTAAGCTCTTGACTGCCCGGTACAATGCACTTTTGTTACGCGCTATTTTATAGCCACTGCAAACAAACGGGTTAACTGCGAAAACAGCTACTGGAAAACCAAGTTCAAGAACTATTTTCTTCACTGAATCCGTCACAAGAAAGGGCATCGTGGGAATCCCAGCTTTGGAGGCTCTGAGTAACAAAATTGGGGTGCGGTTGGCGTCGATTATGTTTTCACTTGAGGGTATCACTGGATTGCCCATTACTTCCGCATGCAAAGACACATAATATCCAATCTTCAAATAGCGGTAATCACTGTTAATGTTAAAAATGAAGTCTTTAATTGATGATTCAAGAAACTCTGAAGGCCGAATTACACGAATAGTTAGGTCAAGGTCAGAGACGACCAACACCCATAGGACACCAGACAATTGAAAGGTCGTTATTACCTCAGCCATATTTAAAATTAACTATACTATTCAGCGCAAACATTTAAAAAAGCTTACAGTTAGTTAATGCCCAAAAAGAGCATAGCGATAGCAGCAGAATACAAAAAAGCGGTTTCTCTATTCGGCTTATGTAAGGAATTTTGATCAAACGTGCGTATGAAAACTGTTCCACAATATTGTGTTTAAAGCACTTTCCCTTTGCCAGCTAACTGTCAAAACCCAAAATTAGATGAAAGCCAAGTTTTGCCGATGGTGCCATAAACATTAATTATCTGTTCAACTAAACTCTAAAGCAGGGAGCGTAGCCACATAAGCAGCTCAGCTGTTGTTATAACAAATCTCGTTAAAAAATTCGAAGATGTCACCGCAGTAGGCGGCATAACTCTGCAGGTCGAAAAAGGCGAACTTTTCGGGCTGCTGGGACCAAACGGCGCTGGCAAAACCACGATTATAAATGTTCTCTGCGGCTTGATAAAACCCACCGGCGGCTCAGCCACGGTTGGCGGTCACGACGTTCAGAAGGAAACGGCAAAAGTTAAAGAGCTCATAGGAGTCTGCCCTCAAGAAACTGCGCTTTATCCATACTTGACTGGCTTAGAGAACGTTGAATTATTCGGAAATCTTTATGCGATGAATAAAGAGGCACTTAAAAAGAGATGCAGCATCCTGCTCAAAAAGATGGGGCTTGAGGAAGAAGCCAAAAGAAAAGTTGACAAATACAGTGGCGGAATGAAACGCCGATTAAGCCTCATTCTTGCTCTTATTCATGACCCAGAAATAGCCTTCTTGAATTAACCCACAGTGGCTATGGATCCACAATCAAGGCATGCGGTATGGGATTTTATAAAAGAACTGAAAAAAGAAGACAAAACAATCATACTGACTACGCACTACATGGAAGAAGCTGAAGAATTATGCGACCGCGTAGGCATCATAGATCATGGAAAACTCATCGCACTTGGCGTTCCTGAAGATTTAGTTTCAAAGAATAAAGTTAAGAACCTAGAGGAAGTGTTCATCAAGCTAACAGGAAGGAAAATAAGAGAGGAGATTTAACTGAAGCCTCAGCGAGTTTTAGCCTTAACCAAAAAAGAAATGAAGAAAACCTTTAGAGAACCAGCGGTTCTGTTCATGATTTTCTTGTTTCCCGTAGTCTTCGTTTTTGCTTTCGGCGCCTCCTTTGGCGGAGTTGGAGGCGAACAAGCCGCTTACCAGCTTGGCGTAGTTAACATGGACCAACCAACTTCGATAAATGCCTCCAAGATACTCATAGCCGCGTTGTCTGAAACAAAGATACTGAAAGTGCAGGTTTACGTTGACAATCAAACAGCTCAAAGCGATCTATTGCAGGGGAAAATTCAAGGCGTCATGATAATACCAAGCGACTTCAGCCAAAGCTATGCCTCATACCAAGTAGCGTCAGGTAATCCGGACATGTGGACAAACGCCACTATCTCCCTATACTTGGATCAAGGCTCCCTTGTCGCAACCCAAGCCCTACCGCCGATTATCCAGCAAATCTTGACGGCAATCACTGGCCAGAGCCAGCAAGCAGTCACAACCCCATTCCGCCTAGAAATCTCCTCTCTAGTAACTGTGGAAGCGCCTTCAGCATTTGCCTTCATGGCACCTGGTATGTTTACTTTTGCCTCTATTTTTCTCATAATGATGGTGGCCCAATCATTTATGCAAGACCGCGAAAATGGCATGATGAAAAGAATCAGAATTACACCAACAACACCGACGGAATTCATGATCAGCCAAGTTATCGCTTACATGCTGATTGCGCTAGTTCAAGCAGCGCTGGTCTTTATCATGATCTATCTAATGGGATTCAGACCAAATGTAGCGCTACCCGTCTACGTTTTTGCTTTCACGCTGGTGCTGGTCTTCTCCTTATCAAACATTGGATTCGGTTTAATAACAGCCACAATCGCAAAATCATCCGGCGCAGCAACAGGCCTCTCGTTTCTCTTCGTGCTTCCACAGCTGTTCCTCGGCACCTTCGTCGGCGCATCCCTCTCTTCAGCAGTCCAAGTTGCAGGCAAATTCGTACCCAGCTACTACGTAACAGATGCTCTGACTTCTCTATTCTTAAGAGGCGCTCCCATCACTAGCCCCACTGTGCTGCTGGACTTAGCAACAGTTTCCGTGTCCTGCGCAGCTATCCTCATAGTCGGCATACTTCTTTATGGAAAATACTTCAAAATCTAAGCAGAAAGCTTTCACTGCCCTTTCAGTAAGGGAGGCTTACAGTCGTTTCCACGAATAAACGCCAAAGCTACTTTCTAAAGCACACCGCAGCATACCCGACTACACTGGAGTAATCGCCGGTTACGTCGCCACTGCTCTTGTAGCAAAGCACCTTCGATTCCTTGGCGCCTAAACCCTTTGCAGCCGTTATCGCCGCAGCAATAGGACCATAGCCGCATGCAGTTACATTACGCGCTTCAATAATCGAGTAAAACTGCTGCGCATCCATAGCCTCTACGGCACTAAGCGCCGCCAAATCTTTCGCGGCAGCGTGTTTCTGCGGCTCGTAATGAGTCATATCTGAGGAAGCAATAACCACAGCGTTTCTGCTGGCTAAAACTTCTGCAAGCGCATGTCCTACTTCTACGGCTGATGGTAAATCTTGCATTTGGAAACATATAGGCACAAACCGGAAATTGGAACCGTAAATGTACTGTAGAAAAGGCAACTGGACCTCAATTGAGTGCTCAAAACGATGGGCCAGCTCATCCACATCCACCAAACGCGCCTTCTGCACTATTTGGTTGGCTGTTTCAACGTCAACTTCAACATCGCCCAGCGGCGTACGCCAAACACCCTCATTCATCAAAGCTAAAGCACTGCCATAGCCAGTATGATTCGGCCCCAAAATTACAACAGTGTCTGGCCTACCGTCTGAAGCTAATTCGTAATAGGCATGGGCTGCCACAGGGCCAGAATACATGTAACCAGCGTGCGGGCAAACAAGACCGATTATTTTTCGTGGACCTTTTTCGTTAACTTTCGGAAGCTTTTTGGGACCTAACTTATGAAGAAAACAATTTTCAATCTGCATTTTTAGCTCTTCGGCGTTCCCCTCGTAGAACGTTCCTGCGACACGTGGGCGCCGAATTGCCGTCATCGCCTCAGCTTTCTTCCTCCTCTTCCTTTGAAAGCTTCGCCTCAAAATCCTCAATTGTCGCCGATGGATCCTTGTCCGCTGCTAACTCGCCTCTTTCACGCAGAACCTGTCGAGCGAGAAGCCAAAAGATAACTGCTAAGGCTCTTCTGCCCTTATTGTTTGTCGGAATAACAAAATCTACTCCAGCAAACTCGTTGTCAGTGCTGCATAACGCCACTATCGGTATGCCCACTTTCGACGCTTCCTTAACGGCTTGAGCATCAGCTCTCGGATCCGAAACCACAATAACTTCAGGGTCTATGCGGTTAGTATACAGCGGATTTGACAAGAGTCCAGGAATAAAACGGCCCACAATAGGCGTGGCGCCAGTTAGCTCGCAGAATTTCTTCACAGGCTCATGCGCATAAAGTCTAGCAGCTGCCACCGCCACCTTTGAGGGCTCAATACGTGCTAGGAATTTAGCGGCAATCCTTATGCGTTCATCAGTTCTTTTAACGTCTAAAACAAATAAGCCATCCGGCCTAACACGGTATATGAATTGTTCCATGTCTCTAGTTTTCATTCTTGTTCCAATGTGTATTCCCGCTGATAGAAGGGTGTCACGGGGTAGTAAAAGCCCCTCCATCATGGGCTCTTCTTGTTCTTTTTCAGGTTTGACTTCCGGCGAATTTCCACCTAATTCTTCTTCCGACATTACCCTTTTTTCTCCCTTAAAGTATTTTTAAATTAGCCATTTTAGCCTTATCACCTAAGAAATGCTCGATCCTTATTAACTCATTTATTTTCGCTACACGTGCTCCTTCAATAACGCCTGTTTTTATCATTGGGCATCGGAATGCCACAGCCAAGTGAGCAATGTGCCAATCGCATGTGTCTCCGGAACGATGCGACATTACTGTTGCGTAGCCATGCTTCTGTGCGGTTTCAATGGTTTCCCATGCGTCAGTGAGTGTCCCGATCTGGTTAACCTTAATTATAATGGCATTTGCTGCATTAAGCTTTATTCCACGATTTAAGCGCTCACTGTTTGTCGTAAATAAGTCGTCGCCACAAATCAAGCAGTCCTTAACCTTCCTGGTAAGCTCAGCGAAACTCTCAAAGTCCTCTTCATGGAATGGATCCTCAACATACACAAGATGGTACTTTTCTATTAAGTCTAAAATAAACTCGAGCTGCTCAGCGGTGTCTCGCTTTTTACCTTCATTCTCGTAAATGTACTTATCTTCTTTTTCCTGCCACAGTGAAGATGCAGCAACATCCAGACCAAAACCACATTCAAAATCCAGCTCGTTGCCTACTTCCTCACATGCTTTAGCCATTATTTCCAAGGCATCCAAGTTTCCAATGTTCGCGATCCATGCGCCCTCAGAGCTTATTCCGCCGCTGAAAAGTTTGTCCTTCTTTTTTAAGGCGTCACCTATTTTCTTATGAATTTGAACATTAGCGGTTGCCGCTTCAAGAAATGATTCGGCACCATGAGGAAGCGCTAAGTACTCTTGGATATCTGGTGTTTTGCCACGTGTATGGGCTCCTCCGCTTATGCAGTTCCCAAGCGGATATGGAAGCGTGTTAGCGATGTTTCCTCCTAAAAATTGGAACAAAAGGAGACTGTGCGAGTTCGCCGCTGCTTCCGCGCTGGCTAATGATATGGCGAAAGCTGTGTTTCCGCCGATGTTGCTAAAGTTTTCTGTGCCATCAATCTCATGGAGCATATTATCAATCTCTTCTTGGGAGTCAGCGTTTAAACCAGCGATTTCAGGCGCTATCAACTCATCGATCTTCTTAAGCGCTTGATCAACTCCGCCTTGCGGATAATAAAGCACTTCAGCGTTGCCGCGGCTTTTCCCAGAAGGCGCAGAAGCTCTACCGAAACCTGAAGCCGTTATAATGTCAACTTCTATGGTTTCTTCTCCTCTACTATTGAAGATTTTCCGGGCGATTATATCTTCAATCATTGACGACACAGTTTTTGCCTCAAGCGCTATACCTTTAATTAAGCCATTATTTACTTTTTCGGAGAATTGACATTTAACTTAATGTCTAAAAAGCCATGCGCTCGCGCCCATGCAGAATAAAGAGCGCTATAAAAGCTGCTTGAGAATAACTTGGCATATGTCTTTCCTTCAAATAAGAAGGATTAAAAATAAATCCATACCCTTTACTTGATGGATACTATGCGTCTAATGCTTAGCTGCTCTGAACTCGGCTTAGGACATGTTTCCAGGCTTATACCCCTAGGGAAAAAACTAGAGGCGCAAGGACACGAGTTGTTCTTTTTCTCTGGAGGCAAAGCCTACGAACTGCTACGTAAAGAGTTCAAACAAGTTTACCCATGCACACCTGTAGCATGGTATGAAAACGCTGCGGGCATAGTCACCTCGGCATCACTCATCAACATCCTGTTTCCGCTTCCTTACTTTAACAATGAAAAAGGCAAATTCGCGATTAAAAACTCCAGCGGCATGGAAACCATCCACCGCTACTATGACCTTCGGCGGCATATCAGGAAGATAAAGCCTGACCTAATAATCGCCGATGGCGATATACATGCGCTACGTCTCGCGGCCAGGTGGGATATTCGCTCAGTCTACATAACGAACGTAGTCAGACCGAGCCACAGCTTTTCCGCCGCGCTTAGCCCTGGTGAGCGAATAGTCGAACGCTACGTAAAGCAATGTACAAAAATAATCATTCCCGACAATCCGCCACCTTACACTGTTAGCGAATACAACATTGGCGATTTAGAAAGCGTAGGCATAAGCAACAAAGTTGAATTTGTAGGCAGTTTCCTTGACACAACCTACACGCCTGGCGCAGAAGAGCACATATTTGTTCCAATAAGTGGGCCTTACGGAACACGCGCCAAACTAATGCGCACCGTTTTGCCCATGCTTGAACAGTTTGAAACGAAAAGCATAATCAGCCTAGGAATTCCAGGCGAAAAAATCACCTTGAGAAAAGGCAACTGCGAAATGCACACGTGGCTCTCCGCGCAAGAACGCCGTGAACACATGCGAAATGCCAAGCTGGTGGTCTTCAGCGGTGGACACATGAGCTGCTTTGAAACCATAAAATACGCGAAGCCAAGCATTTGCATTCCAACGCAGCCTGAGCAGAGGGGGAACGCGGCGAAACTTCAAAAGCTACATTGCTCAATGACGGCCAAGAGCGCGCAGGAGTTCATGGTTGCAGTCCAGAAAATCGAAGAGGAAAGACAAATCTTTAAGCGAAACGTCATGAGGCTTAACGAGTTTTCTAACAGATTTAATGGCCTAAAACGAGCCGTGGAGATAGTTGAAAGCTTAAAAAGATGAGCGTAAGCAGGTTTAATTTTTGCTTAAGCTCAAGCGCTTAACTTTGCCATCAGGCGTTTCTTCCTCGAAAATTATGGCGCTGAACTTGTAGATGCGAGTGCCCTTTGTCAGCCAACTGTCCGGGGGAAGACCAGCTTTGATGCAGCATTGGCAGAGAAATTCCTCTTCACACCAGCCCCATTCAACAGGCACCTGTGGCAGCAGCAGCCCCTTAAAAAGGCCTTTCTCCACGATTAAACCGTCTTCGCCGACTTTGATTTTTGACACGTAGTCTTCTTGCTTTTTCACTTCCACCAGCTCAGGCGGCGTGAGCACGCTTACCTCGAAAACCACATTGCCAAGCTCTTTTAGGGAAAGTGGATGAAAACGTGGGTCGCGTGTTGCCGCGCTTATGGCTGAGTCTATGACTGCTTCCACAAGCGGATTAGTGGGATAGGGGTAGCCTATGCAGCCGCGCAGAGTTTTTTCGTCATTTTTCAAGTTGTTTATCGTGACAAAAACGCCGCAGTGTTCGAGCAGTTTCTTAGGTGCATCCGCTGGTGGTTTAATGGTTTTCCCTGTTTGCAGATACTCTTTTACGGCTTTGCGTGCAAGTTGAACAAGGAAAGTGCCTTCTTCTAGGCTTAGTTCGAAAGGCAAATTTGGTTCTCCCTCAAAATGGGATATAAATGCTCTTATGCGGGCTTAGAGGCTATATGGTTTTTTCTGCTAAAAATTTGCGGCTTAGAATTTTGTTGATTCCTCTGTTATGCCGTCTTTGGTTATTATAAGGAAGTCTATGCCGTCGCCGCTCATGGAGTCTCTGCTTATTGCTGATTTTATTGCGCGAGTAACCAGCGCTTTCGCCTCTTCTAGGCTTAAGCCATCTTTGTAGCCCTCTTCCAGAACGCCCACGGCTATTTCTGTTCCAGACCCTACCACAGCATATTTATCAGGTATCAACGAGCCCAGCACGTCCAAGACGTAAAGCGACGGACCATCTTCATCTAAACCACCCACAATGGTCTGCGTGATTAGTGGCGCGTAACGTCGGTTGAAGAGTATGACAGACATGAGTTTAGCTGCGGCTTTCACAGAGATTTTTCTGCCAGTATCCATGCTGAACAGATTAGCCTGCGCTTCCACTTCTCGCGCGAGAATTTGCATGTCGCCAACTAACCCTGCGCAAGCCGCGCCTATTTGATCGGTGATTTTGAAAACTTTTTTGACGCCCTTGCTTACGACAAGGTAACCGTATGTTTCACGCTTCTCAGAAGCTAAGATAACTCCGTCTTTGCAGACAACACCAACTGTTGTTGCACCTGGAATCCAAACGTATCCTTGCTGTTGTGCTTGTGCGCCGTATCCTTCCATAAGTTTTTCACCTTTGCCGTTGATATACACATGCAAACCTATTAAGGTTACTTATAAACTGCTTTGAACATGCTTGTACACTTAGGCTCTTTGGGACATGTAGCTGAAAATTTAGCTTTATTAAGAATGTTGCTTGAAAGGTACTTGTTAATGAAAATGTCCGTTTCGAAGCCCGTAAGATGCCAAAAATGCGAGAAACCAGTGGGTTATATCACGGTGTTAGCGAAAGGGTTGCTTCTTCCACGGCAGCCTCTTGAGAACATTAAAATCGTCGCCATCTGCATGGAATGCTTTGGAAAGAGCAAGTAGGCTGCCAGCGTGCATGCAACAAAGCTTTTACAACAGAACAGCCTTCGGTATAGCATGGGCATAACAAAGTGATAGGCCTTTACACCAAAAATGTAGGCGGAGTCTGGTTCGGCGTTGCTTGTGATGAGCACAGCGTCTTCGGCACTTCTTTTGCTGAGAGCAAGCAAGATGCTTTAAGATGCTTACTAAATGGTATACCTTTCAAAGTTCCATTCCAAGTTTTCCAAACGCCCTCAACCTTTGCTGAAGATGCCCTCGTAGCGGTGAAGAATGTTTACGATGGAAAAGGCACGCCGCACGACTTATGCCTAGCTATGGAACATTTGCCTGAATACACGAGGAAAGTGCTGGAGGCAACAAGCTTGATACCATTAGGTTACGTGTCTTCTTACGGTGCAATCGCCAAGGCGGTTGGAGGCAGCCCGAGAGCGGTTGGCAACGTGATGGCCAAGAACCCCTTCGCACCTATTATCCCATGCCACAGAGTCGTCAACGCCGACTTCACCTTGGGCGGTTATGGAGGTGGTTTGGCTGTGAAGGCGGGCTTATTGAAGCGTGAAAAACGAGGATATACTTCTTCAAAGCATATTCCATTTGGCGGCAGGGAATTACAAGTTTTTCCTGTTGAATTTTTCTTGCGAAAGTTTGAAAGAACACGATAATTTGGATTAATGAAATTGATTTTCGTTTGCTCTCTGACGCTTGGTGCAGTCTGCAACTCGCCTATTTGAAGACTGAAGTGCTTAGTCAACTGACCCTTGCCTTACAACTGGAAGGGTTTGCTGAGAGCTTTGAACGAGCCAAGAATAGGAGAATAGGAAAAATGCAATTTGCTTGAAGCAAAACTGCTATTGCCTTTGTCGTTCAAAGCCCTTCTCAGCCCTCCCTTGCTGTTTTTAGCGGAGGTTTCAAGCGCGCAAAGCGCATGGTTTGCTGGAGCTTTGGGAGCCAAATTTTAGGAGAGATATAGGATAAAAGGAGAATTTCGTCTGCAACTGGCGCAGTTAAATTTAAACCCAAAGCCCACTCAGCCCTCCAAATTTTAACATAAAAATGACCAAAAAAGGGAAAATAGGGGATTATGCGCTTTCTGCATGCTTACCGCTTCCTCATTAGGAGAAAGCCTACTATGGCGATTGCAGCGATTATGGCGATGCCGAAGCCTGTAATGTATGTCTCAGTCATCGACGCCGGCGTAGGCGTAGGTTCAGGAGTAGCAGCAGGGGCTTCCTCCACAAAGACGGCAGTTTCAGCGGATGATGGCCAGTAGGATTCGGAGCCTTTGAACGTAGCGATTATGGTGTATTTGCCGGGAACAGGCGGTTCAAATGTGCAGCTGTAAAAACCGCTTGCGTCGGTAGTAGCCGTAGCCACATCATAGCAGTTACCATTTGGATCAAGCACCGTCACTGTAACTTCTACGCCCTTAACGTCTGTCGGCTTAGGCTTCTGCATATAAACGTACTCCATCCAAGCACCCATGCTCTCATCAGCCACAGCAGGAACACCATGCGGAAAACGTGCTGCTTGCTCATCTTGTTTTGTGCCGGCGGCTATGTCGGTGACTGTGCCTTCTACGAGGATTTTGCTGCCATGTGTTGAAATCTTTGGCGACGCCGAAACTGTGGTAGCGCTTGGGCCTTTGCCGATACAGTATAGTTGCCCGTCGTACATGTTATAGTAAACAATGAACCCTTCGGCAACAGGATAGTACGACCGCGGTGGATAACCCATTGATCCCAGCATAGTCCATAATTCTTCGCCATTGGTAGCGTTAACAGCTCTTATTTTCCAACCTTTGTATAGTGGCGTGTTAGGAGAGTGTTCACCGCTAAACAAGAAGACTTTGCCGTCTGCAATAGAAGCTATAAAGATGGGATAATTGCCCCATGGTGTTTGAAGACCGCCGAATGTGCTGTTGCCCTCGCCGCCGTTACCGTAAGTCCACAGTAGTTTTCCGTTTTTCGTGTCGTAGCAGTAGAGTACTCCGCCCCAACCGCTATGATAAAGGCGGCCATAAGCGGCAGTAGTGAATACTGCTGCATGAGTCACATCAAAGTACGAGAAATCAGACATATTTTCTGGTGGCGTTGTTTCCCACAGCTTTTCTCCGTTGTCAATGCTATAGCCAGAAAATTGGAAAGTTTCTTTGTCTAGGAAAATTGTTACGCGATTCACTTTGTCCACTACCTGCAGGAAGCGGGTGATGTTCTCTGGTGGCGCTGAATAATTCTTGATCCATAATAGTGCGCCTCTTGAGTCGGGCTTCAGACTTATAGCCCACAGGGTGTAGGGATTTGGAGTTCCGATGCCTGAGGGGCCAGCGAAGCTGCTGCTGCCA
>JAWCMT010000015.1:0-5957 GCA_038849555.1 Bathyarchaeia archaeon | reverse complement strand
ATAGCGAAGTAGGGGGAAGTCGACGTCGGTATAGTTGTTGGTATTGTTACGTTCCAGTCATAGCGTGATGCTGAACTCGCATTTACCCAACCTTTTGACACGTTCCAGTCGGGGGTCCAACCAGCCCCTGATGTCGTCCACAGTCTTGAAGAGTTCCATTGAGCCAGCCAGCCTCTGCTTAAGTCTATTTGGTAACGCAGTATCTCTCCTTTTGGTCCGACTGCCGCTGTGCCTGAAGGGACATTGGTTACATTGAATAGTCTTTGTCCTGTCCAAGGGTCGTATGCTGTGCCAAAGTTACTTGAAAATAAGATACCTCGCGGGATTACGCCGTGCTGGTTCTCTGTGTCACAAGCATAGAGGTAACCAAAGGAAGGGCTAGGCCAGCTCGAGTCAACACCCATTTTGTCGTTGTACCATATCTCTTTGCCAGTGCGCAGGTCAACGCACATCCATCCGCCGCCAGTGCCTGCATTCATCAGTGGTAACTCGTAGAAGAGCAGCCCGTTCATTATTATTGGCGCAGCAAATCTAGGGTTGTACGCTGAACCGCTGTAGAACATGTTGCCTTCTACGCCTGTGTTGCTTCCGCCGACAACGCCTCCCTCGTCAATACGCTTCGTCCACATGACATGTGCACTGTTAGGCGCTGCGCCATCTGGCTGAACCATTCTGTAAATTGAAGGGTGCGTATAACCCAGCCAATGTGATGCAATCTTTACCAATCTGTATTCTGCCCTTCTATAGGGCGTGTCCAGTACTCTGTTGGCAATGGATAGCTAGTTATGGGATCAGGCAACTGCTCTTCCTGTACAGTAAGATATACTGTTTTGCTCGTCGCACCTAGGAAGATGTCGTTCTGATAAGTGCCGCTCCAAGTGTACACTTGATCAGGATAGCTAAACACGAAAGAATAAGTGCCGACTTGAGTAGGTACGTACTCAGCCCACGCTGTTGATGTCGTGTCCCAGACGACATCCCATGTTATTGTCTCGGTGTTACCGTCAGGCCGTGTAATCGTAACTTTGTAGTCGTGGAAGCGTATGTCATTAGTTACCGCGGCACTTGGCAAAACTAAGCCCGCCCACGCTACTATGACAACACGTTGACCGACACCTACAGGGTTAGGGTTAACAGTGAGAAAAGCATGCGTAGTTATTGTCCATGGTGGTGAATGGGCGTTAGCAGCTGGCAAAGCAATCAGCGTTACTGCAAAAGATAGCAATAGAAATATAGCGAGTATAGTTTTAGCTTTGTTTTTTCTATTGTTCATTTTTTTTCTCCTTTAGTTTGATGTTTTTAATGAACGAGAGTATAAGCTAATTAATTTGGCTCATTGGAAGGGAGTTAAGTTTAAATTAGCCTCAAACACGCCAAAGTTTTTTAACAGCTAAATCATCAGAAGATGGATGTGAGAAGGATGACAGAGAAAAACGATGATTCAAAACTTACAGAAGAAAGTGTCGTCGCGAAAGTTGCTGAGCTAATGGAAACTCTTGACAAAATCAAGAAATACGGAGTTTTAGCAAGGCATTTAAAAATGTTTACTTCAATCGTTGTCAGCTCTATCATAATTTGCATAGTTGTCTACAATTTAGTTTCTTATTCGGATTTTTTAATCACATTCGATGTATTTCAAAGGTTCTTCGCGACATTTCCTATAGTACTTATTCCAGCTGCAGGAGTCGCAGTAGGTATTCTCCTTGTTAGAAGTAAAGTAAATGCGGTAAAGACTGGCGAGTGGAAAGAGGAGCTATCGCACGGGTTTCCTTCAGCACTAAAAATCTTGTCGGAAACAAATTTAGATGAAGCTTTTGATGTTGTTTCCTCGGGCAGATTGGGTTATGTTATGTACGGCCTAGTAAAAGGAGCCGCCTATGGTTTCATATCCTTCTTTATATTAGGTTTAGTATTCAACCTTGCTACATACGCAGTTCTGCATCGAATAGGCGCACTTGGTTATGCATCGTTTCACTGTTCTCTTCTCATCACTTTTTTGTATTTAAGAAATGACCTTTCAAGACGCTTCAATGAAATCCGGGCAATAGACAAACTATATTGGGAGCTGCGAAGATTTGGACGCGAACTCAGCGCAAAGCTTTAAGCCCGACATATACGTCATTGCCAGAATTATCAAAGCTCTTAAGGAAAAAAGGAGTATGAATAGAACTGCGCTTGCCACTTCTACAGGATTGGCCTATGATAAGCTGGTCAAGTATTTGGCTTGGATGGCAAAGAAAGGCTTCATTATAATTGATGAGAATGGCTTGGTCGTTTTAACTGAAGCTGGATTAGAAGCATATGACGAACTGGTTCAATGGGTAATCAAGTACATAGGGCAACTCAAATTTCCCCGGCTACACCTGCGCACATAACATTTTTCCGCTTTTATCTCTCCGAACGAGTACTCCTTTTAGAAAAAGCTTTGTATGGGAGAATCCTCAGTAACCGTTGCGGTTTTGATCTCTTCAATTTTCGTCTTGGTCAAAGCCTTAATCCTGTCGAAGTCTGATAGTTCGCCGTAACTTACCAGCGTTATGGCTGTGCCTTCTTCGCCTTTACGTGCGGTTCTGCCGACACGATGGAAATAGACAGGCGCATCCAGCGGCACATCATAATTGATTATGTGCGTTATGCCCTCTATGTCTAATCCTCTTGCTGCCACGTCGGTGGCTACGAGAAGCCGCAATTTTCCACGTCGAAAATCATTTATCACAAAGTCTCTTTGCGACTGCGTGAAGCCAGCATGCAACGCTTGCGCTCTGTAGCCCTTGCGGCTTAGCTGTTCTGAAAGTTTGCTTGCTCCATGGCGTGTGCGACAGAAAATTATGGCTTTCCCCATGTGGTTTTCGCATAGTATTCGGCAGAGAGCATCAAACTTGGCATGCTGATTGACCATAGTGTAGTACTGTTTCATCTGCGTTAGCGCGATCTCATCTTTGCTTACCAGTATCTTCTCCGGGTTTTTCAAGTATCTGTTGCAGACGCTCATTACCGCCTCGTCTATCGTCGCCGAGAAGAGACAAGTCTGCCTGCCCCGCGGCGTTTTGGCGAGAATGTACTTTATGTCGTCGATGAAGCCCATGTCCAGCATTCTATCTGCTTCGTCAAGGACTACCATCTTAACTGACGAGAGGTCTAGTACGCGCCTCTCAAGCAAATCGATTACGCGGCCTGGCGTGCCTACAACAATGTGGACGCCGCCTGCGAGCTCACGTATTTGTCTTCCAATTGGCGCACCGCCGTAAACTGGCAACACACGCAGACCAATGTATTTCGCGAAGAGTTTAATGTTATCTGCAACTTGCACAGCAAGTTCTCGTGTTGGCACTAAGACTAAACCCTGAACCTTTCGGATTTCTGGGTTTAACTTTTCAACCATGGGCACGCCGAACGCTGCGGTTTTCCCCGTGCCTGTTTGCGCTTGCCCGATGACGTCTTTGCCTTCGAGCAACGGCACTATTGCTTGAGCTTGAATTGGGAAAAGACTTTTGAACCCAAGCTCTTCAACACCCTTCAAGACTTCCATGCGTATGGGCAAGTCTTGGAATGATTTCATTTTCATATTACTCATATTTTTTTCTCCTGCCACAAAATTTCTCATGGCCTCTCAAAAGCTTGTAAAAGCTTCGTTAATGACATGATTAATGTGACGTATCAACAGCCTTAACACGCCTATAAAAAGGTTTAGCAGGCTTTCACTCTAAAAAATCACCGTTCACACCTCTTTGCTTGAACAATACGGAAAGAACTTGTTTAGAATTGCGCGGTAGATCCAGTCCAAGTATGCATGCACCTATCGTTCGTGAAAAGTGTGAGGCGAAGGCGATAAAACTGATGCTGAAGGGCGAGGTTATTAAAACATGATGTTAAGGGAAAACAGCGCTGGAAGCTATGTGCTATTGTATTGCCTCTACTGGGATGACTTCCATCTCTACGCGTGTTTCTCTCTCAGATAAACCGTAAGCTGAAGGCGACTTCGGCTTCTGCACGTCAGCAGGCCTAACAAGCTCGTGAGTAACAAAGAAATCAAAGAGTTTTTTTACTTCAGCCAAAGTAGCCTTTTCCTCTGAGCACGGAGTTCGCTCAGTAACCAGCCGCTTCGGATAGTAGTATAGCGCAAAATAGTGTTCGCTGCCGACCTTTTCCTCTTTTATTTCCATCCAAGTCATCTTTTCCCGCTCGAAAATCAGCTTCAGTTTGCCTGCAAGCGCCAAATCAGAATCCGTGAACACTTTTGAACCATTGGAATCCACGGCATACGCTATCGGTGTACAGAAAAAGGCGTCTCCCTTAACAGGTTGAACAAAAGTCACATCTCTGACCTGCCGTTTATTCTTACCAAACACAATTCATCACATAGATAAGCTACGCGCAGGCGTCTTTTATGAATTATTAACTCTTGTGATGAATTCTAAATCAACAAAAACAACGCTCAGAAACGTATACTATCAAATTTTTTTTAACAGTATGCATTTCTGTATCAAAGTGCACGTTACATCAAGTTGCACATGTGTAAAAACTCTTTTACACATGCTATTTATGGATTAAAGCCATGCACAACTTTTTCCTCAAATAAATTCTAACCAACTGAAGTTTGGAAAAATTTAAATAAACATTAAAGGCACACGTCTTCTTGTGCACACTAAGTGTGTGCTAAAGTATAAAGGAGAATAGGAGAATAGATGACGCAATATTTCAAAACAAGGTTAGCTATTGCTCTTTTATGCCTTATGCTGGCGGCACTTCTCACAGCACCAACATTTGCTCAAACAGCACCAAGTAGGCTAAAAACATACGCGGTCATCGATGTTGTCCCTAACCCTGTGGGAGTCGGCGAAGATGTTCTAATTAGATTTGGCATTTTGCTACAGACGCCTAACGTAGCCTTTGGATATACTGGTTTAACATTGACTATAACTAAACCTGACGGCTCCGTCGAAACGCTTGGTCCATATACGACGGATTCAACAGGTGGAACCGGAATACTCTATAAACCAACTCAAGCGGGCACTTACAAGATAAAAGTCAACTATCCACAGCAAACGTGGACTTTCGGAGACTTCTATAACCGCGAGGGTCTTTACACGATTCTCAACGGCACAACCATGCTGGCAAGCAGCGCTGAAATAGAACTTACAGTCCACCAAGAGCCATCGAAACTATACCCCGGCCACCCATTGCCAACAGAGTATTGGGGCCGACCGATTGACCCTCAGCTACGCGAGTGGGCCACGATTTCCGGCAACTGGGTAGCACGTCCCTTCAACTCGCTGGCTGATTACAATGACGATGCACCGGAAACTGCCCACGTATTGTGGACGAAGCCCTTGACTACAGGCGGATTAACAGGCGGCTATTGGGGAGACGGCCAAGTACCTGCCTCATCTGAAACAGGCGACGCATATGAAGGCAAATTCCCCAATGCAGTAGTAATGAATGGAATACTCTATTATACGAGAACAGATACTAGAATGGAACAAGCACCCGCAATAATCGGTATAGATTTGCATACAGGCGAAGAAGTCTTTTTCAAGAACAACACTGCACTAGCGTTCGGCCAAATTCTATACTTCAACAGCTTCAACTATGACGGCGTATTCACATACCTCGTCCAGACGGTTGGAACAACATACAACTTCTACGACCCGTTCACCGGCAACTGGCAATTCAGCTTCACGAACGTGCCTTCCGGAACACGGGTCTTCGGTCCAAGCGGCGAAATCCTCATCTACCAAATAGACTACACAAACGGCTGGATGGCCCTCTGGAACTCAACCGCCGCTGGGCACTCCCACTTGGGCGCTATGGGCCCTGACTACGGCAGCTGGGGCAACTCAGTTCATGGAAGAACAATAACCGCAAACGTATCAAGAGCCTATTCATGGAACGTTTCAATACCCAAAGGATTAACCGTTACAGTCAGCCCAATCAGCGGGGCATCAATAAAGATTTAC
>JAWCMT010000014.1:0-33723 GCA_038849555.1 Bathyarchaeia archaeon | reverse complement strand
TAAGGCTGAAAACTTAAGCCCCATACTCATGGATTTTAAAATGACCCTTGCCGAAAACGACGTGGCTTTTCCCGTGGCTGACCGCATCTGCGACGAGCTGCAAAAGCGCTTAGAGGGCATGCAAGTCAAGCGCATGGAAGACCGCAAAAAAATCGTGGAAGAAAACCTGAGGCAAGTCCTCCTCGAAGTTATGCTCACAAACAACAAAATCGACCTGTTGAAGAAGGCGGAGGAGAAACGCAGGAAAGGCGAGCCGCTGGTGCTGCTTTTCGTAGGCATAAACGGCACAGGCAAGACAACCACCATCGCCAAAGTCGCCCTCTTCCTCCGCGAGAAAGGCTATTCCGTGGTGCTAGCAGGCAGCGACACCTACCGCGCCGGCTCCATCGAGCAGCTTGAGGAGCACGCGAAGCGCCTTGGCATGCGCATCATAAAGCACAAGTACGGCGCAGACCCCGCCGCAGTCGCATACGACGCCATAAGCCACGCGAAGGCGCATGGAATAAACGTCGTGCTGATTGACACGGCTGGGCGGATGCAGACCAACCAGAACTTGATGAACGAGCTGGCGAAGGTGAAGCGCGTGGTTTCGCCTGACCTGACGATACTGACGGTGGACTCGCTGATTGGCAACGACGCAGTTATGCAGGCTGAAGAATTCCACAAAGCCATAGGCATAGACGCGACGATACTGACTAAGGTGGATGCGGACGTGAAGGGTGGCTCAGCCCTAAGCGTAACGTACGTGACGCAGAAGCCCATACTTTTCATTGGCGTTGGACAAACATACAAGGACTTGGAGCTATTTAACCCAGAAAAATTCGTCAAAATGATACTAAAGTAGACCTTTACAAACTGCCCTTATTTCCCTTTTTAACGCGAGAACTTTAGCCTATTTGATTTCCACACTTTTTTATAGGCTATTGTTAATAAACTAAATTTTGCTCCAATCAGCCATTTTAGGTTACATGCAGAAAAAGTTGGTCAATAAAAATTTATGGATGAAAGATGTTTCAGCTTGGCTTATAATGACTTTTATCGCCAATAAGCGCGCTATTTGGTTTCAAGCTGTTCATCGGGCGGTTCAGCGATAGTTGTGTATTCGGCGAAAGCTGACTTAGATTCAAGTAAGAAATATATGCTCAGCAGGGAAAGCGCAAGTGTGGGAAATGCTGTAAGCATTATGTATTCTCCATACCCGTATCCGTATCGCCAAATTATTACAAGAGTGAATAGTGCTGAAACTGCCAAAAGAGCTGGGCCAAGAACAGCAATTTTAAAGCGTTTTCCTGCAAGCGACAGTATTCCAGCCTCAAAGCCGAATATTGACGCAGCAAGCGTAAATATTCCAAACAGCAAAAATCCCAAAAATACCGAGGTATCATAGCTATATTGCGAGTAGTAGGCAATGTACGTTTGGTAATTGTTGAAGCCAATGGCAGCGGCCGCGCTGGAAAAAGCAGCAGCAACTATTGACAGAATACTTGACGCAACTATGCCTGCGCCTTTGCTTTCTGAATAAAGAGGAACGGTGTTCTCTGAGTCAAAAGGAACGCCACAGTACGCGCAAAAGATGCTGTCTTCATCAAGAATCTTCTTACCACATTTTGGGCAGCTCAAGTTATAACTCCTCTTCTAAGAGACTCACAAGTGTAATGTTTTATCTATTTAACAGTATTTCAATATTCAACCAAAATCCGCACTTCCGAGGCCCCAGAAAACCGCGCTGGTCACCAATCTTTTTTGGCACTAATTTAACCTAGCTCACTCAATATGATGCGACAAAGAAAGAATTGGTGGCTTATGTAGAGAATGTGCCTATTTTGCCGCGCGCTTAAACACATAGCAGTTTTAGCAGTATGGCCTTTGCTGAGTACAGCCTGTTTTCTGCCTGCTCATAGATTACTGAGCGCTTGTCTTCGATGACGTCGGCGCTTATTTCGTAGCCTCTGTGTATGGGCATGTCATGCATAATGTACGCGTTGTTTCCCTTCATCAGCGCCTTGTTAACCTGATAGGGCATCATCTGCTTCATGCGCTTCTCCTTCTCAGCGGCGAACTTCGGGTCAGTGAAGTATTCCATGTCAATCCACGTGTCAGTGTAAACGAAGTCCGCGTCCGCAACGGCTTCTGCCGCGTCAAGTGTGGTTTGCCACAGCCCCGTCTTCTTCGCCGCTTGCATAAGCTCTTCGTCCCTTGCCTGCTCGTTAATTATCGGCGTCACCGTGGTCAGCTTAACGCCCGTTTTGGTGCAACCCTCAATCAGCGAATTGCACACGTTATTATGCACGCCTATGAAAACCAGCCGCGCGCCCTTCAGCTTGCCATGCCTCTCCTTTACCGTAATTAAATCCGCGATGGCTTGGGTTGGATGATATTTCTCGTCGCAGCCATTAATCACCGGCACACGTGACGCCTCAGCCATTCGCTGCAGATCCGCGTGTCGCAGTAGCCGCGCCATTATGCCGTCAACGTTACGCGACAAATATTTTGTTTCGTCATAGATGTCTGCCAAGGTAAAGTTTGTTGTGCGCCAGTCAATGTACAGCGCATGCCCGCCCAGTTGCGACATAGCTACTTCAAAGGCAACACGCGTGCGTGTGCTGGTTTTCTGAAAAATCAGCGCCAATGACTTGGCTTCCAATGCTTTACGGTACTTCTCTGGGTTGTGTTTAATCTCGATGCCTAAATCGATTAGCTCATTAAGTTGCTGAGGGGATAACTCCTTAAAGTTAAGTAAATGCATTTTTCCCTCGTCTCTCGCAGAAAAGTTGAAGTCGCGTTCGACAAATAAGCTTTATGGAAACCTTTTTCTCTATAAGCGGCGTCTTTAATGCGAAGGCTCCCGCATGATACTGCTTGTGGCTTCACTTAAAGACATAGCAAGCTTAACAATAACAAGGCAAGTTCTGGAGCACTATCCCTTCAAGCCGACTGGCCAAACCTTCCAGGGAAACCCCATTTACTCGGCAATTGTAAACAGAAACGAAGTTAACCTCATAATACTCGGCGAGGAATCAATAAACGCGCAGTACCTAACCAACAGCTTCCCTAACCCAAGCTTAATCCTTTTCATCTCGCGGCATAGTAGCACAAGCGGCAAACCCACACTTTCGGTTCACACACCCGGCAACCTGGGTGCAGCTGAATTTGGCGGTTTACCCAGGCAAGTCTCCGTCGCGCCAGCAGCCGCCATGCACGACGCGTTAAAGGCGCTTTCCTACTTCAAGGAAGGCATGAAGCTCGAGTACGAGGTAAGCTATGAATGCACCCATCATGGGCCATCGCTTAACGCGCCCGCAATGTTTGTGGAGTTGGGCAGTTCCCCGCAGCAATGGCGTGACCAGCGAGCCGCTGAAGCCGTGGCGCATGCTGCGATTTCGGCTATCGGCAAATTCGGCGTTTCCGAGAAAAAGGCGGTTCTCGGCATAGGCGGCACACATTACAATGAAAGGTTCACCCGCATGGCTTTGGACGAAGAAACCATTTTCGGTCATATAATCCCCAAATACGCGGTTTCAGTGGTTGACGCTGCAATGCTCCGCCAATGCCTCGAGAAGACATTGGAGCCTGTGGAGTCTGCGGTTCTCGATTGGAAGGGAATAAAAAGCGCAGACAAGCCGCAGCTGCTCGCAGCGCTGCAGGAAATCGGTCTTCCGTATAAGAAAATTTAATAATTCCGCCGCAGTTAGCTTTTAAACCTCAAGAATTACAGTAACGTTTATTATTCCTTAATGAAATCTTGAGTGTGCGGTAAATATGGGCGTAAAATCGTTTCTATCCCAGTGCGCGAGAACCTTAAAGTTAGCCGTGAAACCGGGGAAAGATGAGCTTTGGCTATCGCTGAAAATTAGCTTTCTAGGTATAGGCGCCATCGGCCTAATTGGGTTCATAATTAAGTTGCTTTCTTTCGCCTTAGGCGGCGCCACAGCCGTACCTGCCTCATAGAAGGAAGAGCTGTATGGAGAAAAAAACCGAAGAGCAGCCGCAGGCGAAAATTTTCGTGGTTAAAACAACCACGGGGCAAGAGCGTAATGTTGCAAGGCTTGTAGCGGCAAAAGTGGAAATGGAGCATATTCCCATTAAGGCTATTCTTGTTCCTGAAGCGCTAAAAGGCTACGTTTTCGTTGAGGCTGACGGCCCGCACTTCGTGGAGGAAGCCATAGCAGGCATAAGGCATGTGCGCTCGCGTATTCCCGGCTTGGTAAACTTTTCTGAAATTGAGCGTTACATCATCCGAAAGCCTGTTCTTGAAGATTTGAATGAAGACGATGTTGTGGAGATAACGGGCGGCCCATTCAAGGGCATGCGCGCGAAAATTACGCGGTTAGATAAGTCTAAGGGCGAGGTTACGCTTGAGCTGTTGGAAGCCACGTTTACCTTGCCCATCACAGTTCATTCAGACTACGTTAAACTAGTTGAAAGAGCAAAAAAGGCTGGTGAAGCATAATGGCTGAGAAAAAAATTGTAGAATTACTCGTAAGCGGAGGACAAGCAACCGCGGGGCCACCACTGGGACCTGCACTTGGGCCTTTAGGCATTAACACAATGGCTGTTGTGAACAAGATAAATGAGCTTACCAAAGATTACGCTGGCATGAAGGTTCCAGTGAAAGTGGCAGTGGATGTTGAAAACAAAACCTTCGAGGTTACAGTTGGAACACCAACGACTTCAGCGCTGATCGTAAGCGAATTGAAAATCGAGAAAGGCTCAGGAACGCCTAGCACAACGAAAGTAGGAAACCTTGCCATGGAGCAAGTGCTCCGCATAGCAAAAATAAAGCGTCAGGAACTGTTGGCGTCAACTCTGAAGGGAGCTGCGAAGGAAGTTCTAGGCACCTGTGTTAGCATGGGCGTTACGGTTGAGGGCAAAGACCCGCGGGAAGTGCAAGCGGAAATCGACGAAGGCAAATACGCGGAATTATTCAGTAAAGGCGAAGAATAAGCGAATATTTTTATAATTGGGTTCTGTCTCATCATTGGCACGAGGCTCAAAAGATGCCCTTAGACAAGAAATCGCTGTTAGACGCCGTTAAAGAGGCAAAAGCAAAATCTGGCGAGAAAAAATTCACGCAAACAATAGAGTTGATTCTAAACCTCAAAGAAGTTGACATGAAAGCTCCAGAAGGCAAAATTCAGCAGGTTCTCGAGCTTCCCCACGCCACGGGAAAACCAAATAAAATATGCGTAATTGCCTCTGGCGAGTTAGCGCTTAAAGCAAGAAACGCCAAGGCAGAGCTCGTCCTTGAAAAGCCCGACCTTGAAGCGCTAGCTGGGAAGAAAAAAGAGCTGCGGAAAATAGCCTGTGATTATGACGTTTTTATTTCCGAGGCTCCGCTGATGCCGCTTGTCGGCAAGATTTTAGGGCCCGTTTTAGGTCCAAGGGGAAAGCTGCCTGTGCCTGTTCCGCCCAACGCAGACATTGCAGGCTTGATACTTCGGCAACGCAAGACGGTGGTTGTTAAGATGCGCAACCAGCCTATAATTCAATGTCCAGTTGGTACAGCAGACATGACAGACGACGCGCTTGTCGATAATATTCAAGCCGTCTTAAGGGTTGTTGAAGGAAAACTTAAGCGAGGCCTCAAACACGTCAAAGTGGCTTACATAAAAGCCTCAATGGGTGAACCAGTAAAGATTACTCCTTAACAGAGTTGACGCATATGCCTTCCCAACAAGTATTAGAAGAAAAAACCGGCGAAATCGACGCAATAAAGACTTTGCTGATGGAATACAAAGCGTTAGGCATCGCTAGTTTGCAAAAAGTTCGCGCCACGCAACTTCAAGAACTGAAGAAAAGTTTAGCTGGCAAAGTTTACATGAAAGTCTTAAAGAATACGTTAACGAGAATTGCCATTGAAAGCACTAATCGTGAAGACTTGAAACAGCTTGAGAAGTATTTAGAAGGCCCCAACCTCTTTTTATTCACGAACCTCAACCCGTTCAAGTTGGCTCTTCTTCTTGAGCGCGGCAAAGTCAAGACGATTGCCAAGGCCGGCGACATCGCCGCCATGGACGTTGTTATCCCCGCTGGAAACACTGGACAGCCGCCAGGTCCAATAATAAGCCAGCTGAACGCTGTTGGCTTACCCACTAGAATCGAGTCTGGTAGCGTTTGGATAAGTAAAGACACGCTTGTGGTTAAAAAGGGCGAACCTATCTCGGAGAGGCTTGCAAGCGTCCTGTCAAAGCTTGGAATTAAAGCGGTTGAAGCAGGCTTATCGATGAAGGTAATTTTGGATGAAGGTCTATTGATAGAAGGCGAGCAGCTCAAAATCGACATTGACGCAACACGCAAAAGTTTAGAGCAGAGCCACGGCGAAGCATTCGCTTTATCCTTAGGCATAGCTTACCCGACAGCGGAGAACATAACCACCCTGCTGCAGCTTGCCCATCAGAAAGCCTATGCGCTTGCGCTGAACGCCGCTGTGCCATCCAAAGAAACCATTGCAGACTTGATTAGAAAGGCCCACATGGAAATGCTGAGCTTAAACAGCGCCGTGGAGAAGGCAGCGCCTAAAAACTAACTAAACAACTGCGTTTAGGTGCTATAAACCTGCTTCTCTTTTCTTTTTAAAGGGGGCTCAATTTTAGCTTGGCGGCTTGAGTGCCTGTAGCTTTGCAATGGTTCATCTTATTACTGAGTCTACGTTCAAATTGAGCACTACCTCTGCGATGTCGCTGGCGTATTCCGCTGTTCTGCGTACGCTTTCGATAAGCAAGCTTAAACTGGCGATTTCTTCAATACTAACGTTATGAGAGGCGAGTGTAGCCTCTTTTTCTAGTTTTATAATTTGGGTTATTTTTTCAATCACTGTCTCAGCCAAGTTGAAGTCGCCTCTGAAGAGTGCTTCCAAAGAATTTTCAAACATTAAAACCGCAAGCGCGCTCATTTTTTCTATCTTTTCAACGAGTTCGCTGCTTGGTTTTTCCTTGAGTAGAAGAGTGTTCTCTGCAATTTTTGTTGCGTGATCTGCTGTTCTTTCGACAGCTTTTGTTATAAGCCGATACCCAAGACAATTTTTAGTATTCCTTAAGCCGACTTCTTTTAGAATTATGGGATTTGCTACGGCTAGTTTGAGCAGACGTATTATGTAGAGGTTGAATCGGTCTACTTCGTTGTCTGTTTCGATTACAGCTTTCGCTGCGGCGTGATCCAAACTCTTGAACGCAGTCATAGCGTCCTTGTGCATTGAAGAGGTAA
Organism: Bathyarchaeia archaeon; assembly: GCA_038849555.1. Classification (GTDB taxonomy): domain Archaea; phylum Thermoproteota; class Bathyarchaeia; order Bathyarchaeales; family Bathycorpusculaceae; genus JAOAIV01. The sequence continues at coordinate 26,520 of JAWCMT010000014.1, read as the reverse complement.
TAATCGCCATCCTTCGTAATGCGCTTTGGACGGAAAGCTCAGGATAGTTGAGCAGAACCTGCAAAACAAGATCCGTAGGCGTGTCTGTTACGATTTCTGTGCCCACTAAGAAGTGTCTTGCAAAATTCTTTAGGTAATTCCTTAACTTTGACGGTAGCTGTTGCTGACCTTGAGCTTTTATATGAAGAATATTGTAGCCCACCAGGTAGGCTGCAACTGTTTTTCTTGTTACAGACTCTGGCGACTCAGCTGAGGAAACACGTATTAACGCCTCGTCTTCTTTTTCAAGTTTCTTAAGTTTTGATGGAATAATTGAAAGAGATCCATCATCTTCTTCGTGAACTAGCAAGACGCTTCCTTTTGTAAGCTGATTTTGCGTGATCCACCGTTTAGGTAAAGAGAGTATGTAAGTGGAGCCACCGGTTACCTGTAATTTTCTCGTTTCATCATGCCGTGTTGAAGAAGCACTGCTCATCTTTATTGCCTCTTTATTGATAAATATCACTATAGATAAAAATTATTTCTATATAGTATATAATGACTATTGGGAGAATATATATAATCAAAAGTTGCGTATCGCCTACTCGAAAAAGACGATCATGAAAATCAATGGAGAAGTAAAGGAAAAATGAATAAAACAATGACTTTAGCAATCGTTGCCATAGCCATAATAGTAATCGGCATAGTAGGCTACATGTACTTGTCACAACCAGCATCAGAGCCATCTCCTTCGCCTAGCGCAACGCCAACTTTAACGCCAACTCCAACAGCCACAACTTCACCTACACCGTCAGCTACAGCCACACCAACACCTACGGTCACTCCCACACCAACCGCCACAGCCACGCCGACTCCAACCCCAACTCCAACACCCACGCCAACCCCCGGCCCTGCAACACTTAACGGCGCAGGCGCCACTTTCCCGCAGCCACTACTCAACGCCATAATATCGCACTATACTACACAGGTTAGAACAAATGTTCAAATCAACTATCAAGGCGTTGGCAGCGGCGCCGGAATATCTGCCTTCACAAGCAAAACAGTGGACTTCGCAGCTACAGATGCCGCGCTCACCGCTTCTCAACGTGAGGCAGCCCCTAACGCGTTGCATATTCCAGAAACCATAGGCGCAATAGTGATAACCTACAATCTGCCAGGCGTCCCCAGCGGGCTAAAATTGACTGGCCCAATAATCGCAGACATCTACTTGGGCACAATCACTAAATGGAACGACCCGGCAATTGCCGCTTTGAACCCGACAATCACGCTTCCAAACCAGGATATAATCAAAGTTCGCAGATCTGACAGTTCAGGCACAACTAACTGGTTCACCAAATACTTAAGCGCCGTAAGCCCCGCGTGGAATAGCCAAGTGGGAAGCGGCACTTCAGTCCAATGGCCAGGCGTAACAGTTGGTGCGAGCGGAAACGCCAATGTCGCAGCTACAGTAAACCAAACACAATACGCAATAGGCTACATTGAATTAGCCTATGCTCTACAGAACAACATGCCAGTAGCAGCAATCCAGAATCCTGCTGGAAACTTTGTGCTGCCCTCGCTTGCATCGACAACTGCCGCTGCTGAATCGCTTCCAACAAGCGGGCTACCCGCAGGAAGTGGCGATTGGACAGGAGTAAGCCTCCTCAACACGTCAGGAAGCCAAGCTTACCCGATAGTGACACCAACATACCTGCTTGTGTATAAAGAACTCAACGTTATTCCTGGCATGACCTTGGACAAGGCAAGACAGCTCGTTGATTTCCTCTGGTACGTGGTACATGACGGTCAGCAGCTTGCGTCAGGCTTACAGTATGCTTCACTGCCATCAAACTTGGTTCAGCTTAACGAGGCAACGATACGGTCAATAACATTCAATGGGCAACCGTTAATATCTTAATGGCTGAGTTAGGCAGGTTTGCCTAATACCCAACTTTTTTGTTATTACTGGTCTGGAGAATGATAGAATGAAGATAAGTGTGACTGGCGACGCAGTATTCAAAGTTGCAGCGGGAGTATTAGTAGCTTCAGCCGCAGTTATTCTATTTGCTACTCTATACGTTTTGTCAACAGGCTCGACCATAGTTCTGCAACGATTTGGCTTTGGCTTCTTTACTGGAATACACTGGAACCCTGTTGAAGGCAGAGAATCCTTTGGCGTATTGCCCTACATTCTTGGAACACTGGTTACTTCCAGCATTGCGCTTTCGATAGGTGTGCCATTAAGCCTCGGAATAGCCATCTTCCTTGTAGAAATGTCGCCGAAAGCCATTCGCGTGCCCGTTTCCTACCTAATCGAACTGCTGGCGGCTGTTCCAAGCGTCATCTTCGGTCTCTGGGGGCTATTTGTCCTCCGCTTCTGGGTTCTAAACTACATTGAAAAGCCATTAAACACTCACTTCGGGTGGATTCCAATTTTTAGTGGAACACCTTTCGGACTGGACCTATTGACTGCAGGCATAATCCTTGCAATAATGATTATTCCAACTGTTGCGTCTGTTTCCAGAGAAGTTGTCGGCGCAGTTCCTAATTCCATCAGAGAAGCCGCATACGGCATCGGTGCAACAAAATGGGAAGTAATACGCCACTGGGTTCTAAGCTATGGTCGCTCAGGAATTTTAGGCGCCATAATCCTCGGCTTGGGCCGCGCAATAGGCGAAACGATGGCTGTCACAATGGTTATAGGCAATGCCGTCGGCCCAAACGCCATGCCCGCATCGTTATTTCAGCCTGGACAAACATTGCCTTCGCTGATAGCTAACGGCTTTTTGGAGGCGCCAACACCGCTGGAAAAATCTGCTTACATGGGCGCAGGCTTAGTGTTACTGCTGATAAGTCTTCTCATAAACATAATCGCCCACGTAATGGTTAGTCGCGTCTTAAAAGTTAAGGGAGGTGCAGTAGAATAAAATGCTAAGTACCTATCGTTTCAGGAAATTCAAGGATAAAATCGCTTATGTTCTTTGCCTCCTATGCGTTGTTGTAGCCGTTATACCTCTTGCAAGCATCATTTTTGAGGTGATTGCGCGAGGCGCGCCGCAATTTAGTCTTCATTTTCTAACAGCAAATGGCTTAGAAGGCGGCATAGGCCCAGCGATACAAGGAACCCTAATTCTGATTGGCTTAACTAGCCTAATAGGTGTTCCAGTAGGCGTAATGTCCGGCGTCTACTTAGCTGAATTCGGAGGCAACAAGTACGCTTCAGCCATGCGAACTATTAACGATATACTCACAGAGTTCCCTTCCATAGTAGTGGGCATAACAGCCTTCAGCATAGTTGTCGTAGGCATAACAGGCAGCTTCTCCCCGCTTGCAGGCGCCGTAGCGCTATCGTTCATAATGATTCCCATAGTAGCAAGGACAACAGAAGAATCATTGAAGCTTGTGCCTACCTCAGTCCGCGAAGCAGCCTTGGCATTAGGTTTGCACCGGTGGAAAACCATCCTTCGCGTTGTGCTTCCAACAGCAGAGAAAGGTCTAGTTACCGGTATGCTCCTCTCAATTGCTAGAATTGCGGGTGAAACAGCGCCTATTTTGCTGACGATTATGGGAAACACTTACTTTTTCCAAGGCTTCAATCAGCCGATGGACGCGCTTCCGTTAAGAGTGTTTCTGAACTCGAGGCAGCCCTCCGCAGAGTTGCAGGCGCAAGCTTGGGGTGCAGCTTTGGTGTTAATTTTAATAGTTTTGGTGCTTAATGTATGCGTTAGAATAGTAAGTCAACGTCAATTCAGGAAGTGACTGCGAAATATGAAAGCGGGCGAAAAGCTAAGAACGGAACGATTGAATGCGTGGTTCGGGAGAAAACAGGCTTTAAAGAACATCAATCTCTCAATTAAAGCCAATGTAGTGACTGCAATTATCGGTCCTTCGGGATGCGGCAAGTCAACGTTAATTCGTACATTGAACCGTATGCATGAGCTGGTGCCTGAAGCAAGAGTTTCAGGGCGAGTGCTGTTGGACGGAAAAGACATTTACGACGGCGACGTTGACCCGGTGCAAATCCGCAGAAGAATCGGCATGGTCTTCCAAAAGCCAAATCCCTTTCCCACAATGTCAATTTATGATAACGTAGCTGCTGGCTTGAAACTCATGGGCGCCAAAAAAGGCCCGCAGCTCGACGAAATAGTAAAGAAATGCCTGCAGCAAGCGAGTCTATGGGATGAAGTTAAAGATGACTTAAAGAAGCCTGGAACAAGCCTTTCTGGTGGCCAGCAGCAGCGTCTTTGCATTGCCCGCGCTTTAGCCGTGAACCCAGAAGTTATCTTGATGGATGAGCCGTGTTCTGCTTTGGATCCGATTGCAACGGCAAAAATTGAAAGCTTAATCAGAGATTTGTCCAAGGAATACACTGTTGTCATCGTGACGCATAACATGCAGCAAGCCTCACGTGTTTCAGACTATACCGCTTTTCTTTACCTTGGAGAATTAATTGAATATGGATTAACCAAGGATATTTTCGAGAATCCAAAGAGTGAACTTACGGAGAAATATATCACAGGAGAGTTTGGTTAAGCTATGAACAGAATTATAGACGCTGGCTTAGAAGAGCAGTCGGCTTTGCTTTGTAGAATGGGCGAACTAACCTATGAAACAGTCGAGTTAGCAATTCAAGGATACTTAAACGGCGAAAACGTTCACCGAGAAGTCACGGAAATGTCCGATCTCATCATGGCAATGGCTGAAGAGATTGAAGACAAAGCTTTCGAGTTGATTTCCAGATTCCAGCCAGTAGCATCTGACCTGCGAACCATAAAATCATACCTGAAAATAGCCTATGATTTTGGCCGATACAGCAGATATGCCTTCGATATTTCATACATCACTGAAAGGCTCGGCGGAGTAGCAGAATGCGAAGCATGGATACCACTTCGCATTAAGGAAGTCGGAGAAAAAGTCTTGAAGATGGTTAGAATCAGCATCGACTCGCTTAAGAAGCATGATGTAACATTAGCTAAAACCATTTCAAATGTTGAAAAAGAAGTGGACAAAATGTACTTTGCGTATCTTGATACGCTAATTGAAAAGGCGCATGTCGCAACCAAATGCATCATATCCAGCGTATTGGTTATGCGCTATCTGGAACGAATCGCCGATCACGCAACATACGTATGCGAAGCAATTGTATATATCGCAACTGGCGAGAAAATACTGCTAAGGTAGTTATTCCCTTTTTTTCACGGCTTCCACAGTTCTTTTCAGCAAAAGCTCTGCTGCTTCTTGGCTGGGCCAGCCTCCCAGGCCGCAGTCAGGACCCGTGAACGTCATTTGCTCTCGAAATTTCTCCTTAGCCATGGCGTACCGTTTTCTTATCGTCTTTTCGTCTTCAACCAGCTGCTCAGCAGTTGGCTTTTCTACTCCCTTGTCATGTAGCTCCGCCATGATTGTGTCTATATCTGTTCTGGAAACGCCTACTCGTATTTGCTTGTCCGCTTCTTCCAGCATCCGCCGCGAGATGCTTTCGATGTTTCGTGGATGTGCCGCGTACTCAAAAGATACCACGTCAATATTGCCTACTTCCAGCAGGTCAGGCAATCGTGACGCTGAGTGAAGATGAATTTGCCTCACTACACCATGAAAGTCAAACGCTTTCTCCAGCACACTGCATAGCAAATCTTTCTCAGCATTTATATTTAGGAACCCAAAGCTCGGCTCGTCAATGGACACTACTCTTGTTTCGATGTGTTTGGAGTTTAGTATAGCGTTCTTAGCGAAGCGCCGGATGGTTTCCGCAAAGCTTTCCAGCACATCCTCATACGGCGTTGTTCCTATCTCCTTCAAGTACAACTCCAGCGGGCCGAATATTGATACGCGAAGCAGAATCTTTTTGCCGAATTCTTCGCTGAGCGCCTTTGCTTCTGCGCCGATTAAATGCACTTCTGGCAGAATCGCCTGCTTCTCCTCGACTATGAAGGAGCCTTTTTCCATTGCCTTATGGATGAGGTCGCTGACTTGCCTTATTCCGTCGTATTGCTGCGGGTAGTTAACCGCATCCAAGCCCGTCATAATTTTTTTCCTGAACGAATTAAGCGTGACATCGCAGAAATTCTTCCGTATAAACTCGTCTTTTCTAATGTCGGCGCCGCTGATTATGGCGTCTCTTGCAAGCTGATATGCCTTGTTAAAGGCTTCTCTGCTAACGCCGTAGGGTAACGGAAAACTTCCTATATCATCAATTAGCGTGCTCATAAGCTATATTGATTGCAGAATTCTTTTAAACCTATAGCTGCATTTTTAACGCTGCTCTCCCACTAAAGAATTGCAACATATCTGGGAATCGTGAGTCAAAATGTCTGAGTCATGCACTTTCTGCAGAATAGTGCGTAAAGAAGCACCTGCCAGCGTAGTCTACGAGGATGACCATGTAATAGCGTTTATGAGCATACAACCCGTAAATGTTGGTCACACGCTTGTCGTGCCGAAAAAGCACTATGAGAATATCTATGAGATTCCCGAGGATGAGCACGCTTACCTATACAAAATCGTGAAGAAAGTAGCCGCCGCCGTAAGAGAAGCCATGTCCGCCGCTGGCGTCAGAATTGTGCAGAACAATGGCGCTGCAGCTGGTCAAGTGATTTTTCACTTTCATGTGCATGTTATTCCCATGAATACGCCGGCTTCGTTCCCGCGTCACCCCGAAATCCGCGACGCACAAGCTCTGGCGCATGACGCAGCGGTGATAAAGCGATTCATCTGAGCCGCCGCCATCGGGACGCATTGTTCCCTTTAGTATAGCGTTGCCGAAGGTTTGCCTTGATTGGGGTTTATGGAAAATTTTTGGTTTGAAAGCCGCTTGGTGTAGGGACACATATAAAAGAGAGAAAATCCACATGATACCCTGCGTAAACGCGGGAAACCTATGAGTGAAGAACCTAACAAAAATGAAGCCACACAGCCAAAGAAGCTTTTAATCGACGATGCCTCAAATTTCCAGTTTCATGCCGCTTATACTGTCTACTCAGAGCTATTTGATGGCGCGACTGAGGCGGCAGCGAAAGCCGACTTGAACAGGAATATTGAAGCGCTTAAGGAGAACCGCATAGACTGCGAAACATTTTACAGGAATATAGCGCATTATCGAAAATTGCCACCTAATCCGCCCAGCCAAGGCAAGATTATGTTTGAAACGCAGCGGAAGAGGGATTGGCGCATAAAGAGTCAAAGGCAGGAAAGAATCCGCCGGCACAAAAAATAGCTCTGAAAAACAGGCGCCCATGGCAGTTTAGTTTAAACATGTCTAAACAATTCATACGGAAGCCTTATCTAACCATGGCGCTTTTCTGCATGATTCACCAAAAGGTGCTGTATGCATGAAAGCGTTGCATGTGGCGATGACCGGCGTTAGCGCTGCACTTTATGCGGTAGTTGGAATTTTAACAAACATGGGAATAGTAAGCCCCGCTGTTGGCGTAGTCAGATTCTGGCCCGCGGTTATTGTTCCAGCAATATTCGCGGTGCTCTTCGGCCCATGGGTTGGAGGAACAAGCGCCGCCATCGGCATATTCATAAGCGACATGGTTCAGCCAGGCCACGGAATCGCCCTCTTAAGCCTCACCGTCGGGGTTCCATCAAATTTTGCAGGCTTCTACCTAATCGGTTACCTATCAAGGAGCAAATTGAACATGCACCGCATAGCTCTCGCGTTGGTCGTGGGCAGCGCAGCGCTTACAGGGCTGATTGGCTACCTTTTCATGATTGAGGTCTTAACTGCCGACTTGGCTGTTCTGTTCCTCGGTGTTCTTTTTGTCAGCGTCGCATTGGTAATCGGTGTTGGGTTATGGAAGCCCGAATGGAAAAATTACGGCTTAGCCGCCGTCGTCGGCCTCTTGGTGGGCAGCGCCATCATAGGCGTAGGTCTCTGGGCGTACAGCCAATTCCTGCCATTGCCGCTGACTGGATTTGAGCGTAACGCGCCCGTCTATGCAATTTTTCTCTGGCTTGTATGGACTTTCGCCACCGAGATTCCCTTCCTCGTAACCATTGTTCCGCCAATTGTGAAAGTCTGCTACAAAGCCTTCCCGTCATTAGCATCTCGGACTGAAAAGTGAGAGGAAACACCGTTGCCTAAAGCAAGCGCCTTTAGCCCTGCGGGCATCTCAAGCTTTTTCGAAATCTGCGACAAAACAGCCGACGGAGCCCCGATTGCGGATTTGGAGCGGATAGGCGCCAGAGGCGGCGGCTTCGGCATCCAAAAAGGTGTTCTAACCGAAGTCACGGTTTCTGAGGCAAAAGCGAACAGCATCAGCGTGTCAATCAACGGCATCCATGCGCCTGAAGCAGAAACAACCCGAACGGTCGCCGAGATGCTGCTGCTGCACAGAAGTGGCAAATTCTACGAGGTTACCGTCAATCACAGAGTCAATGTTCCAATAGGCGCAGGTTTCGGTTCCAGCGCGGCGGGCGCATTAACCGCGGCTTTGGCGCTGGCGAAGGCCTTGGAGCTGCCGCTTACTTACAATCAGATTGGCCGAATCGCGCATGCCGCGGAAGTGCAGTGCAGAACCGGGCTGGGCACTGTTGGCCCGCTAATGCTTGGCGGCTGCATTCTCACAGTTGAGCCAGGTGCGCCTGGCGTAAGCGTTATCGACCGCCTTCCCCTGAGCGATAATTACGCGATTGTCGCGGGAGTTTTCGGCGCCATTCCCACAAAACAAGTGCTTGCATCGGCTGATAAGCGACGTGAAGTTAACCGTTGGGGCAGAAAAACGCTTGAGGCGATTTTAGATGAGCCTTCTGTGGAAAACTTTTTGGCGCGTTGCCTAGAGTTCGCTGAGAAAACCGGTTTTATGACGCCTCGTGTTAAGCATTTGGTGAAGTTGGCTGAGCAGGCGGGCGCCGTTGGCGTGGCGCAGAATATGGTGGGAGAGGCTGTTCACGCGCTTGCGCTTGAGGAAAACGCGGCGGAAATAGCAGAAGCTTTTAAGCAGGTCTTGCCAAACGAGAACATCATCATAGCCAAGATAGACTTTCAAGGCGCTAGGCTGGTAAGTCATGAAACGGTTTAGAAAAGTGGCAGTCGGCGGAACCTTCGACGAACTACATAAAGGCCACAAAGCTCTGCTTATGAAAGCCTTCGAGATAGGCACGCGTGTCTTAATCGGCTTATGCACTGACGAGTTCGTGAAGAAAATGGGCAAGCCACATGTAACCGCATCCTACGAAGAACGCCTAAAAGAGCTGCAAGCTTTTCTCAAGGCGCAAGGGCTAATCGATAGAGCGGAGATTATTCCATTAAACGACCCCTACGGCAACACGTTAACTGACATGTGCATTGAAGCGCTTGTTGTAAGCGAGGAAACCGAAAAAACCGCTTTAAAAATTAACCAGAAAAGGCTCGAGGCTAATCTGCCGCCACTTGAGATAGTCACGATACGTATGGTGCCCGCGGAAAATTCTAGGCCAATTTCAACTACCCGCATTCGCCAAGGCGAGATTGACCGAGAAGGTCGATTGCTAAAGAGACTAACTTAAGCTATTCTCCTACTTAACATGGGAAACGTTTTAGAGGATTTCACCTACTACCGTGACTGGTTTGCGAATAATCGCTTTTAATTCATCAATTTTCTCGCTGTTCAATGTAACCAGCACAACAGTGGCAGGTCCTGCTGATTTGTTCAAGTCTACGTCGCATGTTTCCGCAAGTTTTAGTTGCCGACCAACGCTGTGCGCCAGCATTTGCGCCGCGTAGCCGATGCCGAAAGTGCCTACTGGGAAGATATCATGAACAAAGCTCCGCTGAGAAAGTTGAATCACGCTTTTGAGATCAGCTATTTCACCTTTTACTTCTGCTGGGATGACCTCGGCGCCAACTTTGGGCTTACCCACAGCGATTATGGCGTCGCTTGGATGGGTTTTTCCAAGCCTAAGCTCCTCCTCGTTTGCAAAGCCAATTGCTGTTACTCCAGCGCCTGTCTGCGCGGTTTCAAAGTTGTCTTCGGTGTTCCCCATCAGAACTTGGTTTGGATCAAGCCCGAGGACTCTGGACTCGCTTTTTATGCCCTCAATAATCTCGCGGCCAGTCGGCTCTCCTTCTACACTAAGCGTGGCTGATATGAGTAGTGGATATGCGCCTGTGGCGGCGACATCCATTAATGCGACCCTTGCAAGAAACTTGCCAAGAACATACCCCTTAACCTTCACGTGATCCATTGCTTTCGGGCCAACGCTGCCTGATGAAGTGGAACCCACAACTATAGCGTGACCTGTTGGCACCTTCAAAATTGCAACGTCACCTCTTCGGATATATTCGATCTGTGCAGGCTTAACTTGGAAGGCTAAGGGCCTCAGCATCGTGCCGGCGTTTTTCACAAGATGCAGATATACCGTTAGCGCTTGCCGGATTACTTCCGATTTGTTGAGGCCGTGGCTCTTCGCTAACGTGTCTATCTCTGCTGTTAATTTTTCTGGTAGTCGAACATTTATGATTCTCATGCACACATCACGTATTACTATTGTAATACGAATGAAAATGCTTTTATGATTTTTCACTTCGCCCTTTTAGAAAAAGAGAGGAGAACACATGAACGAAAAAGCAAAAGCCTCAGCAAGCTGGATTATTGCACGCATAGCCATTTTCTCCGCGTTAACAGTCGTCGGCTCCTTCATAAAAACCCCCAGTCCAATCCCCACAGTTGCCTTCGATTCAAGCCCAGGCTTCTTTGCAGCACTCTACTTCGGCGTACTTGACGGCGCATTAGTCTGCGGCATCGGCCACATAGCAACATCCGTCATCAGTGGCTTCCCACTTGGCGTCCTGCATCTTCCCATCGCGGTGGGCATGGCTTTATCAGGCGCAGCCATAGGCTTCGTAAACAAGCTAAACAAGAAATGGGGCTTCATTCCAGGCCTAGTTGTCGGTGTCACCATAAACACGGCTTTGGTGGTTTTGGCAGTACCGGTGATAACATGGGCTGGAGCGCTTGCATTTGCGCCTCTGCTGCTTTTAGGTGCAAGCCTGAACGCTATATTAGCCGCCATCGTTTACATGGCTTTGCGAGGTAAACTTCCTTGATCCAACTCCCTGTTCCTGTAGCAACAAACAGGGACATCCTCATTTTTCAATTCGCCAACGATGAAACCTTGGTTATCGGCTGCGATTCATCAGGCGGCGTAGGCCCAAAGTCTTTTGACAAAATCAAAGTAGACGGCGGCACTCTTGGGAAATTCATAGCCCGCGTTGCGCTGATGGAAGTCCTCTCCGTTGGAGCGACGCCTGTCTGCGTAGTTAACACGCTTAGTGTAGAGCCGGCGCCGCTGGGCGCTGAAATTTTATGTGGCGTGCGCGCTGAAGCGGAGACGGCTGGTTTAGATCCGCAGTTTGCGGTGACAGGTAGTACAGAGAAAAACTTTCAAGTTGAGCAAACAGGCATGGGCGTAACAGTGATAGGCATAGGCAGCCGAGGCACGTTAAAATTTGGGGTTTCCCAGCCGGCCGACATTGTTGTTGCTGTAGGCGTTCCTTGTGTGGGAGACGAGGTTATCCCAGCGGAGAATATGCAGATGATTGCTGATGTAGCGGATGTTTTGAAGCTTCGAGAATTGCCATATATTCACGAGATAATTCCAGTTGGGTCAAAAGGCATAGCCCATGAAATTGACGTATTAGCTAAGGATTCAAAATTGAAATTCAAATTAATAGACAAGACTGAAGTTGAACTGAAAAAGTCTGCTGGCCCCGCGACTGTTGTTCTTGCAAGTCTTCCAGCATCTGAGCTTGAAAAGCTTAAAGCAGCAGTTACCAAGCCTGTTAGCATCATTGGCCACCTGCTCTAAAGCCCATTTGGCGCTTGTATTCTGCGCTTAAGCGCTTGCTGCTCCTTTTAGGTGTCCGCTAATATGGTTCGCGTTTACGTGTCATATCAGTAAGTGTTCTAATAGTATTTTGATGCCAATTGCTATTAGAACTATGCCACCTACAACGTGTATTTTGTTTTCAACAAAATTTCCAAGTTTATTGCCAAAACAAAAGCCTCCAAAGGATAAGAAGAAAGTAACTGCGCCAATTACAACAACAGGAACGGTTATGGATGTTTGCAGGAAAGAAAAACTTAGGCCAACGGCTAACGCGTCAATGCTTGTAGCAACTGAAAGAACCAGTAGCGTAGCCACAGTTAGCCTGCTTTCTTTTTTCTCCTCCGCGTTATCCCTTGCAGAATAGATCATTTTTCCACCTACAAAGGCTAAAAGCCCGAATGCCAACCAATGGTCAAAGTTGCCGATTAGCTCTATTAGGCTTAAGCCTGCCAGCCAGCCCAGCACTGGCATGAAAGTTTGAAAAGCGCCAAAGGAACCCGCCAAAGCTAACCCGGTGGTGTATCTTCGGTTTCGGGTTGCTATGCCATGCGCAATTGACACTGCAAACGCGTCCGTCGCAAGACCCAGCGCAATCAGGAGAATAGTCGCAGCATCCACCATGCATCTGCTCGTTTCAGCGGCTTAATGGGCAATAAGCCATTATGCCTTAAAGGCTTTCGGTTCCTTCTGCCGTAGCGTCTTGGAAAAGGTAATATCCCGAAAAAGGCAAGGCAATTTATTGGAGAAAGACCTGTTTGAAGCTGAGTCTGTCTAACGGCATATTTTCACATCTTCCCTTGGCTGAGAACATCGCTGCTGTCCGAAAGCTTGGGTTAGAAAATTTGGAGTTTAACATGAAATGCGTTGAGAAAGAGGATGATGACTCAGTTTATATTGCGAAAAAACTGATTGACGCGCATGGTTTAAGATGCCTAACGGTTCACGCTGCAAGCCTCCACGTTAAGGATGAAAATGAGATCGCCACGGCTGTTTATTACGGTAAAGTTTCAGCAGATTTTGCCCATAAGCTTTCGGCTCCAGTGCTTGTTGTCCACTCAAATATCAACAGGAAATTGCCAGTAGACCTTCGGAAAAAGTTCTTGACAAAAATCTTCAGCGAGCTGAAACCTTACACAGAGAAGCTACAATTGAAACTGGCGTTGGAGAACCTCTCTTACGCGTCAAGTGGTTTCGGCAAAAACACCGATGAACTAAGAGAAGTCATTTACGCAATAGATGACGACTCTTTGGGCGTAACCTTAGATTTTTGCCACGCAGAAGCCACAGGGCAGACAACGCGTCTGCTTGACGAATATCATGAGCGCCTGTGCAATGTTCACATAAGTAATCGCGCGCACACCCCATTTAAAGCGGAAACACCGAACCTTAAGGCCTTTCTCAGCAAGCTTAAAGATTACGGGTATGATGGGCCGTTAACCATGGAGCTCTCCAGAAAATGCACAATTGAAGAGATTCAGCAAACAAAGATGGTGCTTCAAAAGCTGATTTAATAAGGCGCAACTGCTTACTTTTACACCATGCGACTTGCAATAATAATCGCTGGCGAAATTCTCCTACTAATAGCTTCAGTGCTCATTTTCCGAAGCCTTTGGACACTGCTTGACCAATATTTCGGGCAAGCGCACCTTTGGCTAATGCTAATAATAGGCTTGGCTTTAACCGTTGTAGCTTTGATAATAGTAAATTACGAAGTCAAATGCGAACTAAAACAGAAAAAAACAAGTTGAGCCACAAAAACATTAGCGAGCAAAGCAGACGCGCATGTTGCAAAGAAATCGAGGCTGCGCCGCGTGTAATACCTGCAAATCCGCGATTAATGTATTTGACGCTAAAATAGGCGCGGGGTGTGGGATTTGAACCCACGCGGCCTTTTGGGCCACAGACTTAGCAGGCCTGCCCCCTACCAGGCTAGGGCAACCCCGCCTTGTTTTCACCTGACTCCGTAGGTTTTTAGTGCAGGAGATACTATTTTCTTTTTCGGAAGAACATGAGCCGCCTTTTTCCGCAGACGTACTCATATCCCACTTCTAATGGAGGTTGAATTTCTTGTGGTGTTGTCGCCACTTTACGTGGAATTCTTGATTGTATGGGTCTCCGAATAATTCTTTTTCAAGGCTTATGTGGGTTTCTATGTTTTCAAGTTTTTTGTGACCTAGCAAGCTCTTAACATGGAGGATATCTTTTGATTAATTCAAACAGCATCTATCCTTGTTCTATTAATCATCGTTAACAGAACGCTTCAGAAGTTTTCATTTTGCAGGATTCAAATCCTTTACTCGAAAGTTTCTATTTCATTGAAGGTTTGTTCAGCATTTCCCTCTTTTTGCTGCATAAAAAATCTAGTTTGCATACAAAAACTATGACGAGAGCGAGAATGATGACTGTCAGAAAATAGAATGGGAATATGGAATTGGCAATATTTGCTTCAACAAATAGTATGGTGTTTGCTGCGTTTGTGGATGCGTGGTATAGCGATGCAGTAAACAAACTTCCTTCAGTGGAGTTATAAAGCCATGTATAAGAGATCGAGTAAAAAAGCATGAAAATAGCAAACCAAAGGAAATTATGATAGTTAACTGCCATGGCACTATCTTTAACTGCAAAATGTGGCCAGTGCCAGAATGCCCAAAACACTCCAACAATTAGGCTCGAAATTAACGCATTGTGTTTCTTTTGCAGCGCGGGTAAAGCGTAGCCTCTCCATCCTATTTCTTCCCACATATTCATCAAGAAGCTCGTAATTAGGATTGGTGGAAACTCAGCCAACCTCATCAAGTCTGGATGATATGTTCCTCCAGAGGCTAACCACAGCAGGACAGCGCCGACTGCAAGAACCAAAGGAACAAGAACAGCGACCAAGAACCATAACTTTGAAAAGCCCTTGCGGCCAAATTGATCAAACAAATATTTCGCTCCGCCTCTACCAAATTCAAGTTTGGCTACTACAAGCGCGGCAATCGTTGGAGATACACCGCCAACAATCACGAAAACAAAAACCAGATCAGACGGAAACATACCATACGAAGCCAAAACCCATGGAGCATAGGCTAAACCGCCAATCAACAGAACCAAGCTGAAATAATAAACAGTAAACTTATCCAAAATGACTAACACACTCTAGCCTTTGGTTTTAGAAAACTATTTTTTCTTCAGCGCCCCATGCTCCTTTTTTGCTTTGTACATTTTTATTTATTGCCGTTCTATTTACGTTTTCTAAAGCATCTCATGTTTTAAGCGTGTTTTTTCAGATGTCTGCCTCGTTTGGTCAAAGCTGGATGTGTTCTCTGTTGTTTAATCATGTCGACTTTATACACCATAATGCAGGTTTCTCGCGCATGGTCAAGAGAAATCGCTTTGTGCCTTCATATTTGGCGGCTATTAGCCAATCAATGCAGAAAACAATACAGGGGGACTATCGGACAGTAAACATTGCATGCTTCTTGGGTTAAATCATAAGCCGACCTCATAGGGTGTAGACAAAAAAGTCACACTGTATTGTATGAGTCTTTTTTTAGTTCAGGAACTTTTTGACTGTTTCGTAGAGCAAGCTTGCGCCGAAAACGAGGTTTTCTATGCTGATGCGCTCGTCTATGCCATGTTCACGTTTAACCACCTTGCCAGAAACTACCTCTGGGTGCATGGGTTGGAAGCCGTAGCATATGCTGCCCATTTTTCTGAAGAACCGCGAGTCGGTTCCGCCTGTCATAAGCATCGGCGTTATGCCACAGTTCGGCTCGAATTCACGAAGCACCGCGGCAATCGCATCGTAAAGCGGTGTTTCCGCTGGTGATTCCGAAGGCTCCTGCACTTGTAAGGCTTCAAACTCAAGTTTTTCCGAATCAACCTCCTTAAGCAATGCTTTGATTAAGTCAATGGTTTTCGCTATCTCCTGCCCCGGTAATATTCTACAGTCAAATACGGCTTCGCATTCTGATGGAATAACATTTTCTTTCACGCCGCCATGAATAATTGTGGGTGCAATGGTCATCTTCAAACGTGGCCGAATTTCCTCAGCCAGATTTGGCGCAGTTTTCGCTAGCTCATCTAATATTTGGTCGCTTAATTCTGGGTTTTCCAGCAAACGCGTAAAATGCCTCTGCAAGGCAGGTTCTTCCCTTGCCATTTCCGCGAGAAAATGCTTCACGGTAGGCGTAAGCAGAGGCGGAGCGCGGTAATTCCCTAATTTCTCTATAACCTTGTTCATGCGCATTATAGCGTTGTCCGCCAAGTTAGGCAGCGAACCGTGGCCAGGAATGCCTTTGGCTTTAACTTTGAACCATAAGAGGCCTTTTTCAGCAGTTTGCACCGTGAACACGTTACGGCTTCTGGTGGGAAGGGCTAATCCGCCGCCTTCGTTCAAAACGTAGGGCGCGAAAACCTTTTCAGGATAATGACGCAAAAGATAATCTGCGCCCAACAAGCCTCCGCGTTCCTCGTCAGCGGTCGCCGCCAAAATCACGTCGCCTTTCAGCTTTACGCGGTTCCTCTTCAGAAGTTTCAGGACCATAATTTCCATGACAGTCATGCTTTTCATGTCTACAGCACCGCGCCCCCACACGAAGCCATCTTTGACTATGCCGCCGAACGGGTCAACACTCCACTCTCTCGGGTCAGCAGCAACCACGTCTAAATGGGAAAGTAGAAGCAAACTCGGCTTTTCGCCTGTTCCTTTCAAGCGGGTAACAATGCTGCCTCTTTTTGGTGCACTCTCGAAGAGCTCGCACTTGAACCCGTCTTTGCTCAGTTGCTTAGCCAGGTATTTGGCTGCCGCTGTCTCATTTCCAGGCGGGTTTGTGGTGTTTATGCGAATTAGGTTGCTTAGTAAATCGGTAATTTCTTCTTCAATTTCCTTAAGTAACTGCATAGGCATAGTATCACTTGCCTTGGATGTAGCGCGCATATTTCTCTTAAGATTTGCCCCCGTCTAAGCCCATTCTACGTGGCTAAACCTTTAGAAAATGATGCATTAATTGCTTTACAGTAACAAGAAGTTTATATATGAAAGGTAAAAATGCTTACTGGTCAATAGGTTGATCAAAAATGAAGGAACTTAAACCAATAGACTACAAACTTTTGTTTGAGCTTATGAAAGATTCGCATAGAAGCGACCGACAACTGGCAAAGGCGTTAGGTGTTTCACAACCCACTGTAACCAGAAGAAGATCGATGCTTGAGAAAAACTACATTGAAGGATACACGATTATCCCAAAGTTTGGACAAATCGGATATGAGCTTGTAGCGTTCACTTTCCTGAAAAGCAAGCCTAACCAAGAAGCAGACAAAACCCTGAACAAGGTGAAAGAGTGGTACATGAATCAGCCAAATGTCATCTTGGTTCAGAGCGGACGCGGCATGGGATGGGATACAATTTGCGTTTCACTGCACAAAACCTACACGGATTTTGCTGAATTCGCAAGAGCACAGGACGCGGCACTTGCAGAGTGGATAATTGACAGCCAAGCCTTCATAGCAGACTTGAAGCCGGGAGTTGCAGTCAAACCTTTTCATCTAAAGTATTTGTCAAACCAAAAATAAATAGCGAACAGCTTGTCCTCGTGTAACATGCGAATCAGCCGCAAGTTTTTTTACTTTTTCTTAAAACCCACAGTATCTACTTAAATTCAGAATGGCAAGTTATGTTCAGTCAAAAATTCAACCTAAACTGCAGTTTTTCACCATTCAGATTACACAATTAGCCGGCATCAAGCATATTCCAGGATTATAGGCGCGTTAATAAATGTGAATATTTATTATCTTTTAACCCATTATTCTAAGGCACGTAGACTCTTCTCAAGAGAGGCAAGCATAATGAGCAGCGAACAAACAATGATTTCTCATGAAACCAAGAGTTATAAAACAGTGAAAAAGGTGGGTTTAATATCTGATACGCATGTTCCTACAAGGGCACGCTGCATCCCACAAATGGTCTTCAAAATTTTCGAAAACGTGGACTTCATCGTGCACGCCGGCGATCTGGTGCAGTTAGCTGTAATTGACGAGTTAGAGCAGCTTGCGCCAGTTTTGGCGGTTCACGGAAACATGGATGGGCCAGAGGTAAGCGGCGCCCTGCCGAAGCTGAATTCCATGAAAATTTTCGATTGGAAAATCGGTGTCATGCATGATCCGCGCACCCTGTTTGGCATGGGCAGGATGCGGGAAATTGCTAAGCAGAATAACTTTAACGTTTTTGTTTATGGGCATACGCATAACGCTAGTATAAAATGGGAAGGGAAAACGCTGTATATTAACCCGGGAAGCGCCACAAACCCGTTACCTTCTTTCGTAAATAAGCCTTCAGTGGCTATTTTGAAAGTAACAAAGGAGGCAATAACGCCTGAGATAATTCAAATCTGAAGTAGCCAAAGTTTCTGGTTGGTTTACTCTGCTAAAATATCTGAATAATTTTCAAATAGACAGCAACGCCGAGAAATAGGGATATCATCCATAGCGCCATTGTTATGCGCATGACACGTTTTTTGGCGAAACAAGCCTGCATATCCACGCGTAGCCGCCAGGAAGCAACCAGCCACACGCCTAAAGCATCAGCGGCAACTCCCGAGAAAGCATGAACCAAAATCGCCATGACAAATGCGTCGGCAAAATTTGTGCTGCTTGTGAAAAGCGAGGCGAAAGCCGGCGCCATCCACGCTAATATGAGCACCGTGTGCATGACAACTGCAGCAAGCATGAGAAGGCCGTGTTGGCGAAGCCTCTTTCTCCGCTTTAGCTCTAAGCCGGCGAAAATCAGGCATACCGCTGCGACTTGAAGAATCAGGCTAACCGTAGCAATAGTTTGGTAATAATTCATAAAAACTTCACATAGACAGATTTACACACTGCACGTATAAAAGGTTCACTTTAACTCACCTCTCTCCCCAGTAGCGGAATGTCGTTTCGCAACGAGTTTTAAAAGCAATCTCCGTCGCTAATCGATAAATTACTGGAGGTAAGCGATTTTGGAGCATTGTCGAAATCCTTGGAATGACAAGTGTAAAAGCGAGAACATAAAGCTGTATATTCTCTTTAAAGGAGAAAAGCTGCCTATCTGCAAACAGTGCTGGAGCCACTTGGCAGACAAGGAAAACTGGGAGGATTAGCCTATGGAAAGTTTCTGCTTGAACAGCGCCAAATCTTTCCTTGGGAAAAACGTGAACTTGCATCTGAAGGATGGAACAGTAATAATTAATGTGCAATTAACTGGCATTCGGAAAAGCGAGCTGGGCAAAGATAGCCTTATTGAGTACGTTCCCTACGGTAGCGGCAAAAGTAGCCAGATACCGCTGAAGCGCATCGCTTGGGCTGAAATGCTGAATCTAAACCTGCTGCAGCCAGCAGACTGAAATAGCCGAGGAACCAAAAATAACGCTTATGTGCTATTGTTTACGCTGTGGTCTCTGCTGCAAAGAAACAGAGATGTTGCTTGCCAACGAGGATATCGAACGCTTAGAGCGAAAAGGCTACAGTAAAGTGTTCTTCGTGCAGTTTGACAGCGCAGGCTACGCTAAACTGCGCAATCACCACGGCTACTGCGTCTTCTACGACATCGAGAAAAAGCGGTGCAAAGTCTACCGAGACCGTCCCCTCGGCTGCCGACTCTACCCAGTGATATACTACGAAGAAAAGGGCATAGACGTGGACACACTCTGCTCAGCGAGAAGCAAATGGAGCAGGGAGCAAATAGAAAAAAAAGGAAAAAAAGTCATCAAACTTCTGGAAAAAATAGATAACGAAGCTAAGCAAAGGTGCACAAACCTAGCACTTTCTAACAGCATCAGTAATGAGAAGCAATGTAATGCTAAAAAGCAAAGCTCCTGAAGGTTTATTCTCTTTATGGCTGTGTCCCAAGTAGTTCGTGCAGTACTGCCTTAGATAGAAATCGATAATTGACTTGGAAAAAGAGCGAATGGGCAAAGACCATAAGCAAGGTCCTATCGCAATTTGAAGCATAGGCGACTTTGTTATGTCTCCTTTCCTGCTTTTTCTTTGAATATTGATATTAATCCAATGATTACAACCAAGAGGCTTAAAATGAAAAGCGACCCGGCAAGCCACCCGAGATGCATAGCAACTATTTGATTGATAGTGTAACCATCGAATATTGCTCCTGGCGCGATGGGGTTGCGTTCCAAGTCTATTGCCCACCATCCCCAGAAGATGGCGTTCAGAACTTGATAGGTGACGCCTATCACGAAAACGACAAAACTCGGTGTCAATAGTTTTATTTGCTGTTTGCTCATCGAATATCTACACCGTGTTAAATCTTTTTTTTATATTAATCTTATTTTTGATATAGTATACGCATATGCTTGCTATGATTAAGGCAAATAGCACTAATAACACTAACTTAACCATACTAGTTAGAGGTTTTTCGTCTTCCTGCGCTGGTGTAGATGTCGTCACCGAGTTAGTAACATGCTGAAACACATCCCACGTTGGCTTTACTCTTGTTATTTCTCCATTTTCTGGATTGATATTATACAAAGCGTAGATTGCTTCTGTTGAGTTGCTCCAATCCCACAATTTATAAACTGCAGTAACGTGCGGATTTCGCATTAGATTATCTGCTACATACTGAAAGTCTTGCGGGTACCAACAGAGTACCTCATCCACATGTACAGGTTTATCGTAAAGTTTCCCGTAATACAGCGCCGTCAAAATCGCTTCCCTTGTCTGATTGTAGCCTTCTGGATCTATGCCATAAAGTGGCGAGTAACGGTAGGCGATTAAGTTTAAGCCTATATAATCGCTGTAATTTTGCCAGATTGGCAAAACATCAGCTTCAAAGGTTGGCGCCGTCACGTTAAAGTAGTTGTGCCAAAGGTAGAAAGGGAAGGTTATTTCGCAGCTGAAAGGAATATTGCTTATGCCTTTCCAAATGGTGTATTCTCTTTGCATTATTGTTTTCGCGGCGTCCTTACTAAAATGGAAACATGCTTCGTTGAATCCAACGAACAGTTTAACATTGCGGTGGTTGTCTAGGCAAGCGTCAAGTTTGCCATACCATTCGGCATAGAATTCTTCCGAGAACGAGCTCAGTTCAAATTGCCAATGATGCGACATATAACCATAAGGAAAACAATAGATCGCTTGAACTACAACTTTGTAGTTTTGCAAGTTTGAAAGGTAGCTTTCCAAACGATTGATGGCTTCATCCATAGCCTCAGTTGTGTTATCGTACAAGTTCACCATAACAGAAACACCATCAACAGCGCCAAGATCATTAAGCATGTGCGTAATATTATCCATGCTTGTGCCTTCATGGAATAAAACATAAACTTCATAATTGGTTGATGCAAAAGCATAATTCACAGTGCCCAGTAAACAAAGCATAGCACATGTGCATATAGCGAATTGCTTGTTTTTACACATTTGCTCCGCGGCCAAAAAATAAAGAAAAGAGTGGTTTAAAATTTTTTGATCACACCAATATTATGCTTAGCAGGGCGAAAGGCACAATTATGTTGAAATGAAAGCTTTTTTACATCACGGAACTTGTGCTTTTAGCTGTTTGTTACGGCGAATTTTCCGGGTGAATACGGGGGGAGTTTATGGGAGGGAAGCGGCACGTGAGCCTCACAATCGACGCTGAAACATTCGAGAAAGCCCGCGCTCTTGGCATTAACGTGTCAAAAGCCTGCGAAAATTACCTAAAACAGCTAATTGAGGCTATTGAGAACGTAAATTGTCAAAAGGGAGGGAACCTGGGAACCGTAGGTTCTGGTTGGTGCGGTCGCCGGGATTTGAACCCGGGTCGTCAGCGTGGGAGGCTGATGTCCTAGCCAAACTAGACTACGACCGCAATTACACATATCACCGACAAAAGACAACTTAAACTTTTACTCGGAACACCGAACGGAAGGTGTTGCTGTTCTCCGCGGAGAACAGGAGTGTTCTTTAGGGAGAGTTAATAGGCACTTGAACACTGGTATTACCTGATCAGCTATGCATAGGGCTGTCGGTGAGCCGGCTGGCTCTGGAACAAAACAGAACGAAGAAACTCGTGATCGCGCAAAGAATACTTTCAAATTGGCGGTCATAGCGCTCGCTCTGCTTTTGGTCGTGAGTTTAGTGTTGGTTGTATTCGAGCACATTAATGCATTATCTCTTCAAAGTGTTATAAGGGAACGTGACAACGCGTTAGCCGAACGCGGGAAAGTAATCAAGTGGCTTGCCACAGCTTTAAACTTGACTCAACTCACGCTGAAATTGAAGCCGCCAAACGCATCCCAATACCTACGGACGCTTCCAGACTCTAACAATCAAGGAAAGCCCACAAAGATCTACCTTGTATCCACAACACCAGGATATAGCTATGACCCGTACACCTGGCCATTTAACGCTGAACTTAGAAACAAGTTGATGGTGCCAACGGATAATGGCTCTATTAGCCTACCTGATTTCGGCTGGTGGCATTTGCCAGGGAATTACTCATTTGCTATTAATTTTGGCGAAAATCCAGTTTTAATGATTGGCGTCACTATTAGAAATGACTACACCACTGAGGATGCTGAAAACGGTGCAAATCCCAAGGCGCCGATTGGCATAAATCCTTTCACTAACAGGTCCTCATCTTGGATTAGTTTGACTGTTAAGTTCTACAGCTGGAACGGCGACATCATTCAAGTGGCAAGCGCAAACATCACTCAAGCGACTACGGTGATTGGGAGCCAAAAATTCGTTCTGGGTAGCGGCGAAACAACACAAGTCGTTTTTTACTTCTCTCCTCCCAGCCAAGATGTTGATCACTACGAAGTTTACGTCTCCTACCTGTCACCCAACTGGTAATATTCTGCTCACAAACCAATGAATGTTAATAAAATTCTGCTCGTAACGGTTAACTAGCAAAATTGTTATCAGCTACAGACTCTACATAGAACGTGCAACACAGGAGAAACTCAACTATGCCAAAAACGTACAGTTACAGCGACGCTGGCGTGAACCGTGAGCAACGCGCAGAATCCAAGAAAGCACTGAAGAGGCTGCAGGAAACCTACAGGTACAGCCGCTACGGCGCGGTGCTGCAGCTGCCTTACGGCAACATCTTCCCATTAGCCGACGATGTCTATTTGGACCTTGTCATCGAGGGCGTGGGCACCAAGGTGCTGCTTGCGCAGCTGGTAGGCAAATACGACACGATAGGTGTTGACGCCGTTGCAATGGCGGTTAACGACGTGATACGCTCAGGCGCTAAGCCGCTTGCCATAGCCGACAACATCCACGCGCAAGTCAGCGACCCCCAGCTTGTGCGTGAATGGCTTGAGGGAATCGCCCGCGGCGCAGAGGAAGCCGAATGCCCCGTTACAAGCGGCGAGATAGGCGACGTAGCCGAACTCATTAAGGGCATCGCGGAGGGAAAAGGCTTCGACATGATTGTCGCCGCCATAGGCAAAGTGGAAAAGCCCAGAGTAATCACTGGCGAAGGCATCAAGGCAGGCGACCCGATAATAGGCTTGAGGAGCAGCGGTCTCCACAGCAATGGCATAACGCTCGCGCGGAAAATTCTCCTCAAACAATGGGGCGGAAAATACGAGCCGCACGACGTGCCCGACGCGCTTGGCAAGGAGCTTATCAGCGAGATGCTTGAGCCGACGTGCATATACGTGAAATCCGTCCTCAGTTTAGCCGAGGCAGCACACATCAAGGCGGCGGTGCACATAACAGGCGACGCATACTTGAAATTTAACAATCTTACGCGTTTCTCGCCGGGCATAGGCTTCGAATTCAGCAACTTTAAGCCTCAACCAATCTTTGGTTTGATTCAGAAAACCGCCGCTGGACTCGGCTACGCCATAACTTACGAGGAAATGTTCCGAACTTTCAACATGGGCTGGGGATTCGCAGTAATCGTCGCCAAGGCAGAGGCGGAAAACGCTCTGGACACTTTAGAAAAGGCGGGCGCACAGCCAGAGCTTATTGGAACCGTAACAAGCACGCAGAAAATAGCGATTAAGCACGGCGGCAAGAAAATCGTCTTGGCATAGCGCTTTGCGTTTTATTTGATGAAAGCGTTTAAATCTCAAGCGCTTACATTTTAGCCCATGAAATACCGTGCAAAAATAGAAGTCAGCCTGAAACCAGGCCACAGCGACCCAGAAGGCGAAACCACAGCGCGTTTACTGAAAGAGCTTGGTTACGCGGTTAGCGCCGTGAACGTAAGCAAAGTTTACACCGTATTTCTCGAAGCGGAAACGCCGAAGGAAGGCGCGGCGAAAGCGGAGGAAATGTGCCGAAAACTGCTGGCTAATCCGACGAAAGATAATTACACAATAGCGATAGAGGAGCAAAAATGAACGAGAGCCTCTACATACGCAGAAAAACCTCCTTCACACTTTACGAGGTGGCCTTAGCCAAGGCTTCGGATAGGCAGCTTTTGGAAATAAGCGGCGAGCTGGGCTTATGCCTAAACCTTGAAGAGATGCGGGCAGTCAGAGATTATTTTGCGAAGGAAGGGCGAAACCCAACTGATGTAGAGCTACAGGCCATAGCCCAAACATGGAGTGAACACTGCTATCACAAGACGTTCAAAGGCAAAATCCGCATAGGCAACACGGAAATCAACAACCTCTTCAAGACGTACATCGCAAAAGCCACAAAAGAAATCAACCCCCGCTGGTGCTTCAGCGTCTTCGAAGACAACGCAGGCATAGTCCACTTCGACAAGGGCTACGGCATAGCCGCCAAAATTGAAACACACAACCACCCATCCGCAGTGGAGCCCTTCGGAGGCGCAGCCACAGGCGTCGGCGGCGTAATCCGCGATGTCCTCGGCGTATGGGCTGACCCTATTGCATGCACGGACGTTTTAGGCTTCGGTCCATTAGATTATGATTACGCAAAGCTCCCTGCGGGCATAAAGCATCCAAAGTACGTTTACATGGGCGTTACTGCAGGCATCGGCGCCTACGGAAACAACATGGGCATCCCCACCGTGAACGGCGCCATATACTTCGACGAAAGCTACACGGGAAACGTGGTAGTCTACTGCGGCTGCGTGGGACTGCTGCCGCTTAAAAAGTTCCGAAGAAACGCCCAGCCCGGCCACATAATAGTGCTGGCTGGCGGAAAAACAGGCCGCGACGGCATCCACGGCGTAACCTTCGCCTCCGCTGAGCTAACAGAAAAATCAGAAGAAATCTCGCGGCCCGCGGTGCAGATTGCTGACCCCATTGAGGAGGAGAAGCTGAAGCGCGCAGTAATTGAAATCCGCGACCGAGAACTCGCTTCGGCAATAACCGACTTGGGCGGAGGCGGCTTATCTTCAGCCGTAGGCGAAACCGCCAAGAAATTTGGCTGCGGCGCAAAAGTGGCGCTGGACAAAGTGCCTTTGAAGTACCCGGGCTTGGCGCCATGGGAAATATACATCTCGGAATCTCAGGAGCGGATGCTGCTGACCGTTCCGCCTGAAAACCTTGAGACAGCGCTGGAAGTTTTCGAGAAGGAAGATGTGGAAGCCACCGCGATAGGTGCGCTAACCACGGAGCAGCGTCTTCAGCTTGCTTATCAAGGCGAACAAGTAGCTGACATGGATATGGAGTTTCTGTTTAAGCCGCCGGAAAGCATGAAAACCGCAGTCTACACAACTGAAACGCTTAAGGAGCCCGCGTTTCCTGAACCAGCGAACCTCACTGAAGAGCTTATGGCGCTGCTGTCGGCGCCCAACATTGCCAGCAAAGAAAGCGTAGTGCGCACATACGACCATGAAGTGAAAGGCAACACGGCGCTGAAGCCGCTGCAAGGCGAGAATAGCGGGCCAAACGACGCGGCAGTGCTAAAGCCGCTTGAAAACTCGTGGAAAGGCGCGGTAATCTCGTGCGGCATGAACCCGAACTACGGCAAAATCGACGCGTATTGGATGGCAGCTTCCGCCATAGACGAAGCTATCCGCAACAACGTGGCAGTAGGCGGCCGCAGAATCGCGCTTCTCGACAACTTCACATGGGGCAACCCTGAAAAGCCCGAGCGGCTCGGCTCACTTGTCAGGGCATGCCAAGCCTGCTATGACTTTGCCAAAGCCTTCCGTGCGCCTTTCATCTCTGGCAAGGACAGCCTATACAACGAGTCGCCGCTGGGCCCTGTTACGCCCACGCTTCTAATCACCGCGCTAGGCATAATTCCAGACATACGATTGGTCGTTTCAATGGACCTGAAGAAGCCAGGCGACTTGCTATACATTGTGGGACAGACCTTCAATGAACTGGGCGGCTCAGAATACTATAAGCTTAGGGGGTATCTGGGCAGGTCGGTGCCAAAAGTGCGGGCAACACAGGCAAAACGAGCCTATCGCGCCATCACCAAAGCCATCGACCTAGGCCTTGTTAAAGCGTGTCATGACCTTTCAGAGGGCGGCTTGGCAGTGGCAGCGGCGGAAATGGCTTTTGCAGGCGGCTTAGGCTTAAAGCTTGACCTACGAGCAGTGCCGAATAAGCAGGTAAATCGCAGCGATTTCCTACTGTTTTCCGAGTCTAACAGCCGCTTTCTCGTGGAAGTCGATGCAGGAGACAAGGCGGATTTTGAGGCTTTAATGCGGAATAAGGTGTATGCCCAAATAGGCGAAGTAACCGAGGACGCAAGGCTAATCATTCAAGGCTTAAATGGGCAAGTGGTTGTTGATGCATCGATTGCTGAGCTGCACCGCAGCTGGAAAAGAACATTAAGCAGCGAGGTGTAACCGCGGTGAAACGTGAAGAAATCCGAGTTTGCATTTTACGC
>JAWCMT010000013.1:27284-34090 GCA_038849555.1 Bathyarchaeia archaeon | reverse complement strand
CAAGGAGCAAAACGTAACCTTAGGGCTGCCGCGGCTGATCGAGATAGTTGATGCCAGACGCATACCTTCAACGCCGATTATGACTATATACTTGGCGCCGGAGTACCGTAAAAGCAGAGAAGGCGCTGTTGAAATTGCACGCAAAATTATCTATACAAGTCTGGAAAACATTGCCTCTGCTATTTACGAGGATGCCGTGAACGAGGAGATAGTGATTGAACTGAACAAGGCTATGATGGAAGACAGAGGGATAACTATGGAGGAACTTGAAGAGCGACTGCAACTGCAAAATGCCACTGTAAAGGTGGAAGAAAACGCTGTCCACATCAAACCCAAAAAGGCAGATGTCCTCAAGAAGATGCTAAGCAAGATTCCCGCGTTGCACGTTAAAGGTGTGCCAGAGATAAAGCGTGTTTTGGTAACCGAAGAGCACGGTGAATGGGTTATACGTACAGACGGCTCAAACTTGGCAAAAGTTTTAGAAATCAGTGGAGTGGATACTTCTCGGACGACAACCAACAACATTCATGAGATAGCTAAAACTCTTGGCATCGAAGCCGCAAGAAACGCTTTGATCAAAGAAGCCGCAAGCGTGTTGGAAGAGCAAGGTTTAGACGTGGATGTGCGGCACGTCATGCTTGTTGCGGATATGATGACTGCAACGGGCGAGGTGCAGCAGATCGGCAGGCACGGCATCAGCGGCAAGAAAGCCAGCGTGTTGGCTAGGGCTGCTTTTGAAATTACTGTTCCCAATATTGTCGAGGCAGCTATAAAAGGTGAATCAGACCCGCTGGAGGGCGTAACAGAAAACGTGATTGTTGGTCAATCAATTCCGATTGGCACTGGTTTGGTTGAGCTTTATATGACTACGTTTGAAAAGCAAGAAAAGGAAGGAGGTAAAACAGAAGTATGATAGACATAGATAAGGCAATAGCGTTAGCGGTTAAAACTGGCAAGGTCTCTTTCGGTGCGAATATGGCTTTGCAGAACGCTAAGACTGGGAAGGCAAAAATGATAATTTTGGCTTCTAACTGTCCAAAAGACATAAAAGAGCAAGTTGAATACTATGGTAAAATCTCCAAGGTTCCTGTCATGACATATAAGGGTGCTGCCATGGATTTGGCTAAAGTCTGCAATAAACCGTTTGTTGTATCAGCGCTAAGTATAAGAGAGGCAGGCGACTCAGAGATTCTCAAGGTTATTGGCAGTAATGAAATGCAAGAGTCTACTGGAGGAAATTGATGACAAGCGGTATTAAATTCACCTGTGACGAGATGCGCTACATCGCGTTGTTTGAAAGCATAAGCGGTGCTTCCGTTAAAGACTGCATAATTGACGAGGAGCAGGGACGCGCCATATTCATTGTGAATCAAGGTCAAGTTGGCGTTGCCATCGGCAAAGGCGGAAGAAACATTCACACGCTGGAAAGGATGACTGGGAAAAAACACGAGATAATTGAGTATTCAGATGACGCTGTTCAGTTCATTAAGAATGCTTTGAAGCCTGCGACTGTTAAAGAGGTGCGGATAACCGAGAGGATGGACGGCAAAAAGATGGCTGTTGTAACCGTTAACCCGAAGGATAAGGGTGTTGCCATCGGCAAAAACGGCAAAAACGCGGAGCGCTTACGCTTTTTAGTGAAAAGATATTTTGACATTCAAAACGTGAGCATAACCTAAACCGCCACTAACTAAGCGGTTATTAGGTATCAATGGTCTTTTCTTTTTCATTACCCTTTTTCGAGTGGACACCATGGTTAACCGAAATGTTTTCGGAAAACTTCCTGAATCTGATGTGGCCCTTCAAGCACGAATACATCTTCCATGCGCTTTAGCTTCTCCACATGTTCCACTTCTTCTCGGCGAACTCTGAGCTTCATTTCTTTGCCATTTGGCAGTTTTGTTGATACTGTGCCTACTTTGTAATCTGTTGGTGCAATGTAAACGGGCACAAACGCTTTCAAACTCATTATAGCCGCGTTTGTAAGTAAAGTGTCGCCTATGCTGTTCGCGATTTTGGCAACAGTATTAGACGTAGCAGGCGCAATAAGCAGAAACTCGTATTTACGCATCTGCATCCACGCCGCGAGAAAAGGCGCGTTAGAATTAAGTTCCACAGAGACTTTTTGGAAACTTTGCCTCAAATCCTCTTCAAGCTTATAGTATTTCAGCACGAGTTCCGCGGCTTTGGAGAGAAAAACATGAATCTCCACGGTCTCAGCGTATTCCCTTTGTATTTTTTTCATTACCTCTATGAAATCGGCGATTTTGTCGCCTGCACCAGTTATCCCCCAAGCAACCTTTCTCTTTTTGGTCTTATCTTGCTCAGCCATAATCTTTCCATAACCTCCCTATTTTTCTTCATATTTTTTAAGGAAATCAGCGAATTTTTTCACTGTTTTCCGTAGGCTTCTGAAGCCTTCCTCATCATTCTTTACGCCTTCTAACGTGTCTTTCGTCCAGAATGTCGCGCCTAGATTCGCTCCGAAATAGCCGCCGCTGACGGGTATTATGCCATTTAGAATGAAGAAGGTGTGAATCTGCATCAACGCGAGCTCTTGCCCACCTGCTCGGTCGCCGCCAACCGCAATGCCCATACCGATTTTTCCTTTGAAAACATTTTCGTCTGAAGCCACTGCCGCGCGTGTCCTATCCATGATTGCCTTGAGTTGAGCGCTTACGCCGCCGTTATACACGGGCGTGGCTAAAATTATGCCCTTTGCTTCCGTAAGTAGCACGTAAAGCTCCTGCATGTCATCCTGTATTACGCACTGCTTTTCTACGAGGCAGTAATCGCAATGTGTGCAGAAACTAACCTCTTTTCCCCTAACAGTCCAAAACTTAGTCTCGAAGCCTTTTTCCTCCAAAATGCGAAGCGCTTCCGAGAGAACATGCTCGGTGGCTTGCTGACGTGGGCTACCGCAAATCCCAAGAACTTTCATGTTCATCAAGAATTACTATGTAATTGCACACATTAAACTTTACTAAACTTGAGCAATCGCAATTACTGTGGTGTATCCAGCGGAAGAGTTGCTGCGTGAAACGAAAGGTTCTTAAGCCATTAGGCATTTTTCTACACGGCAAGAAAACGTTAACGGTACTGCCTATCTTTAAGTATTAGCGCGTACCCTTTAGTTGGAAAGGCGGTATTAACCAGAAAAAGTTAAAATACTTGAATGAAGAGGTGAAAAAGTATGGAATACATTTACGCTGCTATGCTACTTCACAAAGCAGGAAAGGAAATAAACGAAGAAAGCATCTCGAACGTTTTGTCAGCTGCTGGAATAAACGTTGACGGTGTTAGAGTAAAAGCGCTTGTAGCCTCTTTAAGTGAAGTCAACATTGACGAAGCAATAAAGTCTGCTCCTACAATGATGGCTGCTGCACCAGCCGCACCCGCAGCCGCTGCACCTGCCGCAGAGCAAAAGCCAAAGGAAGATGACAAGAAGAAGAAAGCTGAGGAAGAGAAAGCGAAAGAAGAAGCAGCGCTTGAAGGTTTAGGTGCTCTCTTCGGCTAAAAGCAACCTTTTATTTTCTCAAGTTGCCATCTGTTTTTTAGGCCTTTCTTTTTGTCGCCATTCTCCATATTACAACGGGCAGCCAACCGCAGATAATGCTTAATGTAGCTGGGAAAAATTCTATTTCAAAGTATGCTTGGATCACGAAGGTTAATCCAAGGAAAAACGCCATCATCAGCGCCGCGATCAAAGCGGTTTTTTCATCATATCTCTTGCTGGTCTGTGTGGCTAACAACCCTGCAAAAAAGAAATCACCTAAGCCCAACGCGCTGAAGCGAAGTACACCTTGTATTGGGATGCGGGGCAGCACTACCGCGATGGGGAGTCGCAGGTCAAGAAGTGTTACCGCAGCCTGCCCCATGGTTCCAGTTCCGAACACTAAAATGATGTCCATTACGGTTAGTAGGCCAGCAAAGATGAATATGATTTTCCAAGTGAACAGCGAAGCCAAGTAAAGCGTTATTAGAATAGCAAACGTTATTGCAAAAATGTTGAAGAAATAAGGAACCCAGAGGGGTGTGCCCCGATAGAACAGGTAAAGCAGCAGAAATAGGGCTGGAGGCAAAACTGCTGTGTACCATCTTGCTCCGGCGCTTTTTCTCCGTTGCTCATATAATATTGCAAGGAAGGCGAGGGCGGCTAAGCCGTAAGCTACTAAGCCTCCAGTGAATAGCCAACTGTCAGTAAATGGGTCTAAAAGGGCGGCGGTTCCAATTGCCATGGCTGTTAAGCCGAAAACCAAGCAGAACAGTTGTGCGTGTCTTTTTTGCATGTTTGAGAAGGTGTATGCGAAAGTGAAAAGTAGCGTTGAATAGGCGAATAGGAAAACTACTGTTATGGCTTCTTGTGGGACAAAAATGATTACTGAGATTGCCACGCTGATTAGGACTACGAACAAGATTGCGTCTCGGATGTGAAATTCTCTTTCTTCAAAAGTGCCTTTTAGTTTGCTCTCGAAGCGCTTGTTCAGTAGCACCGAGAGTAGTGTTACGCAGAATAGTGCTGTGGGCATGGTTATGTCAAATGAAAGCATGAACAGTCATAATCAAAACAAGCATTTAAAGCTTAAACAGCGAACTGCGCGTTCAAGATAGCCAACGTCGCGAGCAGCGCCTCTTCTGTTCGCACAGTTTCAGTTCCCTGTTCAGGGATAGTGTTTACCACAAAATCTGCAGTATCGTCAAGATTTATTTTCCATTCGCTGGCTAATTCGTATAATCCCTTTTTAGGCGAGCCGAACAAGAGGAGAATGCTGCTTGCTTTTTCCCACTTCTGCGCCATTTCTTTGGCAACGTCTGTGAACTTGGCGCCTTTTTTTGACGTGGCAACTTTCAAATCAAAGCTTTTGCTCAGTAAAAGCCTTGCTGGCGCATCGTTCTCCATGGCTTGTGTTACCTCATATCCCCAGTAACATGGAATTTCTGCGCGGTTTGCAGTTTGCACTTCAACCTGCCCGTTGACGCGTGCTATTTTTATTGTTAAGCGTTTGCCAACCGCTAAATGTTTTTCACGCAGCAGAGCTGGCGCTTCAACGCCGACATCAACGAGCACACCGTCTGAGGTTGTGGCTGTTACTACTCCCTCGCGGTACTCGCCAACCTTCAGGTTCGCCATTTTCTTGTTTAATGGGTGATGTGGCGTTCGCAGCGGCGGCACTATTCCCACGTACTTCAGGCGCGGGTCCAGTTTGAAGAGTCTCTTTCTGAGATACTGTGGCGTCTCCATATACCGCAGTAGCGTCGCGATTAAATCTGCTTGCTGCTGCTGATTGGCTTGGCGCTCATCACGATAAACTATTATTTCGTTTACTCTGAAGATTGCTGCGGCTCTACCAATTAA
Organism: Bathyarchaeia archaeon; assembly: GCA_038849555.1. GTDB lineage: Archaea > Thermoproteota > Bathyarchaeia > Bathyarchaeales > Bathycorpusculaceae > JAOAIV01. The sequence continues at coordinate 28,734 of JAWCMT010000013.1, read as the reverse complement.
GCCTATTTTCGCTGTTTTCTCACGTAAATGCGGCGTATCCGAGATAACCGATGCGGGGATGGCAATCGCCAACTTTTTCCTACCCATTTTCAGCTTAGCTCCTTCCCAGAGAAATGCGCGCTTCTGCGTTTAGCTTAAAAGTAAAAGTCTGAATATAAAACTGTGGGTAATCTAATGAGCAAAGCGGCGGCGTCAATTCTGGATAGCCCAGAAAAAATACGCTTCGTCGATAGAAGCAATATGCTTGCGTTTTATGTGGAAGCTGCGGCGCATTATCGTGAAGCCGCAAACATTGCTGAGCACATTTCACTGCGCCGTGCGCGTTTTGAGCATATTGTTGTAGCTGGCATGGGTGGCTCGGCAATAGGCGGTGAGCTGCTCAAGGACTGGGCAAGCGAAAAGGCGAAGGTGCCCATAGACGTTTGCAGAGGATACAGTTTGCCTGCTTACGTGGGCGAGAAAAGTTTTGTTGTGCTGGCAAGCTATTCTGGCGAGACAGAAGAAACGCTAAGCGCGTTTTTGGACGCTGTGAATCGGCGTTGCAGGATATTCTGTGTAAGCTCCGGCGGCAGCCTGCTCAGTTTTGCTGAGAAGCTGGGTGTGCCGTATTTGCGTGTGCCTTCAGGTTTTCAGCCACGCGCCGCTTTGCCTTATCTGTTTGTGCCATTGCTTATCTTGCTGGAAAATGCCGGAGTCATTTCTGGCGTGCGAAAGGAGCTTACAGAGGCTTTGCCGCTGTTGAGGCAGGTTTGCAGCGAAAACGCGCCTAATAAGCCTGTGAAAGATAATTTTGCAAAGCAGTTGGCTTTGGGAATCACTGGAACCGTGCCGGTCGTTTATGGCTTTGGCTTCTACCGCAGTGTGGCGCAACGTTTTAAGCAGCAATTTAATGAGAACAGTAAGATTCCTTCGAAATGGGAGTTCCTGCCTGAGCTCAATCACAACGAGATTGTAGGCTGGGAAAGGGTAGGACGGCTGGCAAAATGTTTCTCCGCAATATTCTTCCGAGACAAAAATGAGCAAGCTGAGATTCGGAGCAGAATCGAAATAACCAAGACGCTTATGCCAGCCGCCTCGAAGCTGTTCGAAGTGTGGGCTCAAGGCGAAAGCACGCTTGCCCGAATGTTATCCGCCATCTGCATCGGCGATTTCACAAGCGTTTATTTGGCCATTCTCCGCAACGTGGACCCCACGCCAGTGGACACCATCACATTATTGAAGGAGAAAATGAAGCAGAGCGGAATAAAAGAGAAAATAATCCGTGAGCTGGAGAAGCTATCAGCTTCACGGTGAACTGTTTTCTTTCACGAACGCCTTAAACATTTCTTCTGCGTTTTCCAGCGGCAGCATCTGCGGCGGGCGCTTAAACGCGTAGGCGCAGACGGGCAGTATGGCGCCCTTAAGCTTCTTGGTCAGCGCTATCTTCATGGCCCTAACGGCGTCGAAGAGC
>JAWCMT010000013.1:0-27274 GCA_038849555.1 Bathyarchaeia archaeon | reverse complement strand
GAATTTGAGGTCTATTCGCATCGGCGCGTTGCAGAAGTAGACGCCGCTAATCCAGAAGTAGCTGTCTCGGTTGTTCTGGAGGAAATCCACGTAATCCGTTGAGCCCGCCACGACTTCCGCTTGATAAGGCAACGTGCTGGCTACTGCCTGCGTTTTTATGGCACGTTTTATTTCACGAGTGCGATCCATTGTGTCCAGCGATTCTGCACCGCCGCCCACATCCAGCTGATAGGTTTCCATGATTTTTACGCCGCGGTCAGAGAGCAACTTCAGCAATGTCTTGTGCAGCGTTGTCGAGCCAACCTGGTCGATTAAGTCGTCGCCAACTACTGGTAACGCCGCGTCTTCGAATCTTTTTGCCCATGCCGCGTCGCTGGCGATGAAGTTTGGTGTAGCGTTTATGAAGGCGCAGTTTGCAGCTATTGCTTGCTCCGCGTAAAATTCGGATGCGCATTTCGCACCGCTTGGAAGCAGGTTAACCAGAATCTCGGCGCCGGCTTCGCGGAGCACTTGAGCAACGTTTACGTCAGGTTGGCTGCTGGGTTCTATGACTCTGCGGGTGTTTTCGCCTATGCCGTCAAGCAGTGGCCCTTTCTTCACGGCTACGCCTGTCCGCGGCACATCCACGACTCTAGGCGCATTGTTCGGCGCAGCAAAAATAGCCTCGGCAAGGTCTTTGCCGACTTTGCGGTTGTCCACGTCAAATGCGGCGACAACCTGTATGTCGCTGGGTTTGTATCCGCATAGCTCCAGATGCCGGAGCCCAACAGGCTTTTCTGTGAAAATGCTATAGTAACGTAAGCCTTGAATGAAGGCTGAGGCGCAGTTTCCCACGCCTGCCAAGGCAACTTTGATTTTCGCCATTAACCAAACACCTTTTTGGGCTTTCTTATCTGCTTTGCTCCTATAAAAGGCATCGCTGCTGCGCCGCCGGAATCTGCGTGTGGTACTGCGCGGATAGACCCCCTCTATAGGTTTCTGCAATGAATCGCTAATATGCGCCAAATATACAGGGTGCTGCAGAGGCCTGTTGCTTAAGCTGAAGCTTTAAGCAAACGGTGTGTGGCATAAAAGTTAATAATTGTACCGCTGTTTAGCAATGCTGTTAATGGGTGCGCTTGATGCGAGTTATTGTTCACTGGAGCGGCGGTAAAGACTGCTGCACTGCGCTTCACAAGGTAATCGAGCAGGGGCATGAGGTTACACACCTTGTCACTTACATATACATGGAACCTTACATATTCCACAGCATCCGCGTGGCTGAGCTTCAGTCTAAGGCGCTGGGGATTCCGAATCTTAAGGTTAAAGTGGAAGGCAACCGCTTCAACGCCATCATCGACGCGCTTACACGCCTTAAACGGGAGGAAAACATCGAGGGCATCGTAACAGGCGACATCGATAATGTTCACCACAAGCGCACATGGGATTATGCGTGCAAAAAGCTGGGCATGAAGCTGCTTATGCCGCTGTGGGATAGGCGTTTCTTTTCCATTCTTCCAGGAGACAGGCATCGCAAGCGTGTTTTGGAGATAGAGCTTTCAGTGGGGATGAAGCCAATCATTAGCTGTGTTGACTTGAATTATCTCGGCGCAGAGTGGTTTGGTCGCGAGTTTAACAGGAAATGCGTTGAGGATATGCGGCCTCTGGTCGGCCCATGGCATAAGGGCATCGATGCTACTGGCGAGCCAGGCGAATTTCACACTACGGTACTGGATGCGCCGCTTTTTAAGCAGTCGATTGAAATCACTAAATTCGCCAAGAAGAATGAGGAAGTAGACTTTGGAGGCTGGCCAAACCGCGTGGGCAACTTCCTCTATATGGATGTTGAAGAAGCTGTTCTTAAACCTAAACGCCCATAAAGCCATAGAATCAGCTTATTGTGCTGTTCCAGAGGTAGATTGCTGAATATTTTTCGCGGTAATTGAATCTTGGGTCATCGTAGATAATGTCAAGCCTTAGCCCATACTTATCTAATAGTTTTTTCATGTTTTCTCCTATTACCGGCGTTTTTTCGTCTTCTGGCCAGAAGCCCCATATGCGGTCTTCTATTATGTTTTCTGAGCGGCGTGTTCCCCAACCGTAGTCTTTCGGCAGAACAAGCGCTGCCTCCGCCTTTACTTGCCCCATGTTTTCTCTGGGGTAGGCGTGGATGTATCGCCAGAAGCGCTTCATGGCTGTGAAGTGCTCTTCTGTAAAGATGCCGTAAACGTTGTCATCAGGATACTTTGGGTGATTGAATACTATAACGTATTTTGCGCCTGCATAATATGCCGTGAGCATTTCTTTGTATATTTCTGGGCCGCTTGCCAAGTACGGCGCGTCATAATAGGTCCATGTGATTATTGCGCCCCAATCTTTGCCTTGAACGTTTGCGGCGCCGCGGCATAGCGCTATCTGCTGCGCCGTGCTAGTTTTCCAGCCTAATTCAACGAATATGGCGTCGTAGCCTGCTAAGTAATCAAACCAGTAAAGCGCGTAATCAGACGTGAAAAGTGGAATGCTCACGTTTAGGCTTTTCACGTTTTGCCAGCTGAGGCTCGCTGGTATGCTTGTTACAAATTTGTTTGCGGCGTCGCTGTAGTCAGTTGCGTTTGCCATGGCTCTTCTGGCTGATTCGCCTGTCTGCCACTGGTTCATGTCAATCTGGTGTCCTCCTGGCTCGTCGTATAGGTAGATGCCTAGGAACTTGTTGCCCCATCGGTTTGATGCGTTTTCAAGCCATGTGCGAAGCCACGGAAAAACTCTAAATGATATGAAGTCAAAATATACTATAAAGCTCATTCCTGCGTCCGCTGCGTAGTCGCAGACCTCGTTTAGTGCTGTTTCGTTTATGTTTATGTCCCATGAGCCTAGAATGAAGAGGTTTGTGTAGCCCTTTATCCTGTCTATTAGCTGTTTGACTTCGCTGGTTGAGTTGGAGCCGTACATTACGCCGAAAAAGAAATCTCCATTAGAGGCTTCGCTTTTGTTTTGGTTGTAAATGGATGCAGTTGGCAACACTGCGGCGAAAAGGATGATTATTGTGAGAAAAAGCGGCCATGTTGACTTCATGGATTTTCAATCTTTACATGCCGTCTGTGGCATAAATAGGTTCTCTAAACCTTTCCCGCTGTGGCTGCACCGTTTTTCTTTATTCGCAAGCGGGGAATAAACCCTGGCACTCTGCGCTTGTATTCGAGGAATTCCTCGCCAAACTGCTCTTCCATCTCTTTGTCTTCCATTTTTGCGAGGCGCCAGTACAGCACCACCAGAACAGGCCACAGCGCAAATGTGATTATCGATAGCCACTGAACGTTCAATCCAAGCGTGATTAGAAGGAATCCAAGGTACTGCGGGTGGCGAACGTACTTGTAGATTCCTGTTGTCACAAGCTTGCCTTCTTTTCTGGCTTTGTGGATTTGTTTCCAGCCGTAGATGATTAGCAGTATGCCTATACCCATGATTATCTTTGAAGCGGGAAACACGTAATAATGATGAATATAGTAAAGCGTTTCTTCGCCTAACAAGCCTGCCAAAAGGAAATCTATCGAGTACACGTTGTAGCTGAAGATGCCTGCCAGCATATACATGGTGAGGGGGATGCCGAACATTTCCACGTACAAGGCGACGAGGAAGGCGATGTAGACGCTGTTAGGCAAACGCGAAAGCTTTCTTTTAAACGGAAGAAACAGGACGAAGAGGGAGAGGAAAATCACGTTCAAGGCGATTAGGAGCCACTTGTCTGGTGTGCCGAAACCATAAGGTGTAAAAGTGCCGAAATGCAGCGGAATCGCTATTATCACTGTTATGATAATGAACTGCACGATATCCTTAAGTTTCACCATTTCCCTTTTACACTCAATTTTGTGCCTTAAAATGAATTCGACAACATATTTTTGGTTGACTGGATATAAATAAGTTTGCCAATTTGAAAAAGATGGCAAAAGTTTTCTTGCAACACGATGCCTTGGCGCCGTTACTGCCCGTGGCAATCTATAGCGACTTATATATAGAGGGGCTTTTCCGCTTTTTCACTTATTGTTTAGGTTATGAGCATATTCGATTAAGTGCTGTTGAAATGGCGGAATATGTGAAAATTATTATATCCAAAGTTCTTCACTAAAAGCAGTGAGGAGAATGGAGAAAGAAACCTTTTCTGGAATAGTTGCGCTGTTGCTTTTAGCCAATATGTTAGGATTAGCATTTAACGTTCAGCTGGTTGAATCTGCAAGTGCTGTTGTTATTGCTGCTGATGGAGCAATAGAACCTCCGACTGTACCGCTGAGGCGTGATGGAAACCTCTACGTCTTTAGCGATAACATTTACGCTGAAATCACGGTGAAGAAAAGCAACGTAATAGTGGATGGAAATGGCTTTAAGCTTCAAGGTTCAGGAAGCGGCCACGGCATCCGCTTGGACGGTGTAAGCAACGTTACAATCCGAAACGTAGCTATCAGCGGCTTCACGTGTGGTATTCACCTTGAGGGCTCTTCGGGCTGCACTGTTTCTGGCGTCTTCATAGCTAATTGCAGTTACGACGGCATCTACCTTGTCTCTTCATCAGGCAATACCATCGTCAGCAACACGTTAGAGAATAACTACCACAGCATCCGCATACATGAATCTCCCAGCAACACTTTCTCTGGCAACGCGATAACCAGCAGTTACCATGGCGTCTTTATGCACAGCTCTTCAGGCAACACAATCTCTGAAAACAACCTGACAAACATTTACCTAAGAGGCATAGAACTCTACAGCGCGTCGGATTCCAACATCATATCTGGAAATGCGCTGTCAAATGTTTTCCGCGGAATCTGGCTCTCCGTCTCCGCTAACAATCTCATCTCAGGCAACATTATTGAAGAAAATCATTACGAGGGCATTTCTTTCTATGGCTCTTCCAACAACGCAATCTCGGGCAACACTTTCAGAAACAGCCATTACGACGCCATCTCCATCTATGGCTCCTCGCAATCCAATAAGATTACGGGAAACACTATAACAGACAGTTACTACGGCATTCACCTACATGACCATTCAAAATTCAACATCCTCTCCGAGAACATTATTAGCCGCAGTGACCGAGCCATCCACCTTCACGGCTTCTCGGAATTCAACACAATTTCTGGGAACACCATAACCGACAGTTATGACGGCATCTATCTTGACGGCTCCTCAGCGCTTAACACAGTCTCCGAGAACACTATAAGCCGTAGTAACCGCGGCGTTTACATCGACTGTTCCTCAAATAACACTGTTTCCGGCAACAAGGTAACCGCCAATCGCGACGGCATCTCCATCTACGGTAGCGCTAACTTTAACACGATTTCAGGAAATCTCGTGAAAAATAACAGTTACGCTGGCATCTACGTTTACCGCGCCGTTAACAACGTTATCTCTGAGAACACCGTGACCAAAAACTACCATGGCATCTACCTTGACGGCGCCGTCAATAACACGGTTTTCAATAATTCCATAGAAAAAAATGAGTACAGCGGCATTTCTCTGGATGACTCCGCCAACTTCAATGTGGTCTCCTGCAACCGCGTGAAGGGCAACGGCTACGATGGCATCGTAGTCTACGATTACTCCAACTTTAACGTTATCGCCAGTAATTTAATCGACGGCAACAACTATGACGGCATCTTCCTCTACTGCTCCTACAACAACACAATTTCCGAAAATACTATAACTGGCAATTTCCGCGGCATCTTTTTCTGGAACTCCTCAGGCAGCGCCATCTTCGGCAACGCTATAACGGACAGCGGCTACGACGGAATGTGCATCCACGGCGCATACAACACCATTTTCGGCAACGCTATCGCGAACAGCGGCTACGACGGCATCGGCGTCCACGGCGCCTTTAACTCCATCTTCGGAAACACCATAACAAACAGCGCTTACGATGGCATTCACTTCTACGACTCATTTTACAACAATGTTTTCCACAATAACCTAATCAACAACACTTGCCAGATTCGCCTATCAGACAGCAGCATAACGTTGGATGACGGCTATCCCTCCGGCGGAAACTACTTCAGCGACTACAACGGCGCAGACAGCAACGGCGACGGCATCGGCGACACCACGTACATCGTTAACGAAAGCGCACAGGACAATTATCCGCTTATGGCGCCCATCCGTGTCTTCCATGTGGGCACATGGAATGGAACTTGGCAGTTCGTTAACGTAGTAAGCAGCGCAGAAATCTCAGACTTCACTTTTGAATCTTCAGGTGGTGTGCTCGTACGTTTTACTGCTAAAGCGCAGAATGGCGCCGTTTTCTGCCGAGTCGCAGTTCCTAAAGCCGCTTCAAGCGATGCCAGTGCTTGGGCGGTCAAGCTTGGCGGTCAAGATGTCGCAGCAAATATTACCGTGACAGATGTGGCAGTTTACTTGCACTTCGCAATCGAGTCTGGCACGCAAATAGTTGAAGTAAAAGGCGAAGCGGTGAACGAGCTTCCAATGTGGATTCCTCTTGCGCTTGCGCTTATCACAGTTGCCGTCGTCTTGGCCGTGCTCGCCTATAGATGGCGGCTCGCTAAATTATCACGACACTAACAATAGGCATCAACGGTTTTCAGCCTTTTTTGCTTAGTGTTATTTAACGCCAAGCCGGAACATTACCGCCCTTCGGAAATGCGCCAGTATTGTACGTAGTATTGAGAAACTCCAGAATCTCCCTCTGCCGAAAATGCTTAAGAAGTATCCTGGCCGCAGATAGAACCGCTGAAACGCCCGCTCACGAAGTTCCCGCAGCTCTTCGCCTGTCATTGTTCCCATATTGAACACAGGCGTTGCTGTATCGAACTTATTGAAGTCGTTTGTCAACAGTAATCCTTCCTTTACGACTTTCTCGTACAATGGTGTTCCCGGATAGGGTGTGGCAATGTAATAGCCGACGTCATCGGGTTTTATGCGGTCTATGAATTTTATAGTTTCCCAAATTGTTTCCTTGGTTTCTCCAGGAAAACCAAGAATCACGTTTGCCACAGTCATCAGCCCAACCTCTTTTGCCCACTTAAAAGCTCTAATCGTCTGCGCAGGTGTAATCCCTTTACGCATGGCATCCAAAACCGGCTGTGAACCCGACTCGACACCGAGCCACACGGCGAAGCAGCCTGCTTCCTTCATTGTGCGCAGAAGGTCTTTTGTAACCATGTCCACGCGGGTTTCGCAGTCCCATTTTATCTTCAAGCCTCGCCGCGTTATTTCTCGGCATAGCTCAGCGGCTCTTTTCTGGTCTACCGTGAAAGCGTCGTCATAGAATGTGAACTGGTATGAACCTTCTATGTAGATACTCAATTTCATCCACCACGTTTTTGGGGCTTCTCATGCGGTAGCGGCGCCCGAACATTCTCACCGCCGTGCAAAAGTCACACCAGTAAACGCAGCCGCGGCTTGTCACCAACGGAAATATCACTGTTCCGTATTTCCGAAGTCGCTCAAGCGGCCACAAGTGATGCGCTGGAAAAGGCAGTTCATCTAAATTCTCAATGTATGGCCTGTCCGCGTTCTTTACAATTTTCCCGTTTTTTCTGCATGTTGTGCCCAACAGATCATAGTAATCTTTGCCTGCTTCAACTCGCTCAGCCAACTCCAGCATCGTGTTTTCTCCTTCCTTTCTCACGATCACATCTAATTCTGGGCACTCCTGTAGTGCTTCAGTATCCCAAAAAGTTACATGCGAGCCGCCCATGGCGGTCAAGCAGTTTGGATGGATTTCCTTGGCTATCTTCGCTATCTGCAGCCCAGACTTGTACGTGAGCGTAGTCGACGTGATGCCGACGATGTCGGGCTGGCGCTTTGCAATTTCACTTCTAAAACCGTCATAAGTTAACCTGAGCGCTTGACAGTCAATCACGTCAATTTTATACTTGGCTTTTTCCAAAACAGCAGCCAAATACCCTAAACCTAGCGGCGTAAACGGTGGATGCTGATGGGACCCACTTGGGTAGGGCGGGTTCACAAGGGTTATACGCGTCTTCATTTCTTTCTCCCTTAACACCTGTTCTTGCATATCTACATGAAGGTGTGTGCTTAATATCTTTTGCATAATCTGCCTATTAAAATGCAAGAGCATGGCTCTGAGATGAATGCTACCGGCTTATCATTCCACAAAAGTATTTAAGCGCATTATCATCTTAAAGGTGTAACTCATCAAGTATGGCAAGCCACAAAACACAGAGAGAGGAACAGGGAAATTGATTTTTCTCATGACCACGGCTCCACCTGAACATTCGCCATGGAGTGTGCCAATGAAGCTTCCACCGCTGGGATTATCCTACGTCGCAGCGGCTCTTGAAAAAGCAGGCTTCAAAGTCGAAATGCTCGACAATTACCTGCTAAGAAAACCAATAAACGAAGTCGCAGAACTCGTTAAGCATGCCAACCCAGAAATTGTAGGAATGACCTGCAGCTCCGCGTCGTACCCGAGATGCGTTGAAACAGCCAAAGCCATCAAGGAGGCGCTTCCTTCCTGCATAATTGTTGTCGGCGGCTGGCACCCGTCTTACGTGCCTGACAGCATGCTCCAGCATCCTGAAATAGACTATGTTGTCATGGGCGAGGGCGAACGAGCCATGGTGGAACTCGCAGCGTGCCTCACAAAAGGCGACGAAGCGGCTGCCAAGCAAGTTGCCGGCGTAGCTTACAGACACTCGGGAAAAATAGTGCAGACACCGCAGAAGTTCATTACGAACTTGGATGAGCTGCCTTTTCCCGCGCGGCATCTGCTGCCCATGCACCTATATGAAAAGGAAATTCCATACTTGAAGGCGAAGCCCTTCACCACCATGAACATAGTACGCGGCTGCCCATTCAACTGCGTATACTGCGAGACCCGCCGCCTGTGGGGGCAAACTTGCCGTGCCTTCAGCCCGCCCAGAGTTGTCGACGAAATCGTGCATTTAACAGAGAAATATGGCATAAGGGGCATCTACTTCGTAGGCGACAACTTCACCATAAACAAAAAGCGAACAATGGAACTTTGCGAGCTGATAAAGAAATCCCAATTGGACATCGAATGGGTCTGCGACACCCGAGCTGACATGATCTCGCGTGAGCTGCTCCAAGCCATGAAGGAGGCTGGCTGCCGCACCATCTGGTTCGGAGTAGAATCTGGCTCACCACGCATTTTAGAAAAAATCAACAAGGGCATAACGAAGGAGCAGACAGCCCAAGCCTTTAAACTCTGCCGGGAAGCAGGCATACAAATCGCTTCTTCATTCATAATGGGTATTCCAGGCGAAACGCTTGAAGACATAGAGTTGACCTACAAGTTTGCTAAGAAACTGGATCCAGACTGGGCTCAATTTAACGTTTACATTGCAGTGCCCGGCAGCGGCCTATACGACGAAGTAATGCAGAAGGGCCTCTACGACAGGGTAGAAGGCTTCTTAGCCTACGTCAAAACCGAAGAATTCAACTACGAGTCACTGCTGGCAATCCAAAAGCGCTACCAAGCCGACATGGACTTATCGCCGAAAAGGATTCTGCGGAAAATGAAGCGCGAAGGCTTCTGGACCGTTATGAAAAAAGCCCCACGATACCTCCGCCGCTTCCTTTAATTTCCCTCTCTTAGGTTTGCGCACGCTTAAATTACCGCACCCCGTTAGAACTCATTTAGCACTAAAAGAGGCCTAGAAATGAGCGGCGATCTGCAGGAAAAAATTCACGCGGCTAACGTTGCAGTTCATCGGTTTGAGGCCAAATACTACGAGCTGCTTCATCCCGAAGTCTACGGCAAGCAAGAACAGAAAAGGGTAACCGCGGTTCTGAAGATGGTAGACAAGCTTATAGACGATAACAGAAAAAGAGCATTGGACTGCGGCGCCGGCACCGGAAACCTGACAGGCAAACTCCTATGCATGGGCTACTACGTAACTGCAGTGGATATTTCCACGGAAATGTGCGCTATTTTGCGAAAAAGATACGCTGCCCATATGCAAGCGGGAAAACTTGCCGTCATTAATTCACCCATTGAAGACGTGGCTTTTGGCAAGGGCGAATTTGACTTAATTGCCTGCTATTCTGTGCTGCATCATCTGCCCGACTACGCTGGAGCATTACAGCGGCTTTCCGCTTTTTTGAAAAAAGGCGGCGTGCTTTATCTGGACCATGAGGCCTCACCGTTCTACTGGAAGCGCGAAATAAAAATGGCGGCGCACATCGTGAAGCACCTCTATTTTCATTCAGCGCCAGCAATTAACGCCTTCCACTTTGCGCTTATGGGCTTAAACATGCCTTCTCTTGATTACACGTTGTCCGATTACTGGCACAAGAAAGAGCACCCCTTAAACCACGAGGCGATACAGCGTATATTCGAGAAAGAACGCTTTGTCTTCTTCAAACGCGTGGACTATCATCTCAACGGAACATGGATTTTGAATCCGATTTTTTATTTATACAAGTGCATTTGCAAACCTGAGATGAGTTTTTGGATAGCAAAAAAGTAATGCAGCTATGACAGTTCAGGGGCAATTAATGCAGTTTTTTATTGCTTTCTTCCATAAATCTTTAAAATATGCCTCTGATAGGGCAATTATACTGGGGTTGTTTGACCAGAGCGCAGGGGATCCTGGTAAATCTTTTTCTGGATTTGCTATTATAAAAGCCTCTTTTTCGTCATATACTCCAAGAATTATCTGCGGATATTTATGAATAAATCTTATTTGGCAAGAAGGCTTTTTCCTGCAGAAATGAACCAATTGTTTAGCTGTTTTATTTTTAGGAGGGCTCTCTACGATAAACCGAAATCTCACTTTTTTTGACCAAGCAACCTCCATGCTTTCAGCAAACACGTCGATTATTCCATTTGAAAACCTCTTCCACGAGAGTATAAGGTCAATGTGCAGTTGGGCTTCTTTAATGGCAGTTTTAATTTTTTCAATAACAGGCCTTCCTTTTGGAACGAAAATAAATTGATGATCTTCTGTTTGGTTGTTTGTGTTTGTTTTCTCCATTTTGGTTTTACAGAGCAAAATCTGGGTTTCTGATCTTAACTTTTCATATTGTCTTGTTCTTATTTCTAACAGATAAGCGAGCGATTCATCTATTGGTTTTGCTCTGTATTTGAGTGGCGACTCGATTATCTTTTCAACCAAACCTTGCTTGTTAAGCTTTACGAGGGTTGAATATATGTCCGGGCGAGCGATTTTGGAAATTTTTGAAATTGCCGATACTTTTAGGGGTCCAAATTCAACAAGAGCAAGGTACACTCTTGCTTGTGTTGGCGTAAGTCCTAGATTGATTAGAACTTGTAGTTCTGAGGGCGCTGTTTTCAAGAAACTCCTTAAGCTCATTTGCAGTAGTAATGTGTTTTTTGGGTTTATATTTGTTGCATTTGTAGATAGTAATCCTACAGACAAAGTCATAATAAAGGGTCTCTCTGAAAGAGAGTATCCGTGCAGTTATGCACGATAAAAATTTAGGAGAATTGAAAGATGGCAATATTAAGAAGTAAAACTTCGACTAATGCGCTTTCGTTGCTTTTGATGTTAACTATTCTCATGGCTACCGCACTTGTTGCTTTACCAGTGGCTAATGCGCAGTCCACGAGGAAGACCCATGCTTACATTGGTGCTACGCCTAACCCTGTTGGCGTAGGTCAAGAAACATTACTGCACGTAGGGATTATGCAGCAGTTGAGCTTAACGGAACAAGGCTGGGAAGGCTTAACGGTCACGGTGACTAGGCCTGACGGCGTCACGGAAACGCTGGGTCCATTCAGAACCGATGCGACAGGAGGCACGGGCGCCACGTACATACCTACTATGGCGGGCATATACAAACTGCAGACGCACTTCCCTGAACAAGTGACAACCGCTACTAAAGGGTCGCCTGGCACTCCCACAGGCACGATAATGCTCGCAAGTGATAGCCCTACACTGGAACTTATTGTGCAAGAAGAGCCTATACCAATTTATCCAGGGCATCCGCTTCCAACCGAATACTGGGTTCGTCCAATAGATCAGCAACTAAGAGAATGGTCGACTATTTCAGCCAGCTGGCTAACAACTCCTCCCAACCTTGTCGCTAAAAACAACGATGACGCGCCAGAGACTGCCCATATCCTATGGAACCAGCCGTTGGTGCTAGGTGGTTTGGCTGGAGGCGATCTCGGCGAGTGGGGTACTTACACTGGCGATGCATACGAAGGCAAATTCAGCAACTCATTAATCATCCAAGCCATCGAGATCTACACCAAGTTCGATTCCATCGGAGGCACAGACGTCGATAATTGGAATGTGGCTGTTGATTTGCATACTGGAGAAACGCTATGGCAAAAAACCCTAAAGCACCCTGACGGAACGCGAGCATTGGTAAGCTTTGGCCAAATATTCTATTGGGATTCTTTCAACGCTCATGGTACTCATGCATACGCATGGGCAACTTCTGGCAGTAATTGGACAGCGTTTGACCCACTTACTGGACGTTGGCTGTATACAATGACAGGCGTTCCTAGCGGCACCAGCTTGTATGGTCCAAAAGGCGAAATCATACGATATCAACTTGACTTAACTCGGGGCTATATGACTATGTGGAACTCTACAGCTGTCATAAGCGCTTACTGGGGCACAACAGAAAACAATCCCGTGTGGGGTTCTTGGCGTCCTCAGGGCAAAATCATTAACGCGACTGGGTCTGTTCCCGTGACTAGAGCAACCCCTCTTGGGCTGAACGGCTATCAGTGGAACAAGACAATACCAAGAGGCTTACCAGGCAGTGCTGCTCTCTACAAGATCGATGACAGAATAATTGGCTCATACATGGTTGCTCAAACTACCTATTTCGGTGGAACAATGGGTGTTTCCGAAATCATACACTGGGGCATAAGCCTGAAGCCAGGGTCAGAAGGACAGCTCTTGTTCAATAAAACTTGGAAAACGCCCGATGCTTGGGCCAATGGCAACGTAAGCTTAAGTCAAACCGCTGGCAGCATAGACGATGGAGTCATCACCTACTGGGCTAAAGAGGCTCTACAATTTGTGGGATTCAGTACTGACACAGGGGATAACATTTGGGGTCCAACTGCACCGCATCACTACTTGGATCATTATGGCATGCGCACAGCTGTTGCTTATGGCAAATTTTTTGCTCAGGGTATGAGCGGAATACTGCACTGCTATGATGCCACAACAGGCAAGCTTCTGTGGACCTATGCTGCAGATGACCCCTACAACCAAGTCTTGTGGGCTAATCAATGGCATATCAGACCATTGTTCTTTGCTGATGGAAAAATCTATATGGGCACTACTGAACACTCTCCAGTTAATCCCTTGACGCGTGGCGGACCCTTTGTTTGCGTTAATGTAGAAACTGGAGAAGAAGTATTCAGAGCAAATGGTTTGTTCCGTCAGACTGATTGGGGCGGACGAGCCATCATCGGTGACAGCATAATAGTAACCATGGATTCATATGACCAGCAAATATATGCCATAGGTAAAGGTCCAAGCGCCACCACAGTTTTGATCCAAACAGATGTTGTCACACACGGCGATAGCGTGCTAGTAAAAGGCATGGTTACTGACGTTTCTCCAGGCACGAAGAAATACGCCCTGACAGCACGTTTCCCCAACGGCGTTCCAGCGGTATCTGATGAGTGCATGAGCGAGTGGATGAGGTACGTCTATAAGCAGTTTGAGCGTCCGCTAAATGCTACTGGCGTTGAAGTTGTCATTGAAGTGCTTGATCCAAACAACAACTATTATGAGGTTGGGAGAACAACAAGCGACGATAGCGGTAACTTCGTCTGCGAGTTCACGCCACCAGTTCCAGGGCTGTATAAAGTTATCGCTTCGTTTGCTGGATCTAAAGCCTACTATGGCTCATTCGCAGTAACCTATCTAAAAGTGAACGACGCGCCTGCGCCTACTCCTGAACCGACACCGACGCCAGCGTCAGTTGCCGACCTATATTTCCTGCCCGTATCAAGCGGAATGATCATCGCAATAGTCATAGTTTTGGCTTTGCTGATTTTGCTGCTTAGAAAACGGTAAAAAAGGTAACAAACCATCCACATCCACTCTTTTTTATCTTTTTTAAAGGCTGTATAGAAGCAACGATCAATTGTTGCACAAAGCCTTATGATAATGAATGATAAATCTTGAAAATCACGCCTTATTTTTAAGTATGTATTTTAAAGTTTTTATGAGCTCCAAGTTATCTTCGGATGATCTAACGGTCACTCTAAAGTAGCTGTCGTCAAGCCCGACAAAGGTGCTGCAGTCCCTTATGAGTATGCCTTCCTTAGCCATCTCCTCTTTCAATGCGGTCGACGTGATCTTCTTATCCGTTATTTTCACGAGCAGGAAATTCGTTTCTGACGGGAAAACTTGCAAACCGCCGATTTCGCTGAGCATTTTCGCAAATTGTGCTCTTTCCCTTGCAATGATGCGCTTGGTGTTCTCGATGAACTCTGCGTCCTTTAAGGCTGCTGAAACGGCATAGAAGGCTAAGCTGTTGATGCTCCAGGGCTGCCTAATCGACTGTAACATGTCTACGAGGTCTTCGGCGGCAATACCATAGCCGAAGCGGATGCCGGGCATACCATAGAATTTCGTGACAGACCTAATCACAAATAGGTTCGCGTATTGCTTAACGTAGCCTGCCATTGTGGCATCTTGGCCTTTCTTTGCAAACTCGATGTAATTCTCGTCTATGCTGACGATGATGTTTCTCTTGTGGCAAAACTCGACAAGATCCAGTAGCGCCTCTCTACTATAGAGTGTTCCTGAGGGGCTGTGGGGATTGCAGATGTAGAATATGCGTGTATCCGCTGTCACCGCTTTTTTCACGCTTTCTGTATCCAACGCAAAATTCTCTGGCAACTGAACGAAGATGGGCTCACCGCCTGCCCTTAAAACTGCCTTCTCATATTCGGTAAACGACGGCACAGGGATAACGGCTTTGAATCCGCTTGGTAACGCGTCCGTAATCATGTATATAAGCTCAATGGAGCCGTTTCCCAAAATGATGTTCGATTCTTCAACGCCGTGACCCACGTACCGGGCGATTTCCGTTCTTAACTCCACAGGGTTCGGGTCTGGATAAAACCTTATTAGCTTAGCATGCTCCTTTACGGCTTCCACCGCTTTCGGAGAAGGCCCGAGGAAATTGATGGGGCCGCTGAATTCAAGCACCTTCTCCAGTGGAATGTTATATTTTCTGGCGAAGCCCCAGACGTCGCCGCCGTGGCTTACAAAACGCTTCTGTTTACACGGGTTCTTCAGCTCTTTTTTCCTCCATCAGCCTGAGTATTTCCTTCTCTAACTCCCTGTGCGCCTTGAAGTGGGCGTTATACATGTTCACGATTTTGTATAGCCAATACACTATTCCAAAGCCCAAGGTAACTATGGTTATCAAAGCATATTTTCTTATTGGTATCGTCTGCGGCATGAAAATTCTTTCAGGGAAAGCGCTTGCGAGAAAAGCGTCTTGCTGCTCTTCATGCCGAATCAAATCTTTTGAAAGTAAATAAGTTATTACAAACGCAGGAACTACCAGAATAATGGAGGCAGCCCACGCCTTCGCGTTTCTCTCAGCGCCGCTCTCAGGAAGTGCAGGCGTCTCCTTTCCTTGTCGTCTCAAGTGCTCTGCTATCTGCTCTTCCAGCATGTGTTCGCGGCGAAAATGCCTGTTTCGACTTTCAATAAAACGGTAAAACATTGGGAAGAAAGCCAGTCCGAAAGTTGCTACGGCCGATAAGAACCACATGGAAAACCAGATTCTTCTATCCTTCTCCAATATCGCCTGCATAACCATTTCCATTCTTTATGATAATTCTGCGTTTTATAGTGTTTCCAGCCAAAGTTTATAAATTCTTTCATTCAGCATCTTAGTCAAATGGACGACGATGACGTGCTAATTTCCGTGGTTATTCCCGTATTTAACGAGGCGCTGACGGTAGGCAACATAATCGAACGTTTAAAGGCGGTCATGCAAAGCTCAGGCTTCAGGTATGAACTCATTGTTGTAGACGATTGTTCAACAGACAGCTCGCTGACCGCTTCAAGGCGGCATGGCGTCAAAGTTTTCTCGCTGAAAGAGCATGCCGGCAAAGGATGCGCCCTCAGAACTGGTTTCGCAAGAGCAAGGGGCTCTATAATTGCAACAATTGATTCCGACGGATCGCATCGTCCAGAGGAGCTTCCACTGTTGCTGGAGCCTGTACTGCAGAATAAGGCAGACCTAGTTATTGGGTCAAGGTATTTAAGCCGAAAATTCTCGGCTGCCAGAAAATTTAATGTTGCTGGCGTTCGCCTATTCAACTTTTTAATTAAACTTTTAATTGGAGCAAGCGTTTCTGACTCTCAATCAGGCTACCGAGCGATGAAATCCACGATTTTAAGGAACATCAGTTTAAGGTCAAGAGAATACGAGATAGAATCGGAGATGCTGGTGAAAATCGCCAAGCGCGGCTTCAGAATCATGGAGGTGCCAATAACTTTTGAGCAGCGCACCTATGGCACATCCAACTTGGATCCCTTGGTTGATGGCCTTAAGATTCTTCTGTCCATTGTGTTTTCATTTATGAAGGATGGCCGAGAATAGTGAATTCTGCGTATCTGCCAAAAATTTCAGTAATTGTAGCGACTTTTAATAATGAACAAACTATAGGCGAATGTTTGAAGGCGATTTTTGAGCTGAATTATCCCAAGGATTTTCTTGAAGTGTTTGTCGTTGACGGCTGCTCTACAGATGCGACCTTGCAGATTGCCCAGCAGTACCCAGTCAAGCTGATTTCAGCGCCGCTTAACGCGCCCGCAGCTTATAATTATGCGCTTAAAACAATACGCAATGACCTTGTAGCTTTCATCGATTCAGATGCGAAAGTGGAGCGGGAATGGCTGAACAAGCTTGTGGATTATCTGCGGGATCCGCAAGTAGCGGGAGTAAGCGGCGGCATTGAGACATGGAACGCTGAGAATGTTTGGGCGAGAAGTATCGGTTATGATCTTAAAAGCAGATATGCCAGATTGAAGAAGAGTGTTATGCGAGTTGCAACAATGAATCTTTTGATGAAGAAGCAGATAATCGAGGAAGTTGGCGGTTTTGACGAGAACTTGCCATCGCAGTATGATACTGACTTAGGTTATAGGATAACACGCCGCGGTTACAAGATACTTTTCGACCCTAACGCTAAGTGTTACCATTTTAATAGGCCCACATTGCGCAGTTATTTTCGGCAGCAACTGCAGTACGGAAAGAATACCGCCAAGCTTTATCTCAAGCATGCGCGCTTAGCTAAGGGCGACGAAATCACCGATTTCGGCATGAACCTCCAGCCTTTTCTGTTGCTTGCTGTTATAACCTTTCTTCTTTTAGGCGTAATCGACATGCTACGTCCTTTATGGCTTGCTTCGGCTGTTCTTTTTGCGCTTATGCTAATCTATTATGTTATTTCTGCAGTTAAGCTTTCAATTAGGTTTAAAGACGCCACCGCCATGCTGCTGGTTGCGCTGTACTTCGCGCGCGCGGTTGCATGGTTTTCCGGCGCCGTCATCACCACCTTTAGTTTTCTTTGGGAGAAAATAGGGTGAGCTGCATGGTTAACGTGTGCTTTATTTCGCCGGAGTATCTGCCTCTTTCCGGAGGCACAGGTTCTTACGTTTACTACCTCTCAAACGAGCTTATGAAACTCGGCAACTCCGCCTATATTGTTACGGGTTACGATGAAAGCGGAGACGTCAAAGTCAACGAGCAGCACCGCGTTTTCTTCCTTAAAACGCTCAAAATGCCTATTGTGAAGTCGTTTCAGTTTGCTGCTTCTGCTTCGAGAAAACTAACCAGGATGCGTGGTCGCTTGCCAGTTGATATTACGCATGTTAATCTTCCTCTTGTGCCCAGCTTTGCTGTTCCAAACGGCTTCGGGAAAGCGTTAATCTCCACGGTTCATTCGACATGGAAGGGAGAAGCAGAAGCGATTAAGGACGAGCCGTATAGCCGGCTTAACGCGAATGAGAAGTTTATGGTTAGCTTCAACTGGTTCCTGAGGTTTTTTGAGGAAAGCATGCTGGAGCGCTCAAACAAAATAATCGCTGTGAGCGACTTCACAAGACGCGAGCTTCTGCAATACTATCCTGTGCAGGCGGAGAAGATTCGGGTCATCCATAATGGCGTGGATACAAGCAAGTTCAAGCCTGCCGATGACAAGCGCAAGGCAAAAGCGGAGTTGGGCTTAAGCACCGCTGATAAGGCAATTCTCTCCGTGGGCCGCTTGTACGCGCGGAAAGGCTTGTTCACACTAATCGAGAGCGCAGCTCTAGTTACTAAGAAATTCAAGAATGCCAAATTCATTATCGCAGGCAAAGGCCTAAGCAACGAGATGGCGAAGCTGGTGAATTACGCGGCGAAGCTTGGCGTAAAGGAAAACCTTGTTTTCACAGGCTATTTTCCTGACAAGAAGCTGCCGCGGCTTTATCAAGCAGCAGACATTTTCGCCTTTTCCACGTTCTATGAGAACCTTCCCTTCGCTGTTCTGGAGGCGTTGTCCACGGGCTTGCCTGTCGTGACAACGCGGGTCGGCGGCATCCCGGAAATGATTGAAAGCGGCAGAAACGGCTTTTTGGTTGAGCCTTTCAACGCGCGCGAGTTGGCAGCGAAAATTCTATTCTATTTGGAGCATCCCGCAGCAGCGGCTGAGATGGCGCTTTCCGCTCGTAGAACCATCGAAGCCCGATTCGATTGGCGGTTTATCGTCAAAAAAGTGCTGGCTGTCTACGACGAGGCGCTAAGCTAGCCTACCTCTATGGGTTTGCCTCTGTAGACTATGGTTGCTTTCTGCAGAAGCTTCACGAGGCCAAGCGAGCAAAAGAACATTTTCGTCAAAAGCTCGTGCCTGTAAATCACGGCTTGGGCTTTGACGGGTAAATCAATTTTTGGGCGCCTAAACCTTCGCGTTGCCTCTGCGATTTTTAGGCCCTGTACGTTTATGTCTTCTGCTTGCAGGTTTTCTTTTTGGGCTATGTAGCGTAAGTAGTGTACTTCCTCTAGGTTTAGGCCCATGATTTTTGAGGCGGCAAGGTCGATGGCTAACGCGCAGTTGCTGGTCAGCAGTAAGCCCATTTTGACGGGTGTGCCCTTGGTTGGGCCGTTGCCTTCGATGGCTACTCGCGCGTCCATTATGGTGAGTTGCGGATGGAGAATCTTGTAGAGCTGATGGAAAACCTCGTTTATGTAGGGATGAAGGTAAATGCGCTTGTTGCTTGGCACGCAGCCGAACAGGTTTTTTATGGCGCCGCTGTACATTGCCCACTCATGCGTTTTCATAAGTGCCAAATCCACGATGGCGTCTGCGTCAAGCACGGTTTTCGGAAGAAACAGCGCCTTTAGGCGGCTGCCGCTTTGAAGTTTCACTTTGACTATTTTGTCTTCTGAGAGGTTGATTACGGTTCCGCCTGCTTTCTTCACGGCTGCTTCCATGCCCGTTTTCTTGAACGCAACGCGGCAGGAGTAGTTGAAGCCGTCTGATTCGCCTACTATAACTTCTTCCGCTTGGTTGCGCAAGAGGCTGACAAGCTCGTATGCCAATGTGGGATTAGTTACCACGCCAGGCACGTATTCGGGATGGCTCAGGTTAGGTTTTATGAAAATCCGCTGTTTCCCGCTTAGCTGCGCGTCTTTTACCGCCTGCTTTAAGATTTCGTTTATGTCTTCGTTGGCTTTGAAGATTTTGACGGTTTTCTGTTGCGTCATGGGCTTTCTGCTTCCTTTGCCAGCACACAGCCGGGGTCTGAGGCTAAAAAGTCGCCGTTGTGGTATGCGCTTGCTCTTGCTCTGCATCCGCCGCAGATGTGCTTGTAGCGGCATCGGCTGCAGGCGCCTTTCAGGTTGGCTCTGTTGCGTAGCGCGTTGAATAGTGGGGAGCGTAGCCATATGTCGTTGAACTTTTCTTTTTTCAGGTTTCCTACGTTTATGGGTAGGAAGACGCATGGGTGTACGTTGCCCTGCGGTGACAGCGAGCAGTAAAGCCTCCCCGCGCCGCATCCGCCTATGAAATCCGCCAGGGGCACGGCTTTTTTGCTGACTTTTACAGTTTGCATGTGTGCCATGGACATGGCGAGTTCTTTGCCGTTGCCTTGGCATTGGAGCGCTACGCGTGCGAGCTGCGGCGCCGTGGTGAGTATGGTGACTTTGAAGCCTTTTGCCATTCGCTCGAGCAGGTGTAGCATGAGTTTTTCTCTTTCTTCAGGCGCTAAGTCTTGGTTGTAAAGTTTTTTTCCGCGGCCTGTTGGGATGAAGTTGAAGTAGGTGAATCGTGCTACGCCGATTTTCTCGGCTAAATCAAGGATTGCAGGCATCTCTTGGATGTTGTTTTTCGTGGCTGTTGTGGCGATGCATGCGCATAGATCTGCTTCCACACAGTTTCTTAAGCCCGCCAGTGCCTTTTCGAATGCGCCGGGGGTTCCCCTGAAGGAGTCGTGGGTTTCTGCGGTGGCGCCGTCAATGCTTACTTCCACGTAGTTAATCTTTGCCTGCTTGAGCTTATGCACGTTCTCTTTTGTCAGAAGTGTGCCGTTGGTGGCTACGGAAACGTAAAGCCCCCGTTTGGCGGCGTAGCCTGCTACTTCGAAGAAGTCTTTTCTGCTGAGCGGTTCTCCGCCTGAGAAGGCAAGCGCGGTTACGCCGGCATCCGCAAGCTGGTCTACTACGGCGAGGGCTTCTTGGGTGGTGAGTTCGGGCTGGGCGGCTGCGCCGGCGTCGGAGTAGCAGTGTTTGCAGCGTAAGTTGCATTGATGCGTGAAATCCCAAACGACTAGGAATGGCGCGTAAATGCTTAGCGGCTTGTGTATTCCGTAGTGTATGAATGACTTTACAAGGGTGATTATGGCTCTTCTCGCGTATGGGTCTGCAAGGAGCTTTTCCACTTTCTGCCGCTTTATGTTGAGGCTTCGCCTGAGGAATTCTATCCAGAACCTTATTATGCGCGAGTACAAGCCGCTGCACTTGCACTTTTTATCCGTTTTGCCCACGTAATCGTCGAGCGCGGCTTCGAGGATTGTTCTGCCGCATAAGCCGCATTTTTTCAGCGAAAGCTGCAGCATCTTCTTTGTGGTGGGCAAGCCTATTATGGCGTTCCAGAAGGTGTCATGGCTCAGCAGACTCATTGGCGTTTCCCTTTCTCGACGCGTGCGACTTATGTTAATAGAATTGGAGTATGGATGATGTTAAAGATTTCTACAAGCAACTCTGCAACTGCCTTATACATGATAAGCGGAGATTGTTGACCAGTGGAGAACTGCCTTTTTCTTGTTTGCTAGAGCAAGTTAGGCTCTGCAGGCGCTGTTATAAGATTTTTGATTTGCCCTCTATTTTATAACTTCAAATGAAGCTTAGAATAAGTGTTGAATAGCAAAGATTTTTGAGGCGAACTTGCTGTGGTAGTTTATGAGATAGAAGGGTGAAACCCGTGGCGAAGCTGAAAATGTTTGAGGTTGATAGGGAAAACGAATACAAAAAATGTGGTTGCTGTAATTGGGAAGTTAGGAAAGTTTACTTAATGGCTAAAACACAAGAAGAAGCAGACAAACTATTCGCTGAAAGCGGCATAGACGACGGAGAGCCACGAGCGCTTTGCGGCGACTGCATGTGCGAAATGCTGATAGAAGTGGGCTACACTATCGAAACCTAACCTTTCCATGCGTGTTTGAGACAAAAATAAGCATCCAAAATTTGACTTTTTTATATGATTTAATTAACGTTGTTGTTGCTGTGATATGTGATCTAAATTACACATGCACATTTCCTTCGAATGAAACCTTCCAATAGACTGCAAGACAAATGACTGCAAGACAAATTGTCGATATTAATATCTAAGCGTGAAATTAATGGATAACTTTAATAATTTATAGAAAATACAAAAAATTTATATATTAATTTGTTGCATTATGCAATGATTAACATGAAATACATAATAGATCTCCCGCCTGATTTGGCCAAAAAAATTAACATTTTGATCTCTCGAGGTAGCTACGAGAATCTATCTGATTTTGCAATTGCAGCATTTCAAAATCAACTTCTGCTCGAAGAAAACTCCAACTCTTTAGCTATTCTGATGGGAGCTCAGCATTATGAAAACAAACTAAAAGACGACCAATACCAACTGGCATCAAGTTCCATCCTGCCCCTAAATTTTAGTCCAGAAATCATTAAAACGGTTCCTCCTCCCGATAATAACAAAATTCCTAACGACTGCCTCTGGGGTCAATACAATCGAATCTTTCCGATAAAAATAACATTGAGAGTACTGGCAAATCTGCTTAAAGAAAACGAAACCATAGAGCTCTGTGTCTTGCAAACTCAAGCAGTTCAAGTAGCGCGAGAAATTGGTCTATTGTTGAGAAAAGAAGATAAAAAAAGTAGGCGAAAATATGGTGATATGCTTTCTTCAGCGCTTCCTGTGGGGAGAAACATAACAAAAACAGAGAACCGTTTCATCAATCACTTTGTAGGCTATTACACAAGGGCTGGAAGAATTGAAGGTGCTCCTGGCGCCCTGAAATTCTTGAACATCTTTGAAGAGGCAGACGGGAGTTACAAAGTCGGAATAACAAAAACAGGTCTCGACTTTGCTGTCCTTTCAAATCCCATTTTGGATGAAAAAAATTACGGATTGCCTTTAAGTAAAGCTGAGAGCGAGTTCTACATAGAAAACGTTTTCCAAAACCTAAAGCGAGAAGCAGAAGTAATGTTGGCAATTTTGCGCGCAGTTCACAATGGCAAATCTTCTCCTTCTGAATTAAATGAGGAAATAGCTCACTTCTCAAGAGGTTGGTCGCAGGCTATGATTAACACAATTAGAGCAGGTGCTATTAGTCGATTGCATGAACTTGGCTTAATTAGTCGTGAAAGAAAAGGGACCAATGTCACTTATTCACTAACACAATTTGGAAAAGAAATGTTGGCTACTTACCAACAAAAAGAAGGAATGATGTAATGTATGCCTCATCTTATTCTACCTCAATTAAAGCTGGTGCCGAATTAATTCAAACCCTCAGTTCCAGTCTTTACAAGAATGCTTACTATGTTCTAGATGAATTGATATCCAATTCTTATGACGCAGATGCCACAAGAGTGGAAATTGACATTTCTCAAGATAAACTATCTATTCGTGACAATGGCGTAGGCATGGATAGGGAAGGTCTTGAAAACTATTTATGGTTAGGTTATAGTGAAAAACAAAAAGACCGCCGAACTGGGAAATTCAGCAGGCACACTATTGGTAAGTTTGGAATAGGCAAGCTTTCGATGCATGTAATATGTAATAGATGCCGAATTATAACTAGGAAGAATGGCATAGAGCGCAGTCTGGTTTTGGATTTTGAAAGGATACTCTCGCATAAGGGTCTCAGTGATGAACAGATACAAGTTCAAGAATTTCCGACCAAGGATGCTGATGGCACAACTATTGAACTGATAGGTTTAAAGAAGACAATTGATGTAAAAAAGGCCATGCGAAGAATCGCGCGAAATATGCCTTTAAGTCCAGAGTTTCAAATTATACTTAACGGAGAATTACTTAGACCAGAAGATGTAATAAGAGGAAAAGAATACGCAATAGACATCACTTTAAAACTAGCCGGAAGAGTTACTGGAAAGTTGGTACATTCGGATTCACCTTTGGGAGAATTTGCTGGTGTTTACATTAAAGTGTATGGCAGAACGGTCAACGCAGATGATCCTAATATTTTTGATCTTGCGCGTTCCATCTCTAGTCCAGGAACTTTTTTAGCCCGTCTATATTGTGTGCTGAACGCAGATGGGTTGGATGACATAGTTCTTGCTACAAGAAATGGTTTTTATGAAGAGTCTCCCAAGTTTGTTGAATTTAAAGAGGCCGTTTTAAAGAAGATAAGAGAAATTACAAGAGACATTCAAACGTCTCAATCAAGAGAAGAATTAGACTATGAAAAAAAGCTCTTAGAAGATATAGTACGGCATCAGGTTGAGAGAATGCTTGAAGGTGCTGAGTTACCTGAGGATTTCTTAGCTCATTATTCCAAAAGAAGCGATGCTAAAGAGGTAATAAGTACAATAAAGAAAATTGAAGAACAAAAACTAGAAAGGGAAAGAAAAGTAAGTAGCAAGGAAAAAATGGAAGAGAAAGAGACCCCCCCGCGTTTAATAAAAATCGGAAACAAGAGGTTCAAATTTGAACTTGAGAGTATGGGAAAAAATGCCTATGAATGTGTACTGGATGCTAGCAAGGCTGTATTTTATATAAATATTGACCATCCTCAGTACATATATTCTAGAAGAGAAGGTTCACTTGCCCATCATTTTAGGAGAGTAATAATATTCGAAATTGCCAGATCTATCTCAGGGAATTCATTAAGTGAATTTATTACTCAGTATGAGAATATGATGTTGCAAGAAATAACTATTGAAGAAAGTAATCAAGCTTCGAATCCTTCCATTTAGTATTTTTATTAATTACAAAAAATAGTTTTCTTTCCAATGCTTTAAATGCTTCTGGTGGCAAAATTGACTTTAAGCGGTGTGTCAAAGAAGTTCTGAAGCCAGTTTCATTAATTTTTTCGATTGGTATGTTCTGAATTATAAAGTCAGCTATTTCTTCAGAGCAATCAAATCTACAATAGTATATTTTACATGCGAGTTTTCCAAATAGGCTGTGAGCATTGTATTTTTGACTACCTTTAGCTTTTGCTACAAATTTTGCTTTGTATATTAGATCAGAGATAATGAGTTCTCTGAGCCATTTTTCACACTTATGCTCTTGCCCTGGAAATAGTTTCTTTATTTCATCTTTTGTCATCGGCTTTCTTAGATTATAAAAAAGTATTTCTTGCTGTTCTGATAAAGTTGAAAAAATATTATCTAGTCGAGTTCGTGCAAGTTGCTCTTGTCCGGCAATAAAGTAAATTCTACTTCGCCTTGGTCCAATAGTCTTAATGGTGGCATTTTGCTTGATAGTGGTGATAATGCGAGCTGAAAGTTCTGTTTCTGATATCCGATTAGAATTAAAGTTTCTACTAAACTCTTGTTTCAGTTCTTTAAGAGTCATCGGGTTATAGTTTAATATTCTAATTATTTGGCTTGCAAACGACCTTTTCTTTCGCCAACTTTTATAGGATTGTAGCCCTGCAATTCTTAAAGCATGCTCCCATGAACCAAACTCTTTTCTTGCAGCTTGAACTAACGACTCAAGACCATGATCATTTGTTTTCGGAGGTCTGCCTAATTCTCGTTCAACTTTTTGCAGAAGACGTAATATATCTTCCTTTGAGTAGCTTTTTTTAACTTTCATTATTATCTTATTTTAGTTATCTATGCACTTCATATAAAAATGTGCACGTAATACAATATTTTTTAATAATTTTAGTTGGCACACTTTTCCATTTTTTGGAATAGTGACTTTTTAAAAGCAGACATTGTAATAACAGTAGCTTGTGGTGCCCTTGTCGCGTGAGTTCGTACTGTTTTCTCGTCTGGGCAGAACTGACGCTGCCTTCAGCAGCCTCCACGATGCTGGGCGCTTAGACATCGTGCATGAATGCATAGTCGCAAGCCTATTCCTCTCGCATGGCATACGCCGAAACGTCACTTTCCACGCCGTCCTCAACGGGCCGCCAGTCCCTCCGCTGCACATCGAAATCGACGGAGCAAGGCTTTATGATGTGCGCACGGATGTGGACACTTGGCAACGCATCCTCAAGAAGGTGCTCTCTGGCAAGCAGCATCCCGGCATAACCACAAGCAAGACAAGCTTCGAAGCGCTGCTGAAGGCCAAAGCGGAAACCAAGCGCATCTACGTGCTCGAAGAAGGCGGAAAAGACGCCATTGAAGCCGCGCTTTCTGAAAACGCCGTGTTCGTGCTCGGCGACCACGTAGGCTTACCCAAAAAGGCAGAGGCGTACGCGCTCCGCTACGGCGAAAAAATCAGCTTAGGCAAACAGCCCTACCTTGCAGCATCATGCATAACCATACTCAACTACATCTTAGACAAAGCCGCTTCAATGCTTTGAAGTGCTCTTGCTTCGGAAGTGCTCCCAACCGCGCGGCTCAATCACGCCCTTTTTGCCGTCAACATCCAGCAGCACCTGCCTGTCCCGCGTAGCCCTCCCAATAGGCAACAAGCAACCGCCCATCGCCTCGACAACCGTTTTCGCCTCAACCCACCGCTTAGGCTTAACGGTTACTACCAGCTCGTATTCTTCACCGCCATAAAGCGCAAGCTCCAACGGGTCAAGCCTGTTAAACTCTGCGAACCTGCGCACTTCCTCAGCAACAGGTACGCTCTCAATTACAAAGCCCACGCCGCTCATCCGCGCAAGCTCATGCAGGCTCCAAGCTAAACCGTCGCTTGAATCGATTGAGGCTGAAACGGCGCCTGACTTGCCAAGCGCCAAGCCCTCCCGAAGCCGCGCCTGCGGCATGCAAACCGCGTTCAAAAGCACCTCACGTAGCTCTTTCGAAACTACAAAGCCATCCGCGAGTAATCGCAAGCCAGCAGCTGTTTTGCCGAAGAAGCCTGTAACCGCCACGATGTCGCCAACTTGGGCGCCGTTGCGCAGCATAAGCGTTTTGCGGTCAGCGGTTCCGAAAAGCGAAACTGAAACAACCAGGTCAGAGGCTTCATTCGTGTCGCCGCCAACAACGTAGGCGCCGTACTCGCGGGCCCCCGCATTCAACCCCCGCGCAATCTCATCCACATCCTTACGCATTAACCCACGCGGTAGCCCAAGAGACACAAGCAGCGCCACGGGCTGAATGCCCTTAGCTGCAAAATCACTAACGTTCATAACCACTGCTTTACGCGCTGCTTGCCACAGGCTCATGCCGCGCGGCACGTCAGTGCAGCCTACAAGCATGTCTGTCTTCAAAACGGCAACGCGCTCCTTGCCAATGTCCACGGCGGCCACATCATCACCAAAAGGCACAGGCGCATCAGCCATAACGCTGAGGCGGCTTCGTATAATCTCAATTATCTCCCGCTCGCCCAGCTCTTTTTCCGCTTTACCTTCGTTATCTTTAAATTCTCTAGGCTTATTCAACTAAGCAATCCTCTCCCCTCAAAAACTCTCCCTGTACATGCACATTTTAAGGGTGCTGAAGCCTTTTAAAACTGACGCTTAGCATGCTTTGGTGCCGAACATTTAAAAATGTGTTCACAAAAGTGGATTAGCGATTAGGCTGTGCCTCGGTAGCTCAGCCAGGCAGAGCGGCTGCCTCGTAAGCAGCAGGCCGCGGGATCAAAGCCCGCCCGAGGCTTTTTTCAGCGTTGTGTATTTGTGTTGGTCGGCTATTCAGAAACATTTATAAAATATTAACA
>JAWCMT010000012.1:5833-35011 GCA_038849555.1 Bathyarchaeia archaeon | reverse complement strand
TTGGCTTTCCTCGCTTGTTCTTGTTTGGGCTATTAGTACACGGTGTACTAGCCACTCTTTAAACTTCTCGGAAAGGAACAGTTTCAGCACAAAACTTTAGGAGAAAAAGAAAAATGAACAAAAACAAAGCTACAGTTGCATTCGCCACATTTCTGGTTTTAACTTTTGCAGTAACACTGATTGCTTTACCAAACGCCAATGCGCAAATGTCAAAGAAAACATATGCTTTCATAGGCGCCATGCCTAACCCCGTAGGTGTTGGCCAAGAAGTTCTTCTTCATGTTGGGATTGCGGACTCAGTTTTATGGCCAACAGACGGCTTCACCGGTTTGACTGTGACGGTTACAAGACCTGATGGTATCACCGAGACCCTCGGACCATACAAAACTGACACTACCGGAGGAACTGGTGTTGTATACATTCCAACAATGCCTGGCAACTACACTCTGCAAGCGCACTTTCCTACACAAACAAACCCTAATCCGACGTTATATCTCCCAGCTAACACAACATTCTTAGCAAGCAGTAGCGAGCCGCTGACATTGGTTGCGCTGGAAGAACCAATATCTTATTATCCTGGACATGCGTTGCCCAACGAATATTGGACGCGACCGATAAATTCGCAGCTCAGAGAGTGGGCAGTTGTTGGAGGAAACTGGCTTGCACCATTTAGTTTAATGGGAACTAGCATTGGAGAACAGTGGTACGCTCCAGGGAACGCAGAAGCTCCTGAAAGCCCACATATACTTTGGACAAGACCAATAGGTGACACCATGGGCGGGCTTATAGGTGGAGACTACGATGCACACAGTTACGGGATAGGTGATGCTTATGAAGGCAAATGGTCAGGTTCAGTGATCATTTCTGGAGTACTCTACTATAACAAATTTGAGTCAGGCCAGCCACAGCAAGAAGTAGTTGCAGTCGATTTGCACACTGGACGAGAATTGTGGACAAAAACTTTCCTTGATAATCGCAGAATAGCATTCGGTCAAATTCTTTACTGGGACGGGTTCAACTATCACGGCGCTTTCTCTTACCTGTGGGTTACCGTTGGGACCACTTGGCATGCTTTCGAAGCCCTAACTGGCGAATGGCGATACACGATGACAAATGTTCCTTCAGGCACCAACCTTTACGGACCAAACGGCGAAATATACAGATATACGATTGATTTAGCTGGAGGCTGGATGACTCTATGGAATTCATCGAAGGTTGTCATGCGTGATCTTTCAGGCTCATCTCTTGGAAGCTGGGGCAGCGCAGTTCGCGGTGTGACCTATGATGCCACAAGGGGAATTGAGTGGAACAAGACTATAACCACAACAGATTTGCCTGGCGCAGTACGTGCAACATTCTACGCGGATAGAGCAGTGGGTTCATACACAGACCTTTCACAAGTGGTTTTGTGGGCTATTAATCTCAAGCCAGGCTCAGAAGGACAGTTGATGTTCAACAAGACCTGGAAGGCACCTTCTGAATGGGCAGAAGGTCAAGTAAGTTTCGCTGGTATGAGCGGCGGTTGGGTAGCTTGGAGCATAAAAGACAAGGTAGGCGTACTTAGCATAAAAGAGACAAGGCAACATTATGGATTCAGCATAGAAACCGGCGACTACTTGTGGGGTCCAACTCCCTCGCAAATATACCAAGACATGTACTTCGGTGACGGCAAGTTCATTTATGATGGCAAATTCTACTCGGTAGGTGTAGGCGGTATAGTATACTGCTACAACGCTACAACAGGTGCTTTTCTGTGGAGATACGTTGCGGATGATACCTATACTGAATATCAGCTAGGCAATTATTGGTGGCTAGAGCCGATGTTTATAGCAGATGGCAAGTTCTATTTGGCTCATGCTGAGCATTCACCTGTTGATCCTAGACCGCGTGGCGCACCATTCATTTGTCTCGACGCTAACACTGGAGATCTTATTTGGCGAGTGGACGGTCTTTTGAGAAGTACACATTGGGGCGTTCTGGCAATTATCGGCGACAGCATAATAGTGACACAAAACACATATGACCAACGTATATACGCCTTAGGTAAGGGTCCTAGCGCTATTACGGTTTCAGCACCTGATACCGCAGTCGAGCTTGGCAAATCTGTTCTTGTGAAAGGCACGGTAACAGATATTTCCCCAGGCACTGACGACGTAGTCTTGCAGAAGCGGTTCCCGAACGGCGTTCCAGCAGTTGCTGATGAATGCATGGGCGAATGGATGAAATATGTATATATGCAATTTGAGCGCCCTGCAGATGTTAGAGGCGTTGAAATTACCCTAACTGTTGTCGACCCTAATAACAACTGCTACGAGGTTGCTACAACTTCAAGCGATGCAGATGGATTCTTCAGCGCCACCTTTGAGCCACCAGTGCCGGGCAAGTACACTGTTATCGCCCGCTTTGCAGGCTCGGAATCCTACTATGGTTCGTCTGCTGAAACAGCCATTTACGTCGAGGAAGCACCGCCAGCAACGCCAGAAACCACAGCTACGCCGCAAGCGCCAGTCGAAACCTACTTCGCCATCTCCACAGTCGCCATAATCGTTGCTGTTGTGCTTGTTGGGCTTCTGATACTGAGGAAGCGGTAGCCATGCTGAGAACGCACAAAAACTCACCCCTTTTTTGGGCTATTTTTCATGTTCAAGTTTGGAGGAGCTGAGTGGGCTTTGGGAAATACGGCTTATCTGCAGCAGCAGATTGCCATGTTTCTCTTCTCCTAAAGATCTCTCCTTTAATTTGGCTCCCAAAGCCCCAGCAAACCCTCTGCGCATGCAACGCTGGTAAGCATGTGGTGAGAGGGACTGAGAAGGCTTTTGGACGGGAAAGCAGCAAATAACAGTTTTGCTTTGCGGCAACGGTGTTTTCCTTTTCTCCTTTATTTGGCTTGTTAGTAGTTTCTGTAAACCCTCCGCTATAGCGTTGACGCCTACGTAGTCGAAGTGCAATGCCAACTTTTTATGAAACAATATTTCTTTGGCAGCGCGATTGCTCTGTTTTAAGAGTTGAAAGAAGGATTTGCGGTTTTCAGGAGCAAAAATGGTTATTAACAAGAAAAGAAAAATAGGCTAAAAGACCCGGGGCGTTTCCGCGCAAGGAGAAAAAAGGGAACATGCTCATTACAGACATTCCGTTAGCAACACTCATTGTAATGCTTATCGCATTTGCCGTTTCCTTTCTTAACATGACAATCCAGCGTTTGCTGATAAATCGCATGTGCGGCTGGGAAGAATACAAGGCGATGCGGAAGGAAACAGCCGAGTACCAATCGCAGCTGCTGCAAGCCATGCGCGCTAACGACACAAAGCAAATTGAGAAACTGAAAAAGAAAGAATCGCAGATAAGAAATATGCAGGCTAAAATGATGAAGCCGCAGACAGTTCTCCTTCCAATATCCTTTAGCTACGTAATCATTTGGTGGGTTTTTCTAATTCCAGTTTACGGAGGAAACTCTGTAGCTTACGTGCCCGGCTTCGGCGGAATCCCCGTGCTTATCTGGTACATGATATGCTCTTTCTTCTTCGGAACTCTTGCCTCCCGCGTAATAGGCATAACGCCCATAGAATAAACACTATGCATGGTTGAGCAGAACCATGAGCAGAAACGAGAAGCCCGCTGTCGAGAAAAAAATTGTTGTCTGCATTTCAGGCATGGCTGGAACTGGAAAAAGCACCCTAGCCAAGAAGCTCGCGCAGAAATACGGGCTGCGCTATTATTCAGGCGGAGACGCGCTGAAGGAGCTAGCCAAAGACGAAGGATACAACCCTTCCAGCCGCGGCTGGTGGGAAAGCCCTGAGGGCATCAGCTTTTTGAAGAAGCGAGAAAGCAACCCGCAATTTGACAAGACCGTGGACGATAAACTCTTGCAGTACGCGGAGCAGGGAAACGTTATTTTAGATAGCTGGGCGATGCCTTGGCTGCTTAAAACAGGCTTCAAGATATGGCTGGCTGCTTCTGAAGAGAAACGGGCGCGCCGAATCGCCAAGAGAGACGGAATCTCCGTGGAAAACGCTCTGCAAGTGCTGAGGGAGAAAGAAGCAAGAACCAAATCAATCTACAAGAAACTATACGGTTTTAGTCTGGGCGAAGATTTCGCGCCGTTCCACCTGATTTTGGACACTGATAACTTGGATGCAAACGAAGTTTTCCAAGTACTCTGCATGGTAATGGATAATCTTGTTCTCAAAAGCGAAAATCCGTAGCGTCTCCACCGATTTCTGGAATAGCGCGTAGCCGCAAGTTTTAAAACTGAACGACCTCCTATAGAATTAACTTTTAGAAACAACCCTTGAAAAGGGCATACCATAGAATAGAAGGGAGAAGGCCAAATGAAATTTGGCATAACTCAAATAGTTGCCGCTTTACTTTTAGAAACAATTGCATTATGCCTAATTGCTTCTTTCCGCTTTATTAGCATAGAATCCACAGTTGCTCTCTTAATCTTCAATTTGCTTTTTTTCTCCCTTATCTTCCAGCTGGATGGGGCATTCATTAAAAAACTAAGCCTGTTAACACTGGGCAACATCATAGGTTTAGCTTGGAACTTTTTTCTACAGCTTTTCGCTGCAGCAGGCGTTATGCTTTTCGGAGAAATATTCAACCTCTTTTACGCAGTGTCGCAGCCCATCTTCAATTTCATGTGGATCATATCCTTTTGGTCAGTAAGCTTATCCTCTTTTACGCCTAAAAACATGCGTGAAATGGTGAAAGCTTGATCATCGAATTCTCGAAAGCTATCCTTTTGTTTACCGCCGTACTGGTAACCGCTTATCTCGTCAGACATTACATTTTCACTTTAGCAGTTTTAAGAAAGATCAAAAAGCCCCATTCCGCTACCTGCGTAGCCGAGTCAAAGTATGAACCAACAGTTTCAATACTAATTCCAGCGCATAATGAAGAAAATGTTATTGGTCGACTGTTGCAGCGAATTTGTGAGCTGACTTATCCATCAGATAAGCTTCAAATAATAGTAGTTGATGACGCTTCGTCTGACCACACCGGGCAAATTGCCGAAGAATATTCTAAACGATATGAAAGAATAACCGTGCTGCATAGAGATAAAGAGGATGGCGGCAAAGGGAAGCCTGCTGCTTTAAACTTCGGCTTAAAACATGCAAAAGGCGAAATTGTGCTATGTTTCGACGCAGACTATTACCCTCAGCGGGATATCGTGGAAAAGCTCGTAAAAGTTTTCGCCGACCCCGTTGTTGGCGCAGTACAAGGGCGCCCCGTTGTTTTAAACGAAGCGCAAAGTGTTGTAACTCGGCTGGTTACGTTGGAGCGGATCAGCGGCTACCGAATTGACCAGGAAGCGCGGGACGTTCTAGGTCTTATACCTCAGTTCGGCGGCACCGTCGGCGGCTTCAGGCGAAGAGTTATGGAAGAACTGGGCGGTTTTGACGAATCAATATTAGCTGAGGACACAGATTTGACGTTTCAGATTTACCTCGCGGGCTTTAAGGTTCGCTATGCAAGTGACGCTGAATGTTATGAAGAAGCTGTAGCTGACTGGAAAGCTTATTGGCGGCAGAGACACCGGTGGGCACAAGGTCACATGCAGGTTTGTTTTAAAAATGCACTTCGCGTTTTGAAAAGTAAGAAACTAAATTTGAAAGAGAAACTTGACGGTTTGCTTATTTTGCACGTTTACTTCCTACCTGTTATAACGCTACTCGCGTTTTTCGCGGGGATTTCTCTTTTTATCCTTGGAGCTTCGCAGTTTGTTTCTACACTTTGGCTTTTGATGCCCCTGGCTCTTTACAGTTTCGTTGGAAATTTTGCGCCGTTTTTTGAAGTTGGAATAGGCGCTTATCTAGATGGTCGAACGCGGATTCACTGGTTGCTTTCTCTGTTGCTTTTCGTTTACTTGTATAATATCCTCATATGCACCAAAGCGTTTTTTGATCTTCTTGCTTCGAAAATGCTTGGGAAAAACCGTGTCTACTGGGCTAAGACGCATCATTTTGGCAATGGAAATTGTTATATTGGGAATTGAGCAATATTGCTCAAAAGATTGGCATGATTCTGAATCTGACTCCGATGTTTGTCTTATTCAGCATGACACTGCTGCTCCTCATTTTCATCACACTTCTACCAGCTTTCCTTGAACTGAAAAAACCCAAAGACAAAGGACCACGCGTAATAATGGAAACCGCGCCCACGGGCATGGTGTTCTTCATATATAGCCTGCCCATTGAGGATATCGAAACGGGGCAAAAATTTGACGCCCCCATTACACACACGATAGCGCGGGTTCTCGATGCTCTGCCAAATCTGGAAGTCTAACACCTATTTTTCTAAAAGGAGCTTTGCGTTTTTCCACTGGTCTCTGGCCAGCAATAGATGCCCATATGGGCTTCCGTGAACTGAATAAAAGATGTAGCATAAATAAGTGCACTGTGTGCATTTGCTGTAGGTTTCACGTAGCGAATTGAATTTTTCGCTGTTCCAGATTTTAGGTAAATCAAATATTGAACCGGCGAAATTGTGGACATGGCAGCCTGCGATTCTGCCTAGGTGATCTATGACTAAAAAGTTTTGAAGCGCACGGCAACTCCATGTTCTTTTGCCCTCTGAAAATAGCGCTCTGAGAATTTTCAGTAGTTCGTCTGTCATGAGGATTTTCCTGTTTTTCTTTTTCAGCTCTAATAGCGAATCACAAAGCTTAACCATTGCCTGTTTGTCTTTTATGATGAACTCGTCATTTGCTTTGCCGATTCTGAAAAGTTGATTTTTATCTTCACTTGCATCATAAGAGTAGAGGCAATACCAAACCGGGATTCCCTTATTGGTGAAGTAGTTTGTGATATCCACGATTTCATAAAGGTTTAACTGCGAAATTGTAGGAGTCACGCTAACGTTTATTCCTTCTCTGTGGAGAGTTTCAACGGTTTCCATGGCTCTTTTCCATGCGCCGGGAACAGCCTTGATGTAATCGTTTTTAGCTTCGTCTAAGCTGTCTATTGAAATTGCCACGAAATCCGCGTTTCGTAAGGCATCGATTTTTTTTGCAGCCATGCTGCCGTTGTCATATACGGTGGTTACAAAAAGCTTCGATGCGTAGTCGATTATTTCAGCGGCGTCTTCTCTTAAAAGCGGGTTTCCGCCTGATAGCACAATCTCCACGAGGCCAAGTTTCTTCAGTATGTCCAATCCTTGTTTTATTTGCTCCGTGGTTAACTCTTTTCGGTCTTGTTCCTTCCAGACGTTGCAGCCTCTACAGTTGTAATTGCATCTTCTCGTAATCATCCACTGCGCATGATGCGGCCTATTTGGCATAAGCGCGTTAATTGCGATTCTAGAAGCCTTCCGTAAACTTGTATTCAATCACTGAGCACCGTGTATGTAATTGTTGCCTGTTTTAATAGACCTATTCTACACTTATATAAGTCATAAGGCAGAATCCCGCGTTTTCAAACGAATGCGAAGGCGAGCAGATTCGCTGGTTTGAAGGATTATGTGTAAATCGCTTTTCGGCTGTAGTGGCTAAGCGTTGCTAATTTTGCGGTCTTGCAGTGAACCGCTAAGGCTCTGAATCTATATTAGGGGATAGTGGTTGAATAGTGAATATGCGTGTTGACGTGGTTGTAATTACAAAAAATAGCGACAGAATGCTTAGAGAGTGCCTTGAATCTGTTTACGGTAATGTTCCAGTTAATCGTTTGATAGTTGTGGATGGGTATTCAACTGATAAGACATTGGAGATAGTGCAGCGTTTCCAGAAGAAGTATGGAAACGTTTTGCTGCTCCATGACAGGGGGAATCGTGCTACGGCGAGGCAGAAGGGCATAGCGCATGTTGAGACCGAATGGTTCATGTTCGTTGATAGCGACGTGGTTCTGTGTGAGGGCTGGTTTAGAAAAGCGGAAAAGCACTTAGCCGCGGATGTAGGCGCCGTTTGGGGAATCGAGGTTTGGTCCACAATCAAAAACCCGAGGGTTCTCAAAATGTTTTTGTGGATTACGCGGAAGATATTTGACCTTCGCGGCGGAACGCATGACACGCTTATCCGCACAGAAGCTGTTAGAGACATTGAAATTCCAAGGAATCTTCATGTTTTTGAGGATGCATACATCAAGGATTGGATAGCCAGTAAAGGCTATAGGCTGGTTGCTTGTTATGACCCGTTCTGTATTCATTATCGGCCTGAAAGTGTTTGGACTTTTCGCGGCAGCTTAGGCTTAATATCCGATGCGGTTAGCATTGGAAGGGCAACTTTACTGGCTAAGTTAACGCTTGCTTACGGCTTTTACACGGCTTATTCGCTGTATCAGTTTTTCGCCAATAAGAAGAATCGTTCAAGCGTATAGTTTTCCTGCTGCTGTGTCGTGTTTTAGCGAAGCCATGTGGCGGTAAACTCTTATTTTTCTAATAGGTTTCATACATTAACGCTTATCCAAGAAAGGGTGATGTGGGGTGCGGTGTTGCAGCTGATAGATGTTGTGGTGCTTACAAAGAATAGTGAGCATTTGCTTGGTAGGTGTTTGGCGTCGGTTTATGAGAACGTGCCTGTTAAGAACTTGATAGTTGTTGATGGTTTTTCCACTGATCGCACCTTGAAGATTGTGGATGAGGTTGATAGGAAGTATGGGAATGTTAAGGTTTTATCTGTGGCTGGTTCGCGGGCAAGGGCGCGGGAGAAAGGCTTGCAAGAGGTGACCACGGAGTGGTTCATGTTTGTTGATAGTGACGTAATCCTCAGTAGGGGCTGGTTTAGTAAGGCTGAAAAGAACATGCGCAGCGATGTTGGCGCAGTGTGGGGAGTGAACATCGATGTTATTCCTAACATGACGGATAAGCGTTTTGTGAAGTTGCAGAGTCTCGTTGCTCGGCAGTGTTTTGGTCTTCGTGGCGGCATGCATGATACGCTTATTCGCCGTGAGGCTGTGGAGGGCATCCATATTCCTGAGCAGTTGCATGCTTACGAGGACGCTTACATAATTAATTGGATAAAGGGGAAGGGATACAAAACTGTGGTGGGTGACGACATTTATTGTTTGCATTTTAAGTCGCCGTCGAATTGGAGTTTGCAGAATGGTGTTTCGCAAGCCATTATCGAGTTTAGATGTGGCGTGCTTTATTCGCGTATGTATTCTTACATTTTGCTTTATCCGATTTTTATGATTCAGTGGTTTCTTCAGCTTTCTGTTCACGGCGCCAGAGGCCTTTCAGCGTCGCAGCGCAATCCAAAGGTGGTCCGATAGCGGCCGCGGTAAAGCCTCCACGGCTCCGTCGTTTTTTATGAGTACTCGTTGTTTTGTGTTTTCTGTGAATTCGCCGATGACTGCGGCTTGAATATGTTCGCGTTTTAGGCTGCGAGTTATGGCGTCGGCTTTTTCTGGTTCTGCAGCTATGAGCAGTGCGCCTGAGCTGATTAGCTGTAGCGGGTCAATTTGGAAGTGGCTGCAGATTTGTGCTGTTTCAGGCTTGACTGGAACTGCGTCTTTGAAGATTTTTACTCCTAGGTTTGAGGCGTCTGCCATCTCGTGGATGCCGCCGGCTACGCCGCCTTCGGTTGGGTCGTGCATGGCGTGGACGCCGCCTGTCCTGTAGGCTGTTAATGCGTCTTTTACCACGCTTATTTGGTTGTAGAAGCGTTTTGCGGCTTGCAGTTCCCGTGTGCTCATGGTTTGTTTTAGGGTGTGTTCTCGGTCGGTGGCTAGGATGGCTGTGCCTTCGATGCCTGCGCTTTTTGTTAGTATGAGTTTGTCTCCTGGTTTAGCATCGGCTGCGGTGACGTAGCTTCCTTTCGCTGTTATGCCCATTATGCAGCCTACGACTATTGGGTTTGTTAAGCTGGGTGTGGATTCGCAGTGTCCGCCTACTATGGCTATGCCCAAGTCTTTAGCTGCCGTGCTCATTTGGCTGCTTATGGATTCCACAAGCGTTCTGTCCGCGTTTTCTGGGAGTAGCATGCATGAGAATAGGAAGGCGGGTTCGACGCCGAAGGTGGCTACGTCGTTGGCGTTTACGTTGACGGCGAGCCATCCGATGCGTTCAACTGCGCCGGTGATGGGGTCCATGGAGACTATTAGTGCTTTGTCTCCGAGGTCTAGGACTGCGCCGTCGATTCCGGCTGCTGGGCCTATGGTGACTTCTTTGCGTTTGGCGCCTAGGTTTTTGAAAACAACTTCTTTTAGTATGTCTGTGGGGATTTTTCCAGGCGGCAGCTTCATTTTGTTTCCCGTGTTAGACTGTTGCGTGTCTAGCTTTTAAGTTGTGGGAAGACGCGTAGTACTGCGTGCATGATTGGCACTGCGATTATTAGGCCTATGAGCATTTGTACGAGGTTGAAGGGTACTTCTGCGAGTGCTAAAGCGAGGGGGTATCCTAGGACGAGTTGTTCGTATAGGAAGTAGCCTGTGACCATTTCTGCGCCGCCTGTTGTGACTGCGATGATGGCGCGGAGTGTGGTGTTGCTTATGTGTTTTCCGAGTTTCTGGTTTAGGTAGCCGACGATTGCGCCTTCTATGCCTTTTATTGTTAGTGTGGCTGGTGCGAATATGCTGAAGCCCAGGTAGATGTCTGCCAGTGCGGCGCCTATTCCGCCGGAGAGGGCGCCGACGAAGGGGCCGAAGAGTAGTGCTGCGATGTAGATTGTTGTTTCTCCGATGTTGAAGTATCCTGATGTTGCGGGTATGGGTATGGGTGGTATTTGTGAGGTGACTATGAATACTAGTGCGGCGAAGATTGCTGCTATGGCTAGTTTGAGTGGTGTTTTGTGTGTGTTCAGGTTTAATCCCCGTGTTTCTGGTTGTTATTGGTTTGTGTTTCTTTTTAACTCTATATTTTTTGTGTTGGTTGTAGGGGAAACTCTAAATTGTAGTGTGCTGCTTATAGCCTTGATGAGTTGAAGGTTATGAGTGAAAAGGAAGATCCTGTTAAGATGCATAAGGATGCGAATAACCTCTTTGATTCTGGCAAGTTTGCGGAGGCGCGTGAGCTTTTCTTGAGGACTGCGGAGCTTTACCGGAAGAAGCAGAATTTTTTTGATGCTACGACTATGCTTTATAAGGCTGGTGAGTGCGGCTTTAGTTTGAAGGAGTATGAGTCGGCTGCTGAGCAGTTTATGCGGTCTGCGGAGCTTTCGTTTGAGAAGGGTTATGACCGTTTTGGTTTGAGTGCTTTGGATTTTGCTAGGGACTGTTATAGGGCGTTGGGTAACGCTGCAAAAGTTGCGGAGTTGGATAAGCGGATTAAAGAGGTTAAGGCGAAGCTCGAGAGCAGTTTCTAAGCGGTTTTCGTGTTTTGCCGTTGGTTTTTATCATTCACCTTTTTTACTTTGAATTTGCATAATAATAACTTAGCCTATTCCGCTGCAGGGTTTTGGGGTTCTGTGGTGTGGTTACGGTTTTCAAGTCTCTGGCTGTTCTTCTCGAGAAGGTAGAGGCTACCAAAAGTCGGCTGGAGATAATTGATTTGGCTGCGGAGTTTTTGAGGCAGTTAGAGGCGGAGGAGGTGGAGCCTGCTGTTTCCATGATTCTTGGGCGGGCTTTTCCGAGGTGGAGCCAGAAAACCTTGGATGTGAGCTGGGCAACTCTTAGCGGTGTT
This sequence comes from Bathyarchaeia archaeon, assembly GCA_038849555.1. GTDB lineage: Archaea > Thermoproteota > Bathyarchaeia > Bathyarchaeales > Bathycorpusculaceae > JAOAIV01. Next base: position 23,461 of record JAWCMT010000012.1, on the reverse strand, counting down.
CTCCAGCGGTTGGTGGGTGCTGGTTGGAGCGTTTTTCGTGAGGCGTTCGCTGCTACGGGTGATGTTGGCGCTGCGGCTATGGCGGTTTTTGAAAAAGCCACTGTGAAGAGGCAGGTTTTGCTGCTGGAGGGGGAGTTAACGATTCTTGAGGTTAGGCGTTTACTGGAGTCCATTGCTGGTGCAGCGGGTTCGGGTTCGCGGGAGAGGAAGGAGCGTTTGATGATGGCGCTTTTAGGTAGGGCGTCGCCTTTGGAGGTTAAGTATTTGGTGAAGCTTTTTGTTGGTGAGATGCGGACTGGTTTGAATGAGGGGTTGATGGAGCAGGCGGTTGCGCGGGCTTTTGATGTGCCGTTGGCTGTAGTGCAGAAGGCGGGCATGTTTTTGGGGGATATTGGTGAGGTGGCTGCTTTGGCGAAGACTGGGGGCAGGGCGCGTTTGGAGGGTTTGGGTTTTCAGGTTTTTAGGCCTGTGCGGTTGATGTTGGCTCAAGTGGCGGGTGATGTTGGTGAGGCGTTGGCTGAGCATGGTGGCGTAACGGCTTTTGAGTTTAAGTATGATGGTGCGCGTGTTCAGATTCATAAGCGTGGTGGGGAGGTGCGTGTTTTTAGTCGCAGGCTTACTGATGTGACTGGTAGTTTGCCGGAGATTGTTGAAGCTGTTAGGGCTAATGTTAAGGCTGGTGAAGCTATAGTGGAGGGTGAGGTTGTGGCTGTGGATTCCAGCGGTAGTCCTGTTCCTTTTCAGCATTTGATGCGTAGGTTTAAGCGTGTCCATGGGGTTCGGGATGCTGCTGAGAAGGTTCCTGTGGCGCTCTACTTGTTTGATGTGCTTTATCTCAACGGGGAAAGCCTTATCTCGCTTCCGTATGTGCAGCGTAGGCGAATATTGGCTGATAATGCTGGTGGTATACCCTTGACTAGGCAGGTTATTGTTGACGGGAAAGATGGGGCGGAGGCGTTTTTGAAGGAGGCCATGGATGCGGGGCATGAGGGTGTGATGGCGAAGAGGCTTGATGGCTCTTATTTGCCGGGGGCGCGGGGGAAGCGTTGGCTTAAGATTAAGCCTGTGTTGGGGACTTTGGATTTGGTGATTACTGCTGCGGAGTATGGTTATGGGCGTCGGCATGGTTGGCTTTCGGATTATTATTTGGCTGCGCGGGGTGCTGTGGCTGGCGAGTTTCTGGAGGTGGGTAAGACGTTTAAGGGTTTAACTGACGTGGAGTTGGCTGAGATGACGGGGCGGCTTAGGGCGTTGGTTGTGCGTGAGGAGGGTAATCGCGTGGTTGTGCTTCCGCGTGTTGTGGTTGAGGTTGCTTTTAATGAGGTTCAGAGGAGCCCGAAGTATCGGTCTGGTGTGGCGCTTCGGTTTGCGCGTATTGTTCGTGTGCGAGATGACAAGAGCGCGGACGAGGCGGATAGTGTGGAGGAGGTTTGGCGGATTTATGAGCGGCAGTTTGTGAAGAAGGGTAGAGTGAATGGTTGAGTTTGGTGGCCTTCATATTTGGCGGCTATTAGCCAATCAATGCAGAAGCCAGTAGAGGGGGTTATCTGTGGTGTTTTTGGTTATATTCTGTTGTCTGAAGGTGGTTGTCTCCTGTAATGTTTCATGATTCGTAATATAGGTTAAATCTTAAAAGGAAGTTATGCTATACTGCATATGTAAAAGTGTAGGTGTGAGTTGGTGAATATGAAGAAGAATGGAGATGAGGAGAAGGTTAAGCATATTCTTACTGATGAGAAGCTGTCGGCGATTAAGGCGATGCTGGAGAAGGACCATGCGATTGACTGTTTGCTGTTGCTGTATCTTAATCGTGGGAAGTGGAAGGAAGCTAAGGATTTTATGCGGGAGAATAAGCTGACGTTGAGTGATGGCACTTTCAGGGCGCGGATGATTGAGATTGAGCAGCTGGGCTTGGCGAAGAGCGAGCGGATTGACCCGTTGAAGAAGTATTATATGATTACGGAGTTCGGCGAGAAAGTGGCGGAGCTTCTTCTCGACTTCTTTGACAAAGTTGCCGTTTAAGCTTGCGGTGCATATTGCTGCTGTGTTGTTGTACAGTTTGTTTTTGTATGTTTGTTTTTCCATGGTTTTTGTTGTTTGTTGTTTTTTTGTGTTGTTTTGTTCTACGCATGTGTAATATAGTGTATTAAGTCGTAAGATTTAAATGGTTATTCCTGCCTAACATAAACAGCAATCCCAAAAGGAGGGATAAAAAGAGAAATGAAAAACCTAAGACACAGCAGGAAAGCCCTAAGCCCCGTAGTCGCATCAATCATACTCATAGCCGTCACAGTCGCAGTCAGCATCGCCGTAGCCGCATGGATGGGCGCACTCACCACAGGATTCATGGCAACAGAAGAACTCAAAATAACAAGAATGACCTTTGAAGGGAACGAAGGCTCTAGAACTATTACAATTATTGCAAACAATACTGGAACAGCTTCTGTCACCATAAGCGCAGTTTATCTCAACAATGAAGACGTTACTGACGCTACGTCTTTCGAGCCAGACTCAGGAACAGCGGCGGCGAACTCAGGCATAGTTATTACCATTGATGAAGAATGGAAAGAAGGCTATAACTATCAGGTTAAGCTGATATCCTCGAAAGGCAACACATTCACATACACCGCAGTCGGACCAGCATAATTTCCCCTGTTTAGCTTTGCTCTAAGCATTCCTTGGGGGTAGGGTGAGCTAAAACCTTTAGCTCCAACTTTCCCTTTCTCTTGTTTCCTCTTTGGAGGTGCAAAACAAAAATGGTAGTAGAAATAAAAGAATACGGTTCAGCCGAAGAAATAGCCGAAAAACTAGACAAAGACATCGCGGACACAAAAAGCACACTAGGCGAATACCTGCGACGCTTAGATGAAATCCGCACACTAGCGGAAAAATCAAAGAAAATCCGCGAAGTAGTCATGAAACTCGCAGGAAAAACCAAAACCGCAACCGAAAGCCTCGGCGAAATCACCGTAGGCGACCTAAGCATAGTCCTAGACGCCAACCCATTCCATGAACTAACAGCCATAGAATCCGTCGTACGCAGCCACCAAGAACGCCTACTCGTCCTACAAAAAGCCCGCGAAGCCCTCAAATGGCTAGATCAACTCGGCGACACCGAAGGACTCAAGTACCTAGTCGTCCAAAACGAAGGAGTACCAGAACGCATACTTTTCAAAATAAGCTAAACAATGACAGCGCCACCTAACCAACCATGCAGGAGATCCGAAAAACAATGAGCAGCAACCTATACACACAAGCACTAACCAACACGCTAGCGGAGCTACAAAACACCTGCCCCGACATCCTACACGCCATCATATTCAAAGATAACACGCTCATCGCCAAAACCGAAAACACAAACGAAACAGCCGCAAACAACACCATAAACGCCTTCCAAACCATCGCCGAAAGAGCCGACGCCATAGGCGGCCTACAAGCCACAACAATCCAAGCCGCCAACGGCAAAATAAACATCTCCTGCATAAACGACTATCACATGGCAACCATACTATCAAAAACAGCAGACGAAAAATACATCAACGCATTAACACGCACACTCATACCCATAGTAATCAAACTAGTCGACAACATCCCAGCCCCGCAAGAACCCGCCCCAACCGAACTTGAACTTCCAGAAGAAATCGAACAAACCGAGCAAACGGAGCAAACCGAAGCAGCAGCCCAAGCCGAAGCCGAACAAGCCACAACAACAGAACAACTCGAACCACTCCAACAAGCCGAACCAGCCGAACAAAAAGAAGAAACAGAAACCCCCAGAGGCGAAGGAAAAGACGAAGAAGACGACAGCAGCACATCAACCACAAAACCACCCGTAACCCAACTAATCGTCGAAACCCTAAGCGGCATACTCGTACGCGGAGACACAGTACAAATCGACAAATCCCTAATAGAAGACTGGAACGAACTCTACGGCGAAGACAAAATCAAAGAAGTCCACATAGAAGCCCTAAACGGAAAAACAACCCGCTGCAAATTCAAACCCATCAAAGACTCCAAACAAGAAGGCAAAGGCATAATCAAACTCCCCGAAAAAATCCAAATCACACTAGAAGCCACACAAGGCGACCTAGTAATGGTAAAACCGGTGGTCGAATAAAATGGAAAAACAAACAACAAGAAAAAAACGAAGCATACATGAAACCACCACACCCGTAATCATCGAAGACACAATCCCACACGAAGAAGAAACCTTCACAAGAATCAGCAAAACCCTCGCCGAAATCCGCAAAACCAAAGGCGTAACAGGCTACATACTAAGAAACACAACCACCGCAACAATAGACATCGAAGAAACCGAAAAACTAATCCAATACGCAATCCTCTCGTCACAAACACTCGAATCCAGCCAAGAAATCACAGAAAAATTCGAACTAGGCCAAGCCGAAAACATCATCATAGAAGGCAAAGACGCCAAACTCCTATGCATAAACAAAAACGAAATCACAATAGCCATATACATGGAACCAAAAACAGACCACAACGAAATCCAAAAAAGAATCCCAATTTAAAACATAAATCAACACGTATTTTTAAGTAACCGTTTCAACAAACAACTTTTTAAAATCAGGGTTAACCCTAACCAGCCCACGCTCCGCATCAACCTGCACAAAACAATACTCACACAAAAAAGCCACAACCTCTTCTACCGTGTACGCATCCAAGCCGAGCCTCTGCTGCACCTCCACAATACCATGCCACCCGCCATCAGCAAGCAACTCTAGAATAACCTCTAACTTGGACATGGCAAACCCCCACACCAAAAAATTTGCGAATACAATATTTAAACCCCGCAGAATCTATCATTCAGAACAAAACTATAGAAAACCCCACATAATAATCAAACCTGCTCCCATCCAACCCTAAAAGCCACATATTCCCCCGCAAAACACCCTTCTTAAAACCCGCAAATCCTAAATTTACCCACACATGACTATGCATTTTCTCTTAACAAAAACACCCCACCAGCCACAGTTAACCTTTAATCCCACACAACATCTTAACTTCATAAACCACCCACATCAAGCAAACAATACAACTCACCAGAAGGGAGAAAAAAGCAAATGCACAAAAAACTCCTAATCCCCGGGCCCACAGAAGTCAGCCCAAGAATACTCCGAGAGCAAACACGCCCACTCATAGGCCACAGAGAAAAAGCCTTCTCCGAACTCTACGGCCAAATAACCGAAAAACTCACTAAATTCTTCGAACTCCCAGCCGACTGCAAACCAACCGTAACCACCTCATCAGCCACCCTATGGTTCGACATCGTCGGCAGAAGCATCGTAAAAGAAAAAGCCCTCGCATGCGTCAACGGCGCCTTCGCCGAAAGATTCGCCAAAACCCTACAAGCATGCGGCAAAAAAACCGACATCATCGAAGTAGAATGGGGCAAAGCTATAAAACCCGAAATGATAGCCGAAAAACTCGAAACAGGCAAATACGACACCGTAACCCTATGCCACAACGAATCATCCACAGGCGTACGCAACCCAATCCAAGAAATCGGCAAACTCATCCGCCGAGACTACCCCGACGTCATACTCGCCATAGACAGCGTCTCAGCCATGGCAGGCGACAAGACGCTACCAAAAGAAATCGGCTGCGACATCATCTTCGCCTCAACACAAAAATGCTTCGCGCTACCGCCAGGCCTAACCGTAAGCCTCGTCACCGACCGCGCCATAGAACGCGCCAAACAAGTCCCCAACCGCGGCAGCTACACCGACCTCGCAGAAATATTCGAATACGAAAAAAAGCACCAAACACCATTCACCCCAAACATTCCCCTGCTCTACGCGCTGAATAAACGCCTAGACCTCATGCTCCAAGAAACATACGAACACATCTACCAACGCCACAAACAAATGGCCACCTACACACAAAAATGGGCCAAAAAGCACTTCGCCCTCTTCCCCGAACCCGGCTACGAATCAATAACCGTAACCTGCATCAAAAACACCACAGGAAAAAACGTAAAAGACCTCAAAACCAAACTCGAAGAAAAAGGCTACGTAATCTCAAACGGCTACGGCAAACTAGCCGAACAAACCTTCCGCATCGGCCACATGGGTGAATGGCGGCTCGCAGGCATCAAAAAAGTCCTCAAACTAATCGAAGAAATCTGGGAGCTGAAGAATTGACCTTCAATGTCCTAATTTGCGATAAAATCGCAGACGAAGGCATCAAACTACTAAAAGAAAAAGGCTACCAAGTCACAAAAGCATGGGACATGCCGAAAACCGAGCTGCCCAACATAATAGGCGAATACGACGCCCTAATCGTACGCTCCGCAACACGCGTCACCGCCGAACTCCTAACTAAAGCGAAAAAACTCCGCGTCATAGGCCGAGCAGGCGACGGCATAGACAACATCGACACAGCCAAAGCCCAGGAACTAGGCATAACGGTAGTAAACACGCCACACGTATCCTACATAAGCGTCGCCGAACTGACCATCGGCCACATGATAGCCCTCGCAAGAGGCATAGTCGAAGGCACAATCCAGCTCCGCCAAGGAAAATGGACAAAAGAAGAACTCATGGGCACCGAACTCCACGGAAAAACCCTTGGCATAATCGGCTGTGGCCACATCGGCAAAACAGTCGAACGCCTAGCCATCGCGCTCGGCATGAAAGTGCTCCCCGTAGAAGAATGCATCTTCGACCGTTTCGTGCCGCTAGATGAGATGCTGCCGCAAGCTGATTTCATAACAATCCACGTGCCGCTAACGCCACGCACTAGGCACATGATCTCCACAAGAGAATTCAACATGATGAAAAACGGCGTAATGCTAATCGACTGCTCACGCGGCGGAGTAGTGGACCAAGAAGCGCTCTACCAAGCCCTCATCACGGGCAAGGTAAAAGCCGCCGCCGTCGACGTTTTCGAGGAAGAGCCTCCAAAAAACAGCAAACTCCTTACACTCAAAAACGTAATCGCCACACCGCATATAGGCGCCCAAACCCGCGAAGCCCAACTAAAAGCAAGCATACAAATAGCCCAAAAAATAATCGAAACACTAGAAAAACACGCGAGCTGAACCCCTTGGTTGACATACGCCCCTTCAAAGCCATAACCTACACAAGCAAGGCAGGCGCCCTCCAAGACCTAATAACCCAACCCTACGACAAAATCGACCAGACTATGCAGCGAGAGTACTACACGAAATCGCCTTATAACTACTGCCGCCTAATCCTACCCATAGAAGACGACAAATACGCGGCAGCAAGAGAACGCATCCAAAACTGGCTAAACAACGGCATACTCGCAAAAGACCCTGAAACCGCATTCTACATAGCCCGACAAACCTTCACTTTCGCAGGAAAACGCCTAACCCGCACGGGCCTAATAGCCGCCCTACGCTTATACCCATACGACGAGAAAATCGTTTTTCCCCACGAAATCACATACCACGAGCCCAAAACCGACAGACTAAACATGCTCCGTGCCGTCCAAAAAAACCTCGAACCCATCTTCCTCATATACTCGGACACAGAAAACGCCACCATCCGCCTATTCGCCGAAGCCACAAAAACCACGCCAACCATCGAAGTGAAAGACCAATTCGGCGTAACGCACACAGTATGGAAAATAACTGACACCAAAATCATTGCACTTCTGCGGAAAGCCATGGAAAACAAGAAACTCGTAATCACCGATGGACATCACAGATACGAAAGCGCCATCGCCTACAGAGACGAAATCCGCAAACATATCCCGTGGACCGGCGACTCCGCATTCAACTTTCACATGGCCTACATAGTCCCAGTCCAAGACCCGGGCCTTGTCATCCTGCCCACTCATAGGCTGCTAAGAAATCTCAAGCTAACCAGCAGCGCACTAACGGAGCTTAAGCGCTACTTCACAATCACAGAAATCCAGCCGACAGCCGACGCCATAGAAAACTTTCTGGCAAGCCACAACAGCAAACACGCCATCGCCATCTATGACGGCGCAAAAGCCCAAGGTCTAATCCTAAAAGACGAAACCGAAGCCACCGAACTCGCCAACGCAGATTGCGCCGATAAAGCATGCCTCGCCGACGTGGCACTACTGCACGACATAATCTTCAAGCAAATAATGAAAATCACCGCGCTAAAAATGGATGAAAACATAATCTACGCAGAAACAACCAGAAACGCCATGGAAAAAGTAGACAGCGGACAAGCCAACATCGCCTTCATCCTCAACCCCATAAAGCCTGAAACAGTCTGGCACATAGCTCAAAACGGCTGGCGTCTACCAGAAAAATCAACAAACTTCCACCCCAAACCAGCCTCAGGCCTAATGATGATGGACATCACACCAAACGAGAAACTTTAATGGCGGGCCCGCTGGGATTTGAACCCAGGACCTCCGGCTCCGCAGGCCAGTGTCATAATCCGTACTAGACTACGGGCCCAGCCTCGTCGAGATTTACATTACTCGTGTAATATAAATGCTAAGCAAACAGTCAGCCGCAAAACCATGTTGCATTACCACTTCTAACCTTAAAAAAGGGGCTTATGGCGCTTGTTATTTCGTGTTTAATGCTCGTTGCAACGCTGAGATAACGTTTTGTTTTCCCATTGCAAGTATGTAGGGGCCAAGTCTCGGGCCCTGAGGCGTCCCCAGCAGTATCATGTAGAGCGTTTTGAAGAAGTCGCCGGGCTTTAAACCGTTGCTTTTTGCGGCGTTGAAAATTGCGTTCTGAATCTTGCCCGGGTCATCTTCAGTTTCCAATGCTTTAAGCAGCGTGGCAAGCGCGTTTTGCTCTTCAATTTTGAGGCTCACAGCAGTTTCTCGGATTTCCTCGAAGTCTCTTGTCCAGTTGACGGCGTACTCAATTCGCCGCGCTAGCTCCGCGTCAATGGGCTGGTTTTTTTGTAGGTAGCCATAACTCTGAAGCTTTTCCGCAACGAATTCGGTTAGGCGCTCTTTGGGCGCCATTTTAACCAGAAACGTCAGCAAATTATATGGCACGTGCACGCTTGGTTTGGCAGGAGGCTTCATAACCCAGCAGTACTCGTATAAGCCGCGGAGCTTCGCCAGCTCCTTCGGGTCTTTGATGGGTTTTTTGCCGAAGTAAATATCCTCCAGATTGTCCAACTCGTTCATGTAAGCTGGAATGTCTGAGACATCAAGGGTACGGGTTCCCACGAAGCGCTTCAGCATAAGCAGCAGCAGCGATTGCGGCGAACCGTAACGGAACCACACCTGCGGCGTGAACACGTTGCCAGCGGACTTGGAGATTTTTCGTCCGCTTTTATCCAGAAACATCTCGTATTTTGCATGTGAAGGCGGCTCATAACAGAGGATTTCGCGGCATATGCGGTCGTTTATGCGGACTGAATCCGCAATGTCCTTACCATAGGCTTCAAACCTTATGTCCAAGGCGCGCCAACGCGCTGCGAACTCGCCCTTCCAGCTTAGTTTCCCCTCGCCGCGTCGTATGTCCGCCTCGCCTTTATGCCCGCAGCCTTCAATCCACTTGCCTCTGATTTCCAAGCCCTCGCAGACATAAAGCACCTTATCTGTTTCCGGAACGAACTCCACGGCTTTTGTGGTGTAAATCCTGCCGCATTTCTCGCAAACAGGAAAGAACGGTAAAACCTCGGTATACCGCTCCTGCCCCACTTCATCCTTAACAATTTCGCCGACTTTCTTGGCGTTCAAAAGTATAGTCCTAATCTCCTGAAGCAGCACGCCTTTTTCGTAAACTTCTTTCGCAGACATGTACGTGTATTGGATGCCGCACTTGTCCAATGCGTCAAGTAGAAGCGAGCTCATGTGTTTGCCGTAGCTTTCGTGGCAGCTAAACGGGTCGGGGATGCTGGAAACTGGAAAGCCCAGGTACTTCTCCAAAGATTTTGGCAGTCCAGCGGGAACCTTGCGTAATCCATCTTTGTCATCGCAAAAGGCTATAAGCTCAGAATTGTAGCCCATCTCCCGTAAAGCCAGCGTCACCGCGTAAGACCGCGTTGCATCGCCGAGGCTGCCTATATGGGGAAACCCTGAGGCGCCGAGACCCATCTCCGTGCGGATTTTGCTTAGGCTTCTGCCCAGTTTCTGTTCTCGGCTAATTATCTTCTGTGCCATCTTGTCGTACCATGTGCCGCGTCCGATTGTTTCATTGCTCATTTTAGATCCTAACTCTGCCATAGCATAGACAAAATGGAAATAAAAACGTTACAAAAAGAACAGCCAATAACGCTGCGCCAGCATGATTAAAGTGCACTTTGCGCTGGCGCGCTACCGCTACTGTTTTAGAGCACTGAGGAAAATTAAAAAAATGGGCGATTATAGTTTGGCGCCGCAGTTGGAGCAGAATTTTGCTCCTGCTTGATTTTCAGCATTGCATTTCGGGCACTTAACTGTAGCTTGCAGTGGATTTCCGCAGTTTGAACAGAACTTCGCGCCCGCAGCGTTTGCTGTGCCGCATTTCGGGCAGTTTACTCCGCCTTGCGGTTGTGGTGCTTGTAGTGGTGTGCCGCAGTTTCCACAGAACTTGGTTGCTTGTGGATTCTGGAAGCCACATTTAGGACACAGCACCATTACCTGCGCTTGACCTGCTGGCGGCTGTTGGAACATTTGTGGAAGTATAACTGCGCCTGCTCCTACTGCTGCTCCAGAACCTTTTGCAAGGCTTTCGCTTGATTTCTGAACGGTTTCCATTCTAAGGACTTCTGCTCCGCTAACACCAGTTTTTATGTAGAATAGTCTGTCTCGCCACTCTGGAGTTGTGTCAATTCCTTCAAACTTTACATCTATCAGTTCAAGTCCAATTCGCGAGAAAGCGTCAAACAGAACATTCTTCGAAAGCAAACTTGTCTCGTCAAGCTTACCGTAGACATCTGCAAGTGAGTATTGACTTAGTGTGTCAATGAGTCGCTCGTTGAAGTAGCCTCTGAGAAAGTTTTGCAGGCCGTCCGTTGAGAATGTGCCTTGTCCACCTACAACTTCGTTGACGAAGAGGTTTGGTTCCTCAACTCTAAACCAGAAGCCTCCGAAGAACTTCAAAGGCGCAAGCTCTTTCGTTTGTCCTTGTGCACCGAATTTTCCTTGGAACTGTTTTAGCGAAACAAACACTACGGTTGCCCTAAATGGAACTTTATCGAATCCTGCAAGCTTTGAGAAAACTTTAGTAAGCAATGGCAGATTTGCCGTTGTTAACACGTGGCGTCCTGCTCTGAAAACATCGTAAGCTTTGCCGTCTCGGAAGAAAACTGCAGCTTCGTACTCGTGAACGATTAGATTGTCGCCCCACGCAATTTCTTCAACAGGATATCGCCAGACTATGTCGCTTTCTCTCGCTCCGACCCATTCAATAACTTTTGGCATGTCATATTTCACCTCCCTTTTGTTGTTCCCCTAGGAAGCCATGGTCTCTGTCCTGCGATAACGCTTCCGTTGCATGCGTCAACTATTACAGAAAACGACCTTCCTCCCATGCGATATTCAATGAACCACCAAGGCGAATATATTACTTCAGAATCGCCAACAGGATAAGCGTTAACGCTGAACCGTGACACAAACGTGTATCTTGACCTGAGCTCCTGCAATGCCAAGCTTTTGGCTCTTTCCACAGCCACTTTATCGCTTATCTCCACGTTAAGCGTCTCTTCACCAGTCTTTCGGAACGGTTCCTTCTTATCAAGCGGAATCTTGTATGCGCCTGCGTCAGGCTGAAACTCAGCGGCCTTCCGTGCCACAACAGAAACGTCCATTGCCTCGCTCACAGACATTCTCTCAACTCGGTCTCCAAGCGCACTTCCTGCTCCTCTTCCGGCGCCTCCGAAGATGCTGCCGAGTGCTCCGCCTAAAGCTTGCATCGCAATCTCCTGTGCAACTTGACCTTTTGTATCTTTTGTCTTTATGAGTGCCCTTTTGCCTTCAACAGTGCCCTCCAGCTGGATAGTCACAGCCCAGTTTGGGACATACCTGAGAACTATTGCGCCCCACTCAGCGCGTTCAGCCATTCCCCGTGTAACCAGAATCCCTTTTGCAACATGGTCTTTCGCAATCTCCAAAGCTTGCGAGCCATTAACGACGACGGGAAGCATGCTGTATCTCGGCGGCTGCTCGCCTGTTGTATTGTTGATGTAGCCGCAGTAGTTGCAGATGACAAGAACTTCTTCGGGGTCATAAGTAAGCGGCGCAGCACAGTGCATACACGTCTCAAGTTTCGGCGTGGCTGGTTTGGGCGCAATTGTTGGCGGAGTTGGCGCGGGCGCTGAAGGAGCCGGCGGCTGTGCTGCCGCTAAAACTTTAGCAAACTCCATGGCCTGCTGTTTCGCCTGCTCCTTCCACCCAATGAGCGCAGCTGGGTTGTCGCATGAATTTGCTAAAGCTTGTTCAACAATGTCCATTAGTCCTTGTGGTCCGTCAACTTCTACGTAAACGTCCTGTGGTGTGCCTCTAACCTTGACCACTGCTTTGTCAAAGAACCCTTTTTTCAGTTCAAGCATGAAACTGTTCTGTCCAGGTAGCAGTTTCTTGACGCTCCAGCCTACTTGCTGGGCGTATTCCGGTATACTTTTTTGCAGATTGACCATTCGGGCTCCGATATCTCGGTAGCGCGCTGAAATCATCCTTCCAATCCTCTGAGAAGATTCGAGCGCTCATTGACGAGGCTGTCAAGTTCTTCAATCTTAGATACTAACGCATCCATCGCCGTTCTCCATTCATCTGTTCCCGGCTCGATGCCCAAGGTTTTCTCGACATCAGCTTTCACGGATTCTGCCTTCTCTATCAGGTTTAAATCATGCTGGATAACAGCGTCGAGTTTGTTTTCTTTGACTTTGATTGCGTCGAACATGCCCGCGTATCCAGCAACTGCTCGGTCTATGCGTTGAGTAACTCTGTCAAGTCTAGAGTTAAGCGCTTCAAAGCGGTATGTATCCTCGCCTACAAGTTTCTGGACAGCTGAAGGATTAGCAAAAGTTCTTCGAAAAGCAGTTTTTGCAGCTTTAAGCCTATTCACAACTTCCATTCTAACTAGGCGGTCGCTTTCTCTTCTCAGCTCTTTTTCCTTGTAACCCCTGTATCCTGGAATGTAGCCCATGATTTTCTCAAGAAGGCTTCGTTCTCCCTTGACTTTTCCTAAATAGTCTTTTTCACTCATTTTTTACTCCTCTGGTATGCTAAAATACCTATGATGGATATGATAACGGCTAGGACGCCTATTATGACAAAGGGATTTACCGCGGCATAAAGCGCGGATATGAGGGCAACAGCGAACATTATGCTGCCCCAAACCAAATAGTAAGTGGCGTCCTTACCTGCGATAACCGCGTAGGCCAGCGTGTAGGCTCCTACAGGCCCAAAAATCCATGCCGGGAGATTTAGCCAGTTAAATTCCAGCAGGGGTAAACCGTAAACTACTGCGGCAAGGCCAAGCGATGCAACAAGAACAACGAGGGCGCCTACACCATAATCTAAAACTTTCCTTTCGGGCTTCATTTCCATCCCTCGCGAGCACCGCTAATTTGAGTATGGAGTCAAATCTCTCTTTTAAGAGTTTAGTTAAAATATTCCGAAGCCTTTCTGCGGTATTTCGCCCTTTATAGCCGTGCCTGTGGCGCCATCTATCAGCAACTGGTAGCTTCTGCCTTTATACTCGTATTTTATGAACCATACTGGCGCATGCAAGTAAACCGCTTGCTTCACATTGAACTCTGTGCTCAACTCAACTATCCTGTCCAGTTCCTGTTGCAGAAGAAAGCGATGGTGCGCTTCGATTTGCTGCTTCGCTATTTCTAAAGCCTCTTCCCTGTCGATTTCGCTATTCAAAACTTTAGCGAAGCCCTCAATCTTGCGAAAATCATAGGGAATTTTACCCTCTAAAGGCACGTCATATTCTCTTGTTGGAAACCCAGCAGCTTCTCTAGCCAAAACAAGCCAGTTATATTCTTTCTGAATTTTGCCTTCCTTAACAATCGGCGGTGTTATACGCTCGAATATGCCCTTATAGCTCGTTTTAGCTTCAACAGAAACAACCCAAAACGGCAAATAAACCAGATTCTTCTCCAAAATCTTGGATTTTCTGGCGAGGTCTGGCGGCTTAAGAAAGCCAGATTGCATCCAGTTTTTCACAGGCTCTTCTATGCGCTTTTCGTCATACTTGTTCAGCAATAGCGAGTGCTCAAAATTGTAGGCTTGCCCAGTTTCAATGACAGTCATGAAACCGCAGTATCTGCATGTGGCAATTATCTCGCCCGGGTTGAATTCCACAGGCGCGCCGCAGTGTGAGCATCTGATGCTTTGGGCTACAGCCATCTCTTATGCCTTCAGCTTTTCCCTTCTAACTATTTCTCTGGCTACTATTACGCCTGAAGCTGAAGCCTGCACTAGGCCTCTGGTGACTCCTGCGCCGTCGCCGATGGTGAACATGTTCTGGATTTTGGTTTCCAAGACATTGCTCAACTGCAGATGGGAAGAGTAGAATTTCACTTCTACACCATACAGAAGCGTATCCCGCGAGTGAACTCCAGGCGCAATCGTGTCCAGCGCCTGCAGCATTTCCCGTATATCCGCCAAGTACCTGTAGGGTAATACGAAGCTTAAGTCGCCTGGCGTGGCATTCTTCAATGTGGGTGCTACGACGCTTCGGGCTATCCTCTCGGGAGTTGAGCGTCTGCCCGAGACCAAGTCGCCTAGACGCTGCACTATTACGCCGCCGCTGAGCAGGTTTGAGAGTCTCGCAATGTATTTTCCGTAGGCTATGGGCTCCTTGAAAGGCTCAGTGAACGACGTGCTCACGAGAATGGCGAAATTGGTGTTTTTTGTTTTTCTTTCAGCATAACTCTGCCCGTTAACAGTTAACACTCCATCATAGGACTCAGTTGTAACCTCGCCGTAAGGCGACACGCAGAACGTGCGAACCTGATCATCAAAAATCTTTGAGTAATAAATGAGCTTCGGCTCGTAGAGTACTTTGGTTAATTCCTCCATAACTGAAGCTAAAACTTCAACCCTAACGCCTATGTCCACAGGATTATTCACAGTTTTCAAGCCGTGGAACTGGGCTTCATTCTGGAGCCATTCAGCACCGCTTCTGCCCGGCGCGATTATGACGTATTTCCCGTAGAATTTTTCGCCATTCGCCGTCTCAACGCCTTTTACGGCGTGGTTTTCCACGATGAGGCTTTTAACGTCTGTTCTGGGCTGAAACGTGACTTTGCCGTTCAACTCTCGGCGCATGCGGCGTAGCGTGTCCGCGCATTTCTCCGTACCCATATGGCGGATTTTCTGCTTGATAAGCCTCAACCCGGCCAGAGACGCCTTGCGCTCGATTTCATCAACTTTTTCCGGATTCTCACCGTAGACCTGTGGGTCAGCGCCGTACTTCAAGTAGACGTCGTCCACGTATTTTATCAGTTCTTCAAGCTCCTTGTTTGTGATGTACTGGTTAAGCCAGCCGCCTACCTCCGTGGACAAGGTAAGTTTGCCGTCACTGTAGGCACCTGCGCCGCCCCAGCCTGAAAGCACTGAGCATGGCTCGCAGTGCTGGCAGTCTAAGCCGCGGCTTGATGGGCATCTGCGCTTGTCAATGTCTGGGCCTCGGTCGAGAATTAACACGTTAAGTTTGTTTTTTTCTGTAAGCTCTAACGCGGAGAATATGCCTGCTGGACCTGCACCCACGATGATTACGTCATATTTCAAAGGGTATCGTCCTCGTTGGAACCCAAACTTACATGTAACAACTAGCATATATTTCTAACGAATAAGCTGAAAAGAAAACGAATACCTACTTCCATATTTCCTTGCAGCCTATGAGGCGTTATTTAACGCCTATCATTCTGTTTCGGCCAGTAGAAAAATTTGATGAGAACGTTTTTATGAGCAAACGCCTTAATTTTTAAAGAGAGATGATGGATAAAAGCTCTGCCGTTATGCTTATTCTTCTTTTGTTGGCAGTCTCTTGCTACGTCACGTTACTGCCCGTATCTGCTGGGTCTAAAACGATTGTTGTTCCAGACGATTATGCAACGTTGGAAGCAGCGGTGCAGCATGCTTCCTCTGGCGACACGGTATACGTGCGTGCGGGGCGGCATAAAATCAGCAACGACACATTAATCATTAACAAGCAGCTTGCAATAATAGGCGCGGCCGCAGAATCTACCATTTTGATAGGTCCTGGCTACGGGTATGAATTCTTTCCATATCCAAGCCGCACTGAAGCGGATAAGCGCGTGTATAAGCCTTTAAGCGGTGGGGCTGCTCTAACAAATTTTATTCCACCTTCCAAGGTGGCTATTGAAGTTAACGCAGACAACTTCCGAATTTCGCATGTTACCATTGAAAAATGTGACATAGGCATAACCATCAATGGCAATGAGGCAACTGTGGCTCATACGAAAATGCCTAGCGCCTCTGTTACCGGTTCCCATGCGTTGATTTCAGATAATACCATCGTCAGCATCTCAGTTAAAGGCGACTACCAGAATATTACCCGGAATCAAGGTGGCATCAGCTTGGCTTGTTCCTTCAGCTATGTCGCCGAAAACAAAGCCGACAGCGATATGTGGCTCTCAGGCTCATTCAATATAATCGCGGGCAACTCCTTTTCAACTCTTCACATGGAGCATGCAAATTCAAACGTCATCTGCAACAACTCACTGATCTGTATGGTCGTTGGAGATTATGGACATACATGTTCAAATAATACCATATGCAAAAACAGGTTTATTGGTCCTTGGGTTTGGGGGATTTTGATGGGCGACGGCTTGTACAATGTTTTTCATGATAATTTAGTATCTGGCTATGGATATGGCATAGCTTTAGGTGGATACGGCTCGGTGGCAGAGCATAATCTGTTCTATCGTAACATCTTGTTGAGCAATAGGCGGCATGTAAGTACTAACTGGGAGGTTTTAGGAGCAGGTAACTTGTGGGATAATGGAAAAGAAGGGAATTACTGGGATGATTACAATGGCACGGACGCGAATGGTGACGGAATAGGTGATACCCCATACATTGTAAGAGGTGTTGTGTGGAACGAAACTGAGCGCGGCCAAGTGGATTTTGTTTTCGGCCAAGATAATTACCCTCTTATGGCTTCCTTTGACATTGATAGCGTAGCCATGGAATTGCCGGAGTGGGCCCTTCGCATACTTGACCCAGCCTATACACCCAAACCATCTCCTCCGCCGAGCACGATACTTGAACCTTCTCCAACATTGCAACCTCAGTCGTCCGAGTTTCCGCCAGCAACTTGGGTGGTTGTTGCTGTAAGCTCTGTAGCTGTCGTTGGTGTAGCCGCCATCTTTTATCTCAAAAAGTCAAGAAAAACAATAAATCGCATTTAAATTGCAACAAAAGTCATCCGGCTAAATTATGGCAGTCCCAATTTTTATTATGCATAGTAGCGCGACCCAGTTTTCAATTTTAACTGCTAATAAGATGTTGTCAGTAGTTCAACTGTAAAAAGTGATAATTATAATTAGTTCTGTTAAAATAAGGTAAATACGATTCGAAGAGGTGTGGAATCCCGAGTCCTAAGCCTGTTCCAGAACGCAGACGACGAATTCCACGTGAAAGTGGCTCATAACTTGGATGAAGCGTGCAAACTGCTGGAAGTTGGCTTTGAATACATTGTAAAAATAGATGGAGCCACGGGTTTTAAGG
>JAWCMT010000012.1:0-5823 GCA_038849555.1 Bathyarchaeia archaeon | reverse complement strand
TTTAAGGAAAAGAAAATAGTAGTCTTTTATGCTCCAGGCTAATCCTTTATGGCTTCTATGAGGCTCATGACGTTCCAGAGTTTCACTCGCGTGTAAGGCGGCATGTTTGGGTCCTGCAGGATTTCGTCTAAAAGCGATATGGCGTTTGACGCTCGCACGGCAGGCGTGAACTCTGGGCTTTGCAGGGCGTTCATGGCGTCTTTTGCCGCGCGCCTAATGTTCCTGGGTGTTGTGTTGTCTTCTGAGACTTCGTTAAGCACCGTTAGCGCTTGCTTAATTTTCTCTTCATATTCCTGCATCTTTTTCTTCTTCACCATAAGCATCCCCTTATTCTAATGCAATAGCGCAGTAACCAAGTTATATAAGCTTTGATACGTATTTACTTTTAGGGTATAAGAATGCAGGAAAAAACCACAGACGCCCACATTAAACGCATGGCTGACCTGCTACGGCAAGGCGCAACTTTAACCGACTTGTCATGTCCCGCCTGCGCGTCGCCACTTTTTAGGCTTAAGGATGGAAAGCTATGGTGTGGTAAATGCGAAAAGAAAGTTATTGTGGTGAAAGAGGATGAAGCGCCCGAAGCGCTTAGCAGCATGGCGTATGACAAGCTTGAAGCTACATTATTGGCTAAAGTTGAGGCGATACAGGAGAAGATTCAAAAAACCGAGGATGTGGATGAGCTGCAGAAGCTCAGCACCGCCCTTTCCGAACTGCTGAGTAGCTTGGAGAAGGTTAAGAAAATGAAAAAGAGCTAGAGAAGAGCCGAAAATGCTGGGGTTTTACGCGAATTTTCCCACAAATCTCCATAGCGTTGAAGGCTTTGCTTCAATTCTTTCAGCTAAGAAGCTTCAGCAGAAACTGATACAAGTGCTGCGTGATGTAAACCGCAAACCATTCAGTTTTGAAGAAGTCGCAGACCCCACAGTGCCCAACGGCTCAGTAATATTCGAAATAGGCTTGGCTGAGGATACCAACTTCAACTATATAGACGAGGAAGAAACAAAGAAAGTGCTTGGCGCGTTAAAGAAAGGCGCATTTCAGCTGATGGATTTTTTCTTTGCTGCCCGCTACTATAAAGATACTGGCGAGAAGAAGGCGCCCTTGAAATTTGACTATTACCTTGTGCGCTTTATTTTTGACCATGGCTCCGTGGAAATCCAAGTTCATCATGAACGAGGCCCAAGATACATCTCCCCAAGAGATCTCGCTGCCTTCTTGATGGATCAGATTAACCAGGCCTTCGCGCGGAAAGTGCTGAAAACCATTGCGGCTGAGTCTTCTCAGTGAAACGTGTCTAGGAACCTTTTCACTATCGTGTATAGTTCTCTTGCTACCGCGTTTTTAGGCTGGTTGCCGTTAACCCTGACGAGGATTCCTTTCTCCACAAATTTAAGGTATATCTCCCGCACTTCCTGCTGAGTCTCCAGCTTCTCCATCACAGACCTTTCGGGTTTAAGTCGTCTCATCGCAACTTTAGGGTCGACATCTATGAAAACCGCTAGGTCTGGCTTAAGCGCATACTCATTTATTTTTTCTATCCATTCTATGCTTAGGCCGGCAGCGCCCTGATAGGCTATAGATGAGTAGAGATAGCGATCCGAAATCACAAGGCAACCCTGCTGTAGGGCGGGAAGGATTTCGGTTTCCACGTGTTCCATGCGGTCTGCAGCGAAGAGTAAGGCTTCAACAGCGCTTGAAAGGCGTTTTTCGCCGTAAAGGCAATGCTTGCGAATGAAAGCGCCGATTTTGCCGCGGCTGGGCTCTGCCGTATAAACCGCTTTGTAGCCGGATTTAAGTTTTTCAGCAAGCATTTTTGCCTGTGTTGTTTTTCCAGAGCCATCTAAGCCTTCGAGACAGATGAATGCACCTCTTTTCGTCATCTTCAGTCAACCTTGGAGTAGCGCTACACATTATAATGGGACACCTAAATATAACTTAACAAGAGCGGAGACGTTCAGAAATGCCTAAGGCATATTGGGGCGAAATCAAGGATCCCGTGCACGGATACGTGTACATCACCGAAGCGGAGAAGGAACTTATTGACTCGTATCCGATGCAGCGGTTGCGTCGGCTACGGCAGCTGGCTGGCTCCGAGTATGTTTATCCCGGCGCGAACCACACACGGTTTGAGCATTGCGTTGGCACCATGTATTTGGCGGGGAAAGTTGTTGAGAACCCGAATATTTCCAGGCTTGTCGGCGACGAGGAAGCCAATTTAGCTCGAATTGCAGCTTTGCTTCATGATGTAGGCCACGGCCCGTTTTCTCATGTTTTTGAGCAGCTATTGATTAGGGATCTGGAGAAGACGCATGAGGATATTACGTCGTGGATTATTGAGAAAAGCGAGTTAAGCGATAAGCTCGCCAAAATGGGATATAAGCCCGCGGAAGCGGCGAATCTCGCCGTGGGCAAGCTTCACAAGCCCGGAAAGGCCTTTCTCGACCAGATAATAAGTAGCGCGGTGGACGTGGACAAGCAGGACTTCATTGTTCGCGACACCTTCCACACTGGCGCGGAGTACGGCTTCATCGACGTGTTCCGGCTTATTCACGCGGTGGACGTTTTAGGCGAGGACTTGGCGGTGGAGGTCGGCGCGCTCTCGGCGCTGGAAGCCTTCATGATAGCCCGCATCGAATCGTTTAAGAGCATCTATTTTCACCGTGTGGGGCGAGCAGCGCAGATTATGCTTGCCATGGCCATGGAAAAGGCCAACGAGGAGCTTGGTTTAACAGCGTTTAAGACGCCTGAGGAGTATTTAGCCATGGATGACTATACTGTTTGGGCTGCGCTGAAAAACTGTAAGGCGTCTAAAGAGATAATTGCGGATTTGGAGCGGCGGAGAATGCTGAAGTGCGCCTATGAGCGGACATTCTACCAGAAGGACACCATGATCTCGAACATTTTTGGGCGCGAAGCCTACCGCAGGCAGATGCAAAGCGAAATCGCGAAGGAAGCAGGCGTCGCAGCCGAAGCCGTGATCATCGACGTGCCCACGGTGCCCTCAGTACCTTATCACCACGCCGTTCTCATGGAGTCTATGGAGATACCTGTCTTCAGCAGAAGCCAAGCTGGCAGGAAAACGCCGCATCGCCTAAGCGACGTCTCAAAAATCATCGAGAACTTGAAGGGCTTCATCAACATCATGCGCGTTTACACGACAGCGGCTTACCGCGAAAAAGTTGAGCGCGCAACAGCGAAGATTCTGGGCAAGATTCCTGAAACCGCAAAAATCTCCTACTGAACCCTGCAGCGCCGCAGTCTCGCTGGAAAGCGTAAATTAGAAATATTTTGAGCTGAAAAAGAGAGCAAGGTTTATTCGGGTGAAAAAACATTTGCATGATGCTTCGGCTTAAGACGTGCTCCGGTAGTATAGTCCGGTCAAGTATTTCGGCCTTTCGAGCCGAAGACCCGGGTCCGAATCCCGGCCGGAGCACTCAAGTTTCTGGTAGAGAACAGAAAAAGGTGCAATCCTAATTTTTTTATGGGAATCGATTAGGTTTGTCTGTTTTCTTTTTCTTGCTCCAGCACTTGACCTGCTAGAGACGCCAGAAAGATTATGGTGAAGGCCAATGCGGCTATGCCAATTTTATACGCGGTTTCCAAGTCGGAGTAGAAAATGACGAAAACGGACACAATCATAAGCGATAGCACTAAAATTTCTTGTACGCCGCTCATGTTTCTTAAGCCTAAACGCAAACTCATTCTCTATCACATGTTTCAGATGACGGTACTCATCCACGGCGCCGCTTATTAATTTTCGCGTGTCACTTGTTTTCTCGAATCACTCTTGAAGTTTCATGCAAACAAGCTTTTATAAGAATGTTAATGAGATGTTTATTTTATATTGCACCGCTTCCAAAAAAAGCGAGGGCGCTGAGTGAATGCCCTACATTAAAAAAATAGAGCTTAAAGGCTTCAAGTCCTTCGGACCGCAAACAGTTAAGGTAGCCCTAGATAAGGGCTTCACCGCGATAACTGGGCCTAATGGAAGCGGGAAAACCAATATTATGGACGCAGTTTTGTTCGCTCTAGGCGAGTTAAGCACGAGAAGGCTTCGAGCGGAAAGCGCGACTAAGCTTATTTTCCACGGCTCGGAGAAAGCAGGTTTAGAACGTGCAAGAATGGCTAAGGTGACGCTTCAATTTGACAATTCAGACGGCGTAATGCCTGTTGACACCGCCACGGTCACGGTCTCAAGGGAAGTTTACAGAAACGGACAAAGCGTTTACAGACTTAACGGCCGAAGAGTCTCGCGAACACAGATACTGGAAATTCTCTCCGTCGCCGGCATAAGCAGCGTCAGCCAAAACATAATCCCACAGGGAACCATAACACGTTTGACCGACATTAACCCCTTCGAGCGCAGAAAAATCATCGAAGACCTTATCGGCATCGCTCAGTATGACGCTGAAAAGGCGGAGGCCGAAGAGAAACTGCGTGCAGCAGACATCTCAATCCGCACCGCCATGGGCAGAATAGATGAAGTTCAGCGGCGAGTGGATGACCTAGAACGGGAACGCAACCAACTTTTACGATACAATTTCATCCAAAGCGAAATCAAAAAATTTGAAGCAGTCAAAATTTCACATGAAATCCTCCAGCTAAACAAAAAAATCGAAGCAACCTCCGCGCAAATCGATAAAGTCAAAAGCAAAGTTGAGAAGCTCCGGGAACTCCGCAACGCTCAGAGAGCCAAAAGGCACGATGTTGAAGGAGAATGGCGAAAACTCAGCGCTGAAATCGTTGAAGAAGGCGGCTCGCAAGTTCTTAAAGTGCAGATAAAAATCGGTGAATTAAGATCTAAGCTAACGGAGCTTACGACGAAGATTAGTTCTGGCCAGGCAAATCTTGAAAGCCTAAAACGAATAAGAGAAAACAACGCAGAGCAGCATCAGTCTATTGGAAAGGAAATACGGGAAAACCGATTAAGAATACGAAAGGCGCGCGCCGAGTATGAAAAGCTTGAGGCTGAAATAAAAGCAAAAGAGGCTGAGCATGAAGCTCTGGCGCGGGAAACCGCGCAGCTTTGGGGCGGCTTAGACGAAAACAGCAAGAAAATCCGCCAGCTTGAAATACAAATAGATGCGCAATACAAGAAACTTGCTCTTTTGAGATCAGAATATTTGAAGGAAAAAACCGCTGTTCAGCTTAGTGCAAGACGACTTAGGGAACTTAACGAGCGAAAAGAGAGATTTATCGCGACGATTTCGGAAATTGAGCATTCTTTGGCTGAGCTTGACAAGGTTCAACAGGAACAGAAAGCGCAGCTTAAGAATCTAGAGCAAACGCTTGAGCGGAAGACAGCTCAAAAAGAAGCTATTTTAAAGGAGATTTCTGAAGCAGACAAGATTGCCAGCTCAGCGAAAGAAGCCGTCATAGAATTTGTTACGCAGCGCGAACTGGCCGAAACCATCGCGGCTGAAGAAAAAGCTTTGAGAAGCATAGAAGAGCTAAGCGAATTAGGCGCGATAACTGGAGTTTACGGGCGACTGCGCAACCTAATCAGAGTCGATGGCGCCTACAAGAAAGCGATAGCCGCGGCGGCGGCTGGCTGGCTAAACGCCCTAGTCGTCAAGGATATTGACGCAGCGTTCACATGCACAGAAACGCTGAAGCGGATGAAGCTTGGAAGAATAAAGATTATCCCACTTCAGGGAGCTATAGCGCCTAAATCTATAAAAATACCTGAGAGGCAAGGCGTCAACGGTGTTGCTTCAGCCTTCGTGAAGTGCGCACGGACTTATGAACCTGCGGTTAACTATGTTTTCGGGGACACATTAGTCGTTTCTAACGACAAAATCGGAGTTGCACTTGCAAGCG
>JAWCMT010000011.1:32005-35220 GCA_038849555.1 Bathyarchaeia archaeon | reverse complement strand
AGACCGTAAGCCCTAAAAGTATCGAGCATTTCAAAAGAAGACTTGTTTACAATGAATTTCGTTACACACATACAACCAGTAGTTATACTACTTTTTTTATAAAATTTGTGCTGTGGATCAAACAGCAAAAGACGCACGGTCACACATTCTCGTAAGTCTAGATGCGATACAGTATATTGCATATTGCTTTTTGCGTTCAATATCAGGGAAAGGTATATCAAGATTAGTTTCATACGGAATTTCAGTGATAATGTTTTTAGAAATCTCTGTCGGAAGGTCATATTTCTTAATTACTTTTAGCAAAACTCTTTCATAGATGCTTTTCCATCCTAAGTTATATCTTGGAACTTCGCTAGCGCGAGTGTGATGATGATGAGCCACGGCAAGTTCAAATGCAGTGGTAAAGTGCTGGTTTCCTATCAGTTCATAAAAGAGTTTCCGTACAGCATAGGCAGCAACGGCGGCGTGAGGTATCGTTTTTGGCTTTTCAGGAATATGTGCTAGTGGTACAGAATCTTTTCCATATACTCCTATTTCTCGCTGCCATTCAATATTCAATTTACCAAGATCATGAATTGCTACACACAGAGCAATTAATCCTTCAGTTTTACGCAAATCATTGTTAAGCACTTTCGCTAGTAACCTTAAAGAGTGCAACTCATCTCTTTTTATTTTATCAAAGGCTTTCAAACAATTTTCTACGTGCTGCTCCCAGGATTCCAGAGGATATTCATATGTCATGTTTTGAAGAGGGTCGTGAGTTTGGGTTTTGAGATTTTCACCTTTTGAACCGAGGATAAGCCCTAATTCAGGAGAATATTCCGCACACTCTGGGTGTATCACGTAGAATTCATAAGGATATAATTTATCAGCCTTTTTTACATTTAATTCATACTTTCCATACTCGTTATGCTCAAATTCAATATGCCATATTTTTGGCAAAAATTTCTTAAGAACGCCCACATGAACATTAATCCAAGGCATATTCAACATTTCTTTATAAGATAATTTAGATGGATCTTCATGTATTGTCAAATTTGCACTAAACACTTCCCGTACAGTCTGTTCTACTGCG
This sequence comes from Bathyarchaeia archaeon, assembly GCA_038849555.1. Classification (GTDB taxonomy): domain Archaea; phylum Thermoproteota; class Bathyarchaeia; order Bathyarchaeales; family Bathycorpusculaceae; genus JAOAIV01. The sequence goes on along the minus strand of JAWCMT010000011.1, from coordinate 34,145 downwards.
CGTCTATCACCTTTGAAAGCAGAGTTTCCGAGAGCAAACCGCAAATTACGTCTTAAATTTTCATCTTGCAAAATTTTTTCAAATTCATTACTCAAAAGTTCATTAACAAAGGCAATTTCCTCATTCCAACCGATTTTTTTCCCATCTAAGTTGCTGCATATGTAATCTCTGCAATTTTTTAGTTCGCCTTCTTCATAAGGTGCGGAGCATTCAACATCAAATACTTCAACTCTGCCTTGACCACCTTTACGGGCACATCTCCCAATTCTTTGAACAAGCGCATCCGGAGGCGCCAATTCCGTCAACAACAAATCACATGAAATGTCCAACCCAACTTCACATACTTGCGTTGTGACAACACATGTTTTTTCACCTTGCTTTTCTATAGAAGCTTTCATCATTTGTTCTATACGTGCTCTATCGTCTTCCAGAAATCGGGAATGCAACAAAAACACGTTAAAATGCGCCAAACTTAATTCTTTTTTGATGCATTGGAAAAGCGCTTGTGCGCGATCAACAGTATTGCACGCCACTATTATTCGATTAAACGATTTGGCAGAATTTATAATGTCTTTTGCCTCAAGAATCTTGCTTCGCCAATGCAATGTGACTTGTCGATTATGACGTTTTGGCACATCATCGTCGCTTGCCTTGACGATCTTTACTTTATCAGCAAATTTTTCGTTATTTTCAAACCAGTCAATAAAGGAATCAGGCAACGTAGCGGACATAACAATGAAAGGTAAGCCTAAATTCACTACATGCTCAATTAGAACGATGGCACTTTGCAAACCTAAACGGTGATCGTAAACATGAACCTCATCAAAGCACAAAAATGAAGAAACCACAGCGCCCGCAGGAATATTCCCTTGGTGAACTGGAAGACTCAGCGGAGTGCAACAATACGCGCCCACTGTTTGATCTATTGTTGCCACAACAATTTCGCTTCTTAAAAAAGGATCCATGGAATTTGCACCATGTTGAGGTGAAACCGCAAATGGAATGCCTAACTTCATAATGCCTCTATTAATGCGATAACATACGTCTTCGACTAAAGCTCTTGTAGGCAAAGAGTAGATCATTCTAAATGGAAAATCCTCTGCTTTGCTCATGGCTAACAAAGATATATAGCAAGCTTCTGTTTTTCCTGAACCACAAGGAGCACGCAAAACAACCGATTTTCCATCAGCGATGCTTTTTACAGTTTCTAATTGATGCGGATACGGTTGTCCTCCTTCCAATGCTACCTTAAATATTTCTTCTACCGAGAAACTATCAGCAAATCTATTCAATCACCAATCCCTACTCTTTGGTTATTTGCGACTACTGTTTTTAATTCTTATTATCACTTTTCAGGTTCTTCGATACGGTTTCCACTATCATTAAAGAGCTCAGCTAACTGTAAATTTACCGTATAAATAGAGAAAACCTATACACCAACATCAGCAATTGCTTTTCACGTTTTGTAAGGTAACATACGCACTATGCCAAATCCGCATGTGCGGTTCCCACCCACATTCGAGTACTCCGCATATCGTGCCAACATACACGTTATCCTATTCCATTCGCTTTCTGTATCTTTCATTTCATACGTGACCCACCCAACAAATCCTGTGGCTTTCTTTTTTCTCATAACGGCTAACCGCGTATGCAAATCATACTCGCACACGCCCACATTCTTCTCCAGCCATTCTTTATAGGCTAAGTACTCTTCTTTGCCAAATCGTCTACTGTCACTGAACAGGTTCCAAACACGCATTAAACCCGCAAACACCTTAACAGCATCAGGAAACATCCAACGAAAACTGCTTCCCAAACTCGCAAAGTAAGTAGGCGTCCTAAACACCAGCCTAAACCTGTCAGCCGCTTGCGCTTCATTCTCCAAATCCACGTAACTCTTACAATTTACGCTTAAAGAAGCAACCCGAAAAACCGTGTCAAAAACCAACACACTACTCTCTTTCTGAAAGTAATTAAGAATAAACATGCTATATTCATCCCGCAAAAACCTAAAACTCACATAACAAGGAGCCTGTGGATCCAACTCATAACCGTTTTCAACACGTCGCTTACTCTTGAACCGCATAGGCGTTACACTGTAAGGTTTACGCACATTCAACTCATGCAGCAGCTCAGACGT
>JAWCMT010000011.1:0-31995 GCA_038849555.1 Bathyarchaeia archaeon | reverse complement strand
CCGCCTAACAGCATGCAACAACAAGCCACGCGCCACATATCCTGTAAACAACGGCAAAACCACAGGTTTCTCCGCATACATCTCTAAACTAATCTCAACAGGCACTAGCTCAACTCCTGTTAAATGGGATTTTATTTGAGCGCTGACAAAAACATAGCGATTATTTGTGCATTTAAGATTTGCCAAAGATTTTACGACTATATCAGGCGAAATTATTGACGCCTAAAGATCAACATGCGCGGCCCACGACTTAAGAATACTGCTCTAACGCTCTGTATTAATTGTGATCCGCAAACTTTTTAGCTGATGACCGCGCTTAGTTGATGCATGTGGTTGCTATGGACTCCGTCTCCAAGTTTGGTGTGGATGAGGCGGAGGAAGGGATTTGCACCCAAAAGGGCGGTGCCCATTCCCGGCGCCAAAATTTAATGTAAATCCTGCGCGCTAGATTCTGTGGCATCGGCCGTTGGCGTGGAAATGCCAAAATTTTTATTACTTACGGCTTGTTGTTCTCGGCTAAGAGAGGCATACTTGCATGAGGGTTGCTGTGCATTGGGGCGGAGGCAAGGATAGCTGCTTTGCCCTGCATAAGGCTGTTGAGCGCGGTTTTGATGTTAACCGCCTTTTAACTTACGTTTATCAGGAACCTTACATTTTTCACAGTTTCAAGCTTATGGAGCTTCAGTCCCAAGCGCTTGGTGTTCCACAGCAGAAAGTCAAAATTAAAGATGCCATGAGAGACGTGTATAATGCGCTGACAACGCTGAAACACGAGGGGATTGAGGGAATAGTTACAGGCGACATAGCCAACGTTAACCACAAGCCCTTCTACGAAAGCGCCTGCAAACAAATAGGGCTGGAATTATTTACGCCCCTTTGGGATCCAGCAGGCAATCACGTGAATCTTCTCGATGAGGAGTTGTCGGCGGGTATAAAATTCATTTTCGGCTGCATAGACACAAAGTATGCACGTGACCTTGACGGTTTCGCCAAGAAGTGGCTGGGTCACGCATGCGACAGCGAATGCCAAAAGGAGCTGTTAGCGTTATGCGCCAAGAACAAGCTGGATCCATGTGGGGAGACGCCGACGGCGTGGTATCACACTATGGTTATTGATGCGCCGCTTTTCAAGCAGAGAATCGAAGTGGGCAAGTTTGATTTGAAAAAATCTGGTAAGCACCGCTACATCGACGTAAAAGAAGCCATTCTAAAACCTAAATTTTAGCAAGCAAACGCGGCAAGCCTATAGAATGAATTGGAACTGCTGTATTACTGGCTCAATCAGGTTGAAGACTATTTGCGGGTACAATCCAAGGATGAGTATGGCTGCCACGAGAATGAAGATGGGGAAAAGCAGTTTTTTGGGTTCTTTTATTTTGGCGGCATCTTTCGGTTTTTTAGCGTACATGTAATTCACTAGTCTAAACAGGTATGCTGCTTGAAGGACGCTGGTTAAAACGCCGATAATTGCTAGCCAGCTTAAGTTTGCTTTTATTGCAGCAGTGAACACGAGATATTTTGCCATGAAGCCGCCGAAGGGTGGAACGCCCGCGAAGGAGAGCCCAGCCATTACCAGCGCCAAGCTTGCAAGAGGCATCTTCTTGCCTAGCCCAGAGAAATCTTCCAGTGTTCTAAAGCCGTAATGATTAATGACGCCGATTATCATGAAGGAAAGCGCGGTCGTTATGCCGCCGATGAGGAAAAAGTAAAGGTTACCTGTCAAGCCCAGCGCGGTTAAGCTAGTTATACCCACAAGATTGTAGCCGACGTCCGACACGCAGATGTTTGCTATCAAGCGTTTTACATCGTCTTGAATTAGAGCGAATAAGTTGCCTACAATCATGGTTAATGCAGCCATAACCGCCAGCATAAACGTCCAATTCAGCACTTCAGGCGGAGTTAGGATGAACACGAGAACACGTATTAGAACGTAGTAGCTGCCTTGGTCGATTAAAGCTGAGAGGAAAGCAGCTGAGGAGGACGGTGCGGCGGCATAAGCGTCTGGCAGCCAAAAGTGAAAGGGTACAATCGCAGACTCGATAGCGTAGCCTGTTGCTATGAAAATGAAAGCCAGCACGAGCAGGTGCTTGTCGCCTAAAGCCATTAACGCTTCACGGACAGCCCAGAAATTTAGTGTACCAGTTAAACTGTAAACAAGGGAAAGCCCAAAGACGATGAATGCGGAGGCAATAATTATCATTACCAAATATTTTAGCGTGGAATTCAAAGATTCAGGTGTTTTCCTGTACATCATTAGGAAACCTGAGCCTGCGGCTGCCGCTTCCCAAAAGATAAAGAGGGTTAAGAGGTCGCCGGAAAATACTGCGCCTGTTAAAGCGGCGGTAAGCATGAGCATAATGGCGAAGTATCTTTCAACGGGCCTTTCTTTTGATTCAAAGTAGAAGACGCTGTAAAGTATGATGATGGCGCTGACTGCGATAAACATTATCGCCATGTAAACGGAAATTGCGTCTATCATAAAGGAGCTTGAGAGCGTGGCCAAAGGCGTATCTGTTAAAGTGATGTTGAGAAACGGCTGCGGCGAGGGCAGGGCATAATATTTTGCGGTTAAATTAGCTACGGCAGCGCCGGAGAAGATGAAAACTGTTAAGAACCAAGCTATAGCTAGCGCGGTTTTGTATGCACTTTTTCGGATAATCTTGAAAACTGGGATTGTCAGTAACGCGAAAGTAACCAAGCTGATTATTGGTAAAACAGCATCAAACAGCTCAACCATAAAATTCACGCCTCAAACGAACTGTACCGTGTTAATTAAGTTTATGAAGAATGTGGGCCAAACGCCGAGAACAATCACAAGAACCACTAGAATAGCCATGGCAATCTTCATGAAGCTGGGAACATCCAGAATCTTTTTGCCTTCATTCTTTGCTTGCCCTAGAAAGACGTGAGATATATACCTTAGTGAGTAGGCAAGTGAAATGACGGTGGCCACGAGCATGAAGGCTGTTGGCAAAAGATAGAAGCCGTCAATATTTATCACTTCGAAGGCGCCTACGAACATTAGAAATTCGCTGATGAAGCAGGCGAAGGGAGGCGTTCCAGCGATGCTTAATGCAGCAGTGGTTGAAGCAGTGGCTGTGAAGGGCATTTTGCCTGCTAGCCCGCCCATTTCTCTTATGTCTCTGGTTTCTGTCTGGTGCATGATGGCGCCTGCGGAAAGGAAGAGAAGCCCTTTGCTTACTGCGTGATTTACAAGATGCAGTACTGTTCCCGTTATAGCCGTGGTAACCACGACTGCGCCAGCCGTGGAAGAGGAAGGAAAGAGTGAAAGCCCGAAAAGCACGTAGCCCATGTGCGCAATGCTTGAGTAAGCAATTATCCGTTTTATGTCAGTTTCAACCAAGGCGATAAGTGAGCCGAAAAAGGCGGAAACCACGCCGAAAATTGCCAAGCCATGCAGGAAATCGCTGCCGAAGGTGGTGCCCATAACCGCGGGGAACACGGTTGCCAGCGACAAGCGCAGGATAGCGTAAGCACCAGCGCTGATTATGACACCGCTTAGGAGCGCGGACATTGGCGAAGGTGCTTCAGAATGGGCATCAGGTAACCACATGTGGACTGGGACAACGGCCATTTTAACGGCGAAGCCAGCGGTTAAAGCAAGCAGTATCCATCGCACAAGGTCAGGGCTTGCTGTCATCAATGCGGCTTGCGCTTGGAACATGTCGGTGGCTCCTGTGACCATGTAGATGGCGCCTATGCCTAGTACGACAAAGACTGCGCCTGCATGTGTGAACACGAAGAATTTGAATGCGGCTTGATATGGGTCTCTGTAGCCCCAGCCGCCGATTATGAAGTAGGCTGGCACCAGCATTAGTTCCCAGCAGAAATAGAAAAGCAGAAGATTAGAAGTTATGAAAACGCCGACGAGGCCGACGGAAAGCAGCGTCAAAAGCGTGTAATAAACTGCTAAGTTCTTTTTTCCTTCCATGTAGTTTATGGAGAAAAGCGCGGCTGCTATTATGAGAACCAACGTAATGACCGCTAAGGATATGCTGATGCCGTCAGCGAAAAGCGTGAATTCAGCCTCTAACACTGGAATCCAATAATAGGATTCGATGTACTCGTGATTTGGGCTATCAAGCACTGTAGGAACAGTGGAGAGAATTAAGGCGATGTTTGCGAGTGCTATTAGGGCAACAAGAGCCGCTGCCAAACGCGGAGACTTCTTTCCACTTAAATAAACGAACGGTACACCCAAAGTTGGCAGGAGGAAAACTGACAACAGCGCGTATGACATTTTTCTATACTCCTATGGTGATTATTAGCAATATTATAATCAAGATAAACCCAAGCAGAGCAGCAGCAATATAGTGCTGCAGGGACGACGAAGGCACCTTCCGCATGTGCGCAGCGCCCCGCAGTGTATGATGCGCTATAAGATTAAGCAGATTATCTGCCAAAACATCAAGGTATCTATGAACAGCATTGGCCAAAACAATAACTGACCATGCAACTATCTGCGGAAACTTGTTGAAGACAAACTTTTCAACAGAACGGACTCCACTGGAGAAGCTTACTATGGCTTTCGCCGCAATCTTCTCGTAAAGGTCATCGAAGAAGTAGCCATGGCTCAGGACAGATTTTAGAGGATTTGAACTACTGCGGAATTTACTCATAATCTCTGAATTCTTGTAGTAAGTCAGATATATAATTAAGCCAGCAGGAGCAAGAATAGCGAAGAAAATCGGAGTTTCCAAACTGAGAAAGGCACCCAGTAAACTCGCTTCAGCTTCCACGTGCATAAAGCCTGTCAGCCAAGGCTCAAAGAAGCCCCACACGACACACAGAACAGCAAGCACAGTAGCGGGAAACAGCATTATTTTCGGCGCTTCATGCACATGAAGAGTCTTCAAGTGTTCTGACTTCTTGCCCATGAAAACAAGCGTCATGAACCTAAGGCTGTAAGTAAACGTGAGAGCTGTGGTGGCGTAGATTAAAATGACTTGCCAGATGTTGCCGGCTTCCGTCAAGCTTGTTATGATGAGACCTTTGCTGAAGAAGGCGGCGAAAGGCGGCAGCCCGCTGGTTGTTAAAACCATTATGAGGCTTAACCCAAAAGTTATCGGCATAGCTTTTCTCAAGCCGCCCATCAGCCTCATGTCACGTGTCCCAATAGCGTGGATTATGCCTCCCGCCAAGAGGAAGCCTAAGCCCTCAAAGAAAGCGTGGCTCATCATATGGAATAAGCTGGCAAACAAGCCTAGGTCTGAGTGCGAAGAGACTGTGCCCAGCGCGGCCATCATGAATCCTAATTGGCTGATGGTGGAGTAGGCTAACACGCCTTTTATGTCTGGAGTGTACAAGGCTAATGTTGCGCCGATAAAAGCGGTTAAGACGCCGACCCAAGCGACCGTGGGCAGCCACATGGGGATGGCGAAAACGAGAGGGCCTAAGATGAGGATTAGTCTAGCGATTAGATAGATACCTGCCTTAACCATGGTTGCAGCGTGTAGCAGCGCGCTTACGGATGTGGGCGCTTCCATGGCGCTGTATAGCCATGTGTGCAATGGAAGCTGCGCAGATTTAGCGATGGCGCCGCCAAGTGTTAGGAAAGCTATTACGGTTAGGGTGGACGCTGGTACTGCTCCTATGTTGGCGATGGCATATCTGAAGGAAAATGAGCCCAAGCTTGCGTAAAGAAGCCCAATGGCGCCTAGCAAGCTTACATCGCCTATACGTGTCATTAGGAAAACTTTGGCGCCTGCGCGGACTGATTCGGGGCGTTTATACCAGAAGGAAATTAGCGAGTAGGAGCAGAGGCCCACCATCTCCCAGAAGATGAACATTTGAAGGAAATTGTCGGAGACCACAAGGCCAATCATTGAGCCTATGAAAAGAAGTAGGAAGAAGTAGTAGCGTGTTAGTCCTTCTTCGCCTTTCATATAACCCAAGGAGTACACGGCGATAATCACTCCGAAGAAAGCGACGAGAACCGCGAACAGCACGCTCAGCGGGTCGATGAAAACGCCGGCGGCTATGCCTGAAGAGGGAATCCAAGCTGCAGATGAGCCTAAGGGTTCAGCGCCGCCAAAATAGACAGATGGAACTAGTGAGAAGGCTAAGGCGGCAGTAACCAAGCTTATCGAAACTACGAAGTAGTTTCTTGCTTTTTCACCTAAGCGTGCTGTTAAGGGCACAAATAGGCTGGAAAACAGGGGAAGCAACCAAACAAGCCATGAAGAAGTATCCTGCAGCAACTACGCTTCACGCTCTCCTTCTTTTTTGTCTTGTTCTATACGCATTATTTCGCTAATGTCGCTTGTGCCGTATTTCTTCTTCGCAATTAGGAGCAAGGCTAAGACTAGGGCACCTACGGCGGTGTCGGTGGCGAAAGCTAAAACCAGAAATGCTTGGCCCAAGCCGCTGCTTGAGGGCGTTAGCATCACAAAATTGAGTGTGGCCGCCGTGGCGATTAGCTCCACTGACACGAAAACTTTTAGCAGGTCACGTTTTGTAAGCAAGCCGTAAATGCCTATGACAAGCATGATTAGGGATAAGATCACGAAGTCCATTTCATTCTTCACCTTTTTTCTTTTCATGCAGAAAAATGGCTATGCCCACAGTTACAGTCAACACGACTAAGCCTTGCAGAACCGCATCGCCTGCCCTTAACCCCCATAATGCCTCTTCAAAAGAGAATGCGGAAGAATGGCTTACTGGAGCGGAAACTGATAGGAAGAGCATAGGCAATGACAGGAGTAAGCCTGCGATTATCAGCGAGAATAAGCTTTTCTTTGGAATCTTGGGCGGCTTTTTGCTCAGCATTTCTCCGGATAAGAAGAGAATAGCTAATGTTCCAACGCCCATCGCGAACTGGAAAATTGCCGCGTATGGTGCGTCGCTTAACGCGTATAACAGTGCGGTTAACATGAATGTGCCTGTTAAGGCGACAATTGAGTAGACTGCTTCATCGAGAAAAATGGCTAAGCAAGCGGATATTACAAGGCCAACTGCGATGAGTTCCAAAATCATTGCTGTTCACCTTTGCTCGTTGGAGCGCCCCCTGTGGGTTTTACCACTAAATCAGCTTTGTTGGTTGTGGCTAACTCGAAAAACCTTGAACTCTTTATCGCGTTTCTGGGGCAGCTTTCAGCGCATTGATAGCAGAATACACAAAGGTCAAGATGGAATAAAGGCCGCCGTTTCCCTTCTATTTCAACCATTTCAATTGCCTTCGCAGGGCAGTCTCTGGCGCATAAGCCGCAGCTAATGCAGAGGTTAATGTCGTATACTTGCTTGCCACGGAAGCCTTCCGGAACTTCAGCTTTTACAAGCGGATACTTACTGGTGGCAGGTTTCCTAAAGAGATGCGCCCACAGTTGCTTCATCATAGGTGGCACAGCAGATTTCTTCATAGCTTACATCACCAGCGGATAAACCCAAGTGGCTAAAGCAACTGTTAAAGTAAGCGACAACACTGAAAGCGGCACTAGCACCCGCCAATTAGCGGTTAACACTTGGTCAATACGCAGCCTCGCGAACAGGCATGTAATGTACTCTGTAATTACTACGACTGCTAACAGTTTAAGCATAAACCACAACGTGTACCAAAAAGCTGGTGGACCGAAAAAGGCTGGCCCGTAAGGTCCTCCGAGAAACAGCTCGACAACAAGCGCTGCTCCGAAAACAATTTGCACATCACGGGTAAGATGCAGAAAAGCGAGTTTGCCGCCGCAGAACTCAGTTTCTACTCCGCCTACTACTTCGCTTTCGGCGTGGGGAATATCAAATGGATCCTTCTCTAGCTCTGCTTGGAGAGTTATTATAAATAATATGAAAGCCCAAGGCGCCAAAAGCGCGAATGGCAAGGCCTGAGTTGCCGCTATTGCGGAAATGCTTAGGCTTCCCGCCAGAAACGCAGGTGCCAATGCAAGAAGAAACAATGGAATGTCATAGCCGATAAATTGAGTGAGAACACGTGTTGCGCCTATGTCGCCGTAGGGATTTGCGGAAGCCCATCCTGAAAGGAAAAGGAAAAAGTTTGCTACGGTTATCAATGCCATAACAAAGATTAAGTCTCCAGCGAAACTTGAATCGGGTATTGCAGCAGCACCGTCGATGGGCAGAAAGGACATAGCGAAAACTATGATGGAAAACGAAAGAATCGGCGCGAGCCTAAAAGCAGTTTTTTTCGCGCCGCGCGGAACTATGTCTTCCTTTGTGAGAAGTTTGATAACGTCGGCTAAAGGCTGAAGGATACCAGCTGGCCCCGCAAACGCTGGACCAACGCGATTCTGCATGCGCGCCTCAATCTTTCTTTCCACCCAATCACAAAAAAGCGTAACCAGCATTATGAACGTGAAACCTGGGAAGACAAGCACACGGAAAATAAACCACCAGTCCAAAACCATTCTTCATCCTACCTGTCAGTACATGAGAAGCACGGGTCTAAACTCACGAAACTAGCAGGCACATCCGCTATATTGCCGCCTTCCGCAATTTTAATGAACGAGGGAATATTAGCGAACGTGGGAGTACGCACTTTCACCCGCTCTGGATAGGCTGAACCGTTACTTTTAACGTAGTAAAACAGTTCGCCTCTAGGCGCTTCCACGCGGTTAATTGCTTCGCCTGCAGGCACAACTCGCGGCACTTTAACTCGGAAAGGCCCGGAGGGCAGGTGATCCAGCGCGTACTCGATTATGTTAATGCTCTCGAGGATCTCGTCTAAGCGAACCATAAGGCGCGCCCATGAGTCTCCTTCTGTGCGTGTAATTAAATTAAAAGGTATTTCTCCGTAAGCCTCGTAAGGCTCATCTTTCCGCACATCTGTAGCAACGTCTGATGCCCTAGCTACAGGCCCAACCACGCAAAGTTTCAACGCATCCTCCTTGGAGAGCACGCCAACTTTTTGGGTGCGCATCTTCAGCGTCGGTTCATTTTCAAAAATTTGCCTGTAAAAGTCCATTTTCTTCTTTAGCGCAGCTAGCTCCGCTTTGATCTTGGGAACATCTGTGTCTTTTAAGTCTCGGCGTACGCCGCCGATAGTCATTGCTGAAGAGATCACTCGGTTTCCCGTAAGCAACTCAGTCAAATCCATTATTGGCTCGCGGTCACGCCACATATACTGGAAAAGCGTTTCATACCCTATCTCCAGCCCGGCATGCCCAAGCACAAGCAGGTGACTGTGAAGTCTATTAAGCTCCAAAATTATAGTGCGCAGATACCTAGCTCTAAGCGGCACTTCCACACGGAGTATTTTTTCCACTGCTTCAACAAAGCAGGCAGCATGGCAAGAGTTGCATATACCGCAAATTCTTTCTACCAAGTAAACATCTTGAAGGTATGTACGTTGCTCAGCAGCCTTTTCCACGCCCCTGTGAACATAGCCGATGCGTGGTTCAACTTGCTTCACGATTTCGCCGTCTACGCGCAGAGAAAACTTTTCTGGCTCCAGCAGCGCTGGATGCTGAGGACCTATAATGATGTTTACGAGTTCACCATCTCCTTGGACTTGGGCAGGGTCTGTCTGAGTCGGAATGGACGGTTTTTTTGCTAAAAATTCGTCAATTTTAACGTCTTTTCTAAGAGGATAGAGCCCAGGAGGCCAGTCTTCAGGAAGAACAAGCCTAGCGGGATTTGGATGTCCTTCAAAGGTTACGCCGAAGAGGTCAGCTACTTCTCTCTCGTGGAAACTTGCTCCCGGAATAAGGTCCGTTACTGTGGAAAGTTTCGGCTGCTCCTTGGGAACTTCAGTTCGGATAGTAACAATACCATCGCTGGTGCGGAGATGATACATTAAACCTATTTTCTCGCCTACATCTAGGCCGGTGAGAGCAGAAATACAAGCACTGTCATCGGCTTCCAGAAGGGCGCCAACAATTTCTCGGATAGACTCTGCTTTAACTTGGATTAGCGCCTTCCCTAGCTGCCCTTGCTGAATTTGAAGACTATTGCCCATTCTATCTTGGATAACGGTTAGAGGACTATGCTTATTTTTTGCCGTTTGGCTTCGCCTCTTTTAATGAGTTAAGCAGTTTTACTACCCCGTCGATTATTGCTTCTGGTTTCGGGGGGCACCCAGGGATATAAGCGTTTACAGGAAGTACCTTGTCTACGCCGCCGACTACAGAGTAGTTTCCCTTAAATACGCCGCCGGAGCATGCGCAGGCGCCGATGGCAACCACGAATTTAGGCTCGGGCATTTGCTCGTAAATGCGTTTTAGCCTTTCTGCACACTGGGTTGTAACGGCGCCGGTGGTTAATAAAACGTCAGCATGCCGCGGTGAAGGCTCAAGTTTAATGCCGAAGCGTTCAACATCATACCTGGGCGTTAAGAGGGCAACAACTTCTATGTCGCAGCCATTGCATGCGCCAGAGTTGAAGTGAAGAACCCAAGGAGATTTCAGCCGTGCCCAAGTCGCTAGTTTACTCATTGCTCTTTGGCTCCCTCAAGAAGAATTAGACTTGACGCGAACATTATTAGTAGATAAAGGATCAGAAACGGAATGTTAATTCCCTGACCCAGAAGTGCGGCGAAAGCAAGCAGCAAAACCGAAGAGTCAAAAATCGCGAAATATATGAGGAACTTGTACAGTGTAACGTTGATTCTCAGCCGCTGGAGGGGCGCTTTTTCTCCGCAAGCATATTCCGATTGCTCATTCTCGGTTTGAGCGGATTTAGGTGAAGCGCGGCGACCAAAGAAATAAATAAGCAAGCTAATCGCTAAAATTAAGAGGAAGGCAATAAGAGATTCAGCGAATATAGCCTTTGCCTCCTTCAAAGGTTGTGCAGCAAATCATGCATTTTCCCTTAAGCGACTTATCAGTCATGGTTTCAATGTTTGCTTTAATTGTACACATGACACTTGCAAGCAAGTTTTCATTTACATACACATATATAAAGCTTAATAATCGATTCACATGTCTACAATAATCTAAAAATGATAGAAATTTGTCTAAAAGAAAATGCACACCACCGCCATCAACGCAGGGATTTTTATCCGCACTTGTTGTAGCCATAGGCCTCAGAGCTAGTCTTTTAGAATGGAACTCCAAGCATTTAAAGCTTAACCAACAAAAAACCCTACGTAATACATGAAATTGCCGCATAAAATAACAGTTAAAAGGCAGAAAGAGCATAAGGTGGAGTTCGAGTCTATTCTGTTTCCACGGTGCCATGCCATCTACGTTCTAAGTACAGGATTAGACTAAAGAGGCCTCTACTGAATATTACGAGAATGAGCAAGGAGAATTCCTCATATGTTCGTGTAACTACGGTTCTTATGATTTCGGCGCCAATAAAGAATTCTAGGCTAAGCGTCAAATAGCCTGAGAGAAAGCGGGTTACACAAGTCGGCTTGTAAGGATCCTTCAATTTGCACTGCACGAACCGAATTGTGACAAGCACCGCGCCGAAAATTATAACGCCGCCGCCGATCAGGTAGATCAAGTTGGTTGTTATGTTAAGTAGCGTATCAACTATTGCTTCAATACCAGGCATAAATTCTTCACTCAGCGGAGCAAATACAGCGGCTATAATGGACAAGGCCACGACTATGGTTAATATCGCAGCAGTTAGTTTGCTAACGCCCTCTTTCTTTGTTTCCACACTGCACTCAGCCATGCATAAAACAACCTGTTAATCAGTAAATATATCGAATTGATTAACTTAATAATTTTGTTGTTTTCATGCTACTCCGCTGTGGAATGCATTCAATAGGCTTATTGCTGCAATAGCCTTTTTTGCTAAGTGCGCTTCTCAGCCTGCTTTGCTAGGGCATGCATCAAGTCGGCTTTGGTCACTATGCCCAGCAACTTTTTCGAATCCACTCTATCAAGGACAATAACGCGCCCGGTTTCATGCTCACTCATCTTTTTAAAGACTTCCAACGCGGTTTCATCAGGATAAGCGACAACCACAGTTTTTCGCGCTATTTGGCCAACAGAAGTTTCAGCGCGTTTCTTTTTAGCGACATGCGCCGCCTCTTCAATAGTAACCCAGCCGACAAGTTCACCTTTTTCGCTCGCAACTGGATAACCAATGTGGTGATGTTTAGCTACATAATCCAAGAATTGACTGACAGACATATCCTGCTGCACCACCTGGATGTCCTTGGTCATTATCTCCTCAATCCTACACTTGGCTAAATCAGCTGTTTCTCTAAGCAGCAAAGTAGGAAGATAACCATAAGCCTCCTCCATCTCCATAGCCTTTTTGAGGGCCTCTGCCCGCTTCTGCATCGCCGCCAGCATCACGCGCTCAAAGACCTTGGGCTCTTGCTCTATAACCCAAGTGCTGATGATTCCGTTTTCAACGGCGTTGTAGAAGAATTCTTCGCCAGCTTTAGTTCTGATTATAACGGTTGACCAGTCCTTCAGAGGATATGCGCCGCCCACAGATATATCCGCGAGTTCAGAGGTGAAATCCATACAGGTGCGGCAGCTGGGCATGATGTGCTTTTCAATTTCGGATAAGGGAATTCGTATTTCACCTGTTTCAGTCTGGATGACAAATTTTGAGGATAAATGCATCTGCTTTATGTCAGACGAACGTATCTTGTAAGTTTTCTCGATATAATCCAGCATGGAACTGAATGAAAAGGTTCCGAAGCAGAAAAGACCAATCGTTATTTTCAAATTATCAATAATTTTGTGTTGCCATGCCTCCATTTTGCGGATCGCCAGCACATGGCATGGTACCCCCACGAAGGCTATGGCGGTTTTTCCATGGCTATACACCGCGCTTCCATAAGCCTTGGCCACTGAAGAAGGGAAAAACTTGCTGCCCACAGCTGAAAGTATATCGTCAGGCACTAAAGCCACTGACGGTTTGGGTTTGGATGGAGTTTCAGGCTCGCTCTGAGAGACTATAGCACTATCGAAGATTTTAGTTTCAATACCATAATTTAAGAGGGCGGTGACTACAGCGCCGCCGTGACTTTGCTGACGCAATTTCGGATCAACTGCTTGCGCAAGCACCATTTTTCTGTAGTAGCCTAAAGCCTCGTGTTTGATCGGCGCATCGGAAACGAATTTCAAGCTTCTCAGCAAGAGAGCTTCGGAGTGGGGGCAGATTTCGTAGCATATTGGGCACAAGTCTATGTCTTTTGAGCAGTCATACAAGCGATTAACTTTCTCATCCATTATATGAAGGGCGCTAGTTGGGCATGCTGCTTCGCACGCGCCGCACAGAGTGCAAAACCCATTGTTAATAATTTTCTTTTCAAGAATATTGTAGGCTATGAGGGTACTGTCTTTTGTTTCCAAAGGGGTCCTCATATGAAATAGAAATCCTTCGGATTTAAATAGTTAGTTACCGATTCAGCAACTTAACAAGCAGCGGGGGTGGTTAAAGCTTAACTCGCCGTTAAAATTAGGAGCCTGAGCAAATTGCTTTTAACAATTTTGTTGCTTGCTTAGATAGGTTTAAATGTTAAAAGTTCAAGTAGTAGATGCGTAAAGGCATGGAGATGCAAAAATGAGCGAAATGACAACAGAAATCCTTGAACAGAACTTGGGCAAAATCGTGCTCGTACGCTTAAAGGGCGGAAAAAGCCTGCGTGGGCGACTAAAAGGCTTCGATCAACACCTAAATCTTGTCTTGGAAGAGACAGATGACACTACAAACGTTGAAAACACGCGGAAACTCGGGCTGATAATTGTCCGCGGAGATAACGTGGTTCTAATTTCTCCGCCGCCTAGGTGACAGCTCGTGGGTAAAGGCACACCATCAATGGGGAAGCGCACAGGCAAAGTTGTACACATATGTTGTAGACGCTGCGGCAGACGCGCTTACCACGTGCGAAAGAAACGATGCGCAGCCTGTGGCTATGGAGAGACCACCGTTATAAGAGAGTATGCATGGCAAAGGAAGACGCTTCAGCGTCAAAGAGTAGTTTAATACGTCTTCTTGGGAGTGGCTGCACTCCTTAATTTAAAATTCTTTATCCACAGACACACCAAGTAAAAAGTGGGGAAACCACTGGTTACTGGTTTGTTGCGCTGTAGTATCCTTTATCAATTTTGACGAAGATCAACGGTCCTTTGCTTTGAGCCATTTCTCGCGCTTTTCTTATAGCATTGTTTACAATTGTGAGTATTCGCTCGCTGTCCCGGAGGTTTTGGATACGTTTTTCGCCAAGTTCCATTTTTAGAAGGTTTTCTGACAGTATATCGGTGCCGCAGATTTCGCCATTCTTTATCAGTGTTGCAGCCACCACTTCTTGAAGTTCCTGTTTGTTTTCAATCTGATTCCAGAAGGGTTCCGCTTTTGCGATGTTTTTTGAGGCTTGGCTCCATTTATTTGCGTTTTGCTCGCCGATGAGGAGTTTAACGCGTTCCTTCCATTTTTTAAGCCAGATACCTGTCCATACGGTCAAGAATTCTTCTAGTTCAGCTGGCGTTTCCTTGAAGAGTCTTTCTAGCTTCTCAACAAGTTCGCATTGGCCTGCTTCCCGCCCAATTAGCTGCCAATGATATTTGAGGTAGTTTGTAAAGTCCTGAGTTGCCACCTGTAGAACTTTACGGTCGGAGCCTGTTATGTCAAGCGCAGGGTTTGCGTCCTTCAGCTTTTCAGCCAACATTATTTCTAGGAAGTTCATTTGGTCTCCCGCTCTGAAGCCCTCTCCATAGTGATTTAGGTTGGAGGTTTATATTAAACTTTATTTTCGCAAGGGTATATAACTGGTTTAGGCGGGTTTTGGCAATATTCCGTTTACAGAAATAGTTCACGAAAGCGTTTACATGAGGTAACCAAGGAGCTTAGTGGCGTCTTCAATAATTAAATCAGGCTTTTCCCTAGCAAGCTCTTCGCATGTGAATAGCCCTGATAAGACGGCTACGGTTTTTGTGCCCGCGGCTTTTCCTGCCCTAACATCGTTGACGGAATCGCCGACGATGACGCAGTCGCACATCTGAACATCCAGCGCCTTTACAGTTTTTATTAGCGCTTCAGGCGAGGGCTTCGGCTTGTGGGTGTCCTGCGCCGTGAGGATGTAAGTGAAGTATTTAGCTATGCCGAAGTGTGCAAGTTCAGCCGCTACGGTTTTTCGGGGAACATTCCGCATGGTTATAAGCGCGAGTTTCGCCCTTTTGGAAAGCAGCGCCAGTGCAGCGTCTATGCCGGGGATAGGCTTGGTTTTTTCTGCGCTTACAGCATAGTACGCGCTTAAATACACCTGCAAGAATCGGCTTGAGTCTACTTTTATAATTTCGTTGATTGGTTGGCTCTGTTCGAGCCTTCTCGGAATTTCCAGCGCAGTTGCCAACGTAGGCGACTTGAGACCCATGGCTTGAAAGGCGATTTTTGCTGCTTCCAAGTAAGCATCCCGTGAATCAACGATGGTGCCGTCTAAATCGAAGAATATACCTTTTGCTCTAAGCTTTACTTCAACCATGTTCAGCGTCTCTTTTTTGCGTTGTGTTGTTTCAAATGGATGTTTCATAAACCTTTCCCGTAATTATAGACAGAAACGCTTTAACACGCGCCTTTAATCGCTCTTTTTGAGTTAAACTTGGCTATGGTCAGCCTATCTGCGCGGATAGACCCTCTATAGGTTTCTGCAATGAATCGCTAATAGCCGCCAAATATAATGGCGCTCTATTAAATGCAAGTTCTGGCCTAAGTCACGTGAGTTACATAGTTTTTAAGCTTGAGTTTGCACATAGCATAGGCGTATACGCATTGAGGTGTTGGTTGTTTGGTGGTTGCTGGTAAGCCGCTTGTCAGCATAGTCAGCGCGGGCTTGTCAAAGTTCGGCAAGCGCGAAGGCTTATACGCACGGGAGCTTTTCACCGAAGCCGTCAAAGAAGCGTTTGACCGCTGCCCAAGGCTGGAACCTAAACGCGACATAAAAGCCATGTATGTGGGGCACATGGGCGAAGCGTATGAGCACCAGGGGCATACGGGCGCCGCCGCTGCAGACTGGGCGGGGCTGCTGAATATTCCCGCCACGCGGACGGAGGCTGCTTGCGCAAGCTCTGGTGCGGCGCTACTCTCAGGCGTTTACGCGGTGCTTTCTGGCCTAGCGGATGTTGTTCTCGTGGGCGGCGTGGAGAAAATGACGCACAGGAGCACCGCTGAGGTCACGGAGTATTTGGCGATGGCGGCGGACTACCCGTTCGAGCAGTGGCAGGGCATAACGTTTCCCGGCTTATACGCGTTGATGGCCACGGCGCACATGCACGCGTACGGCACCACAGAGGCGCAGATGGCGCAGGTAGCCGTGAAAAACCATTATCACGGTAGCCTCAACCCGAAAGCGCAGATACAGAAGGAGATTACGCTGGAAGCCGCCCTGACCTCGCGCATCGTTGCGTCGCCGCTGAAGCTATACGACTGCTCGCTGATTACGGACGGCGCCAGTTGCCTAATCCTCACAAAACCCGAGCTGGCAAGGCACTTCACAGACCAGGCCGTGCACATCATCGGCGCCGGACAAGCCAGCGACTCCATAGGCCTCTACGAACGCCAAAGCCTCACCTCATTACAGGCGACGAGGCTGGCGGCGCAAAAAGCCTACCAGACGGCGCAGGTCAAGCCCGAAGATGTGGACGTGGCGGAGGTACATGACTGCTTCACCATCGCCGAAATAATCGCCTACGAGGACCTTGGCTTCTGCGGGGCTGGCGAAGGCGGCAAACTCGCCGAAAGCGGCGAAACACGTCTAGGCGGGCGCTTGCCCGTAAACACAAGCGGCGGCTTAAAAGCCAAGGGGCATCCCGTGGGCGCGACGGGCACGGCGCAAGCCTACGAGATTTACCTGCAGCTCACTGGCCAAGCTGAGCGGCGACAAGTCAAAGATGCCCGCGTGGGCTTGACGCATAATGTGGGCGGGTCAGGCGCCACCGCCACCGTGCACATCTACAGGAGTGAAACATAATGAGCACCGAGGCACCATTCACGATTGAGCAGTTCTACAAGTTCCTAGCGCAAGGCAAGCTTATGGCTGGAAAATGCCTGCGCTGCGGCAAAATCCATCTGCCGCCCAGACCACTCTGCGACATCTGTCATGGGCAAGAATTCGCGTGGACGGAAATCAACGGGAAAGGCAAGCTTTTAAGCTTCACGGTTATCCACATAGCTCCACTGCAGTTCCAAGCCATATCGCCGTACGCAGTGGGCATCGTGCAGCTTGAGAACGGCTTAAAACTGCCAGGCATTATAACAGGCGTACCGCATAACCAGCTCCGCATAGGCATGCAGCTTATGATGGACTTCGGCACGTGCATGGCGGCGCAGCCGTGGCCACAGTGGCCAAGATACTGCTTCAAACCCGTATAGCTCTGGGTGGCGCCTGGCATTTTCCGCACGAAGCAAACCGCAACCAAAAATTCTGCTATGCCCATAAAGAGAGAAAAAAAGAGGGTTAAACGAAAATTCCCAAGAGCCCGAGAATTCCGAGAATCAATGCTATTATGCCAATGATTGTTTGGAATCTACCTAGCCACTTGGCAACTTTCTCTAAGCTTCCGCCTATCGCTGGGATGCTTGTCAAAATGCCCATTGCCAAAATCAGCCCTGCAACGATTGCCACGAGCCCTTGCATGCCGAAGTAAAGTATTCCCACGATTATGGCTATTACGCCGATTATCGTTTGGAATCTACCCAGCCATTTAGCGACCTTCTCCAGGCTTTTGCCAACAGCAGGCACACTCGGCAGGATACCCATCGCCAGCACTAGTCCAGCTATGATATTCACTATCTCCACAATCATGCCCTTCACCCTCCAGTAGACTTCTGCGTTATGGGTAAGTTAATAAGGCTTTAAGCGCTTTGCAACAGCAGAATGAATTAAGTGCAACGCAATTATAAATCTGCAATTTCAGAATTATTGAAGTAACCACAGTCCATGAATCTAAATAGGGCAGGCTCGATTTTACTTTGAAAGCCGCTTAAACCGCTATTGCTCAGCATGCACCTTATTTATTTGCGCGATTAAAATGGGCAAATCAGTTATCGACGTGATAATGTAGTTTGCGCCTTGCTGCGTTAACTGCTGTTTGCTGGAGATTCCAGTGGGCAACCCAACCGCGACAGCCTTCAGCTCCTGCGCACATTGCATGTCCGCAACGCTGTCGCCGACAACCAAGCTTTCCTCTGGCTTCACTTCTAAGGCTTCCAGCACTGCTTGCAGATGCTCTGGATGCGGCTTCACTTGCTTCACCCTATCGCGCGTTACCACAGCATCGAAGAACTCGGCAATCTTGAAGCGCTGAAGAATATATGCAGCTGCCTTTTCGCTGTCAGTCGTGCATAACCCAATTTTCATGCCCATGCGCCGCAACGTCTTCAACGTCTCCACCGCGCCCGACATAAGCCCAGTGCTCATGGCAGCGTCCAACTCGTACCGCTCAGCCATGCTCAAAACTTCGCCGCGAATTTTCTCTATTGCCGCAGTGGACTTGCGCGAGTTCCGCAGGAAAAGCTCCGCCTTCTTAAGCATCTCGAAAATGTTCTCCTGTAGCGACAGCACAGACGCGGGAACGCCTTGCTTGGCCAGGTAACCCCTGACTTCTGCTCTTAATGCGCGGTAATCTAGGTTGAAGCCTACTAATGTGCCGTCTAAATCGAATATCACCGCTTTAATGTCCATTCTTCTGGTTCACGCTCATTTATTACTAAAGCGAAGCGGCGTAAACACTTTCCCAAATAGATAATATACTTTACGGTAGAAAACAGCCCTACGCGGTTATTACCACCTTAAGCGGCTTCTCCGCTGGGTTATCCGCCGTTTCAAGCGCCCGCTCGAACTCCGCTAAGCTGAATTTGTGTGTTACCAAGTTTTTCACGTCAACACGTTTCTCGGCGATAAGCTGCACAGCCAACGGGTACTCGACAGGCGAAATGTACGTAGTAAAGAACACGGCTTCATCAGCGTCTTCTAGGTTCAGGTATCCCTTAGACGCGCCTACCAACGCGACTTTGCCTGCCTTGCGCACCAGAAACGGCGTCTGCTGCACCGTCTGCTCTGTCCCAGCTGCCTCAACCACCACGTCAGAGCCCCGCCGCGTGATTTCCCGCACGCGCTTAACTGCATCCTCCTCGGCGGCGTTGATGCAGAACTCCGCGCCGTATTTCTCGGCAAGCCGCAGCCGGTAATCCAGCAAGTCGATAGCTACGACGCGGCAGCCTTTCATCCGCGCTATCTGCGTCATCAACAAGCCAATAGCGCCCTGCCCGATTATCGTCGCCCAGTCGCCCACGTTAGGCTTAAGCGCATCCATCACGTGAAGCGCAAGCGCAACAGGCTCCACAACAGCTGCTTCCTCATCGCTGACGCCGTCGGGCACAGGAACCAAGTTTCTGGGACGCATCGCTATGGATTCGGCGAAGAAACCGTCGCTTGTTAAACCCATAAACTTGCCGCGCACACAGTATGTGGAAAGCCCTCTGAGGCAGTAGTAGCATCTGTCACAGTAAACCAGCGGCACCATCACCACACGCTCTCCATTGTCCGCTCTCACGCCGCAGGCGTCATGACCAATTATGCGGCCGCGCTTCATCCAGCGCCACTCACCCCTATAGAAGTGCAGGTCAGTGCCGCAGATGCTGCCCGCTTTGAACTTCACAAGCACTTGACGCCCTGAAACACTTGGCTCTGGAACCTCAGCGACTTTGATGTTACGTGGGCCTCTATAGACAGCGGCTTTCAAAAAAGTTTCACCCTCAAGTCCTATAGCGGCAACAGTGAAGTATTAACTTTGTGCCATAAGGCCTTTAGGCGCCATACCACATCAAGTAATCATGAATTGATAGTCTTTAAGCTACTATATCGTACAGTGCTCTTGAATACGTGTTTAGTTTCGCGAGAGGCGTATTGTCTATTCTTGTTTTGCTTCAAACTCAACCTTTACGGGGATGGGCTCTTTAAAGATGAATAAGACTGGGCAGTTTGCTTCCGTTCTCCGCCAAGCGCCTTCAAGCAGTTCTTTTCTTGCTTTTGCAGAGACCGCAACCTTCATTGTTACTCCAGTGATCAGCGGCGAGTCTGGAGACTTATCAGCCTCCACTGCAACCTCAACTTTGCCCGGGGAGATGTTGCTCTTTTTGCAGACATCAGCGAATATTGTTACACCGCAGTCAGCAAGCGCCATCAAGGCTAACTCCAAAGCTGTAGGGCCGCTGTCACTTCCGCCTGCAGCAGCTGGTAGATCGCAGACTACACAGTGCGCTCTTGTGTTGCTGGCTATTGAACGAACGTTCTCAACAAGTTTTGCCTCTGCTTTTATTTTGGGCACTCTACGTCACCACTAGGTTTTTGAAGGCTTGTTGCTTAAAAAATTTCGTATAGGCTCGCTAAACTGCAAGTACGCCAGCGTTTTTTACCGTGACTCATCAGTTTGAGTTATCTTGCTTTTCTTCTGCGCTTGGTTCCACGGCGATTTGTAAGGGGCGCCCCTCGGTTAGGGCTTGCGCGGTTTTTTTCCTAGCGCTTTGTACTAGGCGCCATACGGTTCCGCGGGATACACCCATTCTTTCTCCAGCTTCTTCCTGAGATAAGCCTTCTAAATCGACGAGGCGTAGGGCTTCAATTTCCGCGGGTTCCATGAGGATGGGTGCTTGATTTAGTTGTGGTTCTGGAGCGAAGATGGTGGCGGCTGGTGCTTTTGCTATGGTGATTGGTTTTGGGAATCGGCCTTTTCTGCCGCGTCTGCATCGTTGTCGCCAGCACATTGTGGTCAGTTTACTTATTTGCCCCGTAACTTTTATATATTTTTGTGCACTATCACATAATTGATTATGTGCATAAACACAAAAACGCTTCTTGGGAGGTGAAACACAAAATGGGATGGAGAGGAAGAGAATGGACAGACCAGTGGCCAGGAAGAGGACCATTCAGCCACTTGCCGCCATGGCAAAGGCCAGGATGGCTCTACGGCAGAGGCGCATGCTGGTGCCTACACAGCCCTTACAGTGCGGTGCCGTCATTAAAAGCTGATGACGAAGCAGCATTACTAACCAAAGAAAAAGCCATGATAGAAGAGCAGTTAAAAGCCTTACAAGAAACTCTCAAAAAAATTGAAGAGCGACTAAAAGAACTTAACAAGTAACTAAGCCGAACGCTGTCCAGCTCAATAAAAACTGGCCCTAAGCAGGGGCCATAGCAATTTTAAGCCGCTTATGTTTTGCAATTTGTTAGCCAGTTAATTCGTCGACTTCTTTTTTGCCTTCTTCAAGCTCTTTTTCCTGCTCTTTATCATGCCTCAGTAGCAATGCCTGGAACTCGCCGACATGCGTCTTCTCCTCTTTCGCCACGTCCAAGAGAATCCGCTTTACGTTCTCGTCAACAGCCAAAGCAGCCATCTGCTCATAGAGATTTATGGCATCCAACTCGGCGATAACCGCCGCTCGCAGTATCTCCTTGTCCAAGTTCTCCTTCTTTATTTTGGCAAGTTCAATCGGAATTTTCGACAGCAAACATTACACCTCCCTTACGCATGCAAGGAAATGTTGTTTTAGTATTTCTCTGATTAGTTTACAGCTTATTTAAAAACTTCCACGAGGTTTTCTTGTCGCCTCAGTGATGATGGTGATGCGCGTGGCCACATCCGACTGTAAGCCTTTCCAGTTTTCCCACTTTAAACTGCGTTATCACTTCTTTAACCGTCTTGCCAGCTGCCTTTAGCACTTGTACGCCTGCATTGCCAAAACTAGCTAAGCCGCCAGGACCCATACCGTAGGCTACTATCACGCTCGGTTTCAGAGCCAACAAAGTCTCATGTGGATGACCAGCGCCACCGTAGTGCTCTCCTGTGTTCGCTTGAGTCTCAACGGCTACCATATTGCCAGCCTCGTCCAAGTCGACGACGGCGAAGAAGGGTGCGCGTCCAAAATGCTGAGCGATTGGCGCGTTCAATCCATCCTTGTTTTCTACGGGTATCACTATTCTTGTTATCATGCTCTTTTCTCCTCTTGATTGATATTCGTGGCTTCCATGGTTTAATGCATAAACAATATTAATACTTTATGTTTATAAAATAAACTGTGAAGGCCTAATGGACGATGTTGACCGAAAAATAATCGCCCAGCTTCAATCAGATGGCAGGGTGACACTGCAAGACTTGGCTGAATCCATCGGTTTCACAAGCATGGGTGCAAAGAAGCGGCTGGAGAAACTGTTGAAAGACAGAGTAATCGAAGTTGCCGCCTTAATAAATCCCAAGGCGCTCAGCCTGCACCCCGCGCTTGTAATGCTGGAGATGGAAAGCGCAGAAGCAATGCAAACGCTTCTCGATAGATTCCGAGACTGCCCAAGAATTGTCCAGATTTTCAAAACAATAGGCGGCTACAACTTGATAGCGCTTGTTGTGGCGGAAACACAAGAAACACTTGAAAGCATATCCATGGAAAAATGCTCGCTAAGATGCTGCAAAGGGATACGCCGGTCAGAATTTTATCCGATAAGCGACGTATACTTCGCGCCGTTTCTTCAAATACGAGCACAACTAGCCCGCAAAAATGAGACACTATCGCCTTGCAATGTGGATTGCGTTACTTGTAACCGTTATGAAAGCCAGAAATGCGTTGGTTGCCCAGCAACTAGCCACTACAGAGGCCCACTATGAAGGTGCACTTACATGCATGAAATAAGCGAGAGCACAGTTAACGGAGAATTAAAAGAAGTAGACGCCGTGGAAATAATCAGCTTAGTAGATAATACAGTGGATTTTCTTTCACATGTGAACAAGCCGCAAGTCAAGCCCTTCAGACAATGGACTCGGGAACGCTATGGCCAGAGATGGGCTGAAACTCACGCGCAGTTGCCTTTCGGCGAGCACGGTTTTGCAATGCTCATCCGCGTTTTCAGCGGGCAAAAGACAAGCTACATCCTGTTTGACGCTGGAGTAAGCGCGGACGGCGTCGTGGAAAACGCTAAGCGCATGGGCCTAAACCTCAGCGCGGTCGAATGTATTGTGCTTTCGCATGGGCACTATGACCATTTCGGCGGCTTGCCCGCAGCGGTCAAAGCAATCGGCAAAGCGGCGTTGCCCATAATTGTTCATGAAGGCATGTTCGCGGTTAGAGGTGCAGCCGACGCTAACGGGAAAGTCCGAAGATACCCAACGTTTCCAACAGCCTCGGAGCTAAGCCCAGCGCGGCTGGTCAGCACGAAGACGCCATCGTTAACGGCAGAGGGCATGGTTTGCGTGACAGGCGAGATTCCGCGGCAGACAAGTTTTGAAGCGGGCTATGCTCAGCACAGGGTTCTCGTCAATGGCGTGTGGCATCCTGACCCGTGGATTATGGATGAACGCGCAGTAGTAATCAACCTTAAAGGCAAGGGCTTAGTGGTTCTTTCAGGATGCGCCCACGCAGGCATAATCAACACGGTGGCTTATGCCCAGCAGATAACAGGCGTAAAGCGCGTTTACGCTGTGATGGGCGGCTTTCACCTTGCAGGAAAAGAATTTGAGGACAGAATCCAACCAACCATCGAAGCGCTACGGCAAATAAATCCCGAGCTCATTGTGCCTTCACATTGCACGGGTTGGAAAGCCATGTGCGCCATAGCTGAGGCACTGTCTGAAGCATTCGTGTGGAACAGCGTGGGGAACCTCTACAGGCTGGGCGCGTTATGAAAGGGTTAAATAACCTTGTCCCAGAAGTCTATCGGAGCTTGAAATAATGCAGCGAAAAGGGCCGCTATATATTCTGCCTTGGCGATGCACTTTCGCCTGCGACAGCAACTGCGTCCATTGTGCATCCGCAGGTAAACCGCCTTTCCCAGACGAGATGGACACTTCTGCCGCCTTGCGGCTTGTTGACCAAATATACGATTTCGGCGCAAGCTGGCTTGGAATAAGCGGCGGCGAACCGCTTCTCCGCAAAGACCTATTCGAGATAATAAGTTACGCGAGAAAAATCGGCTTAAACGCGAGCATCATAACCGATGGACACCTAATGGACGAAAAAGTCTTTGAGGATATCGTGAAAAACGAGGTGCGCGTGTCCGTAAGCATCGACGGCGGAGAAGCAACAAATGACCTTATCCGCGGCAAAGGCACATACGCAAAAGCCGCCGCAGCCATTGAGCGGCTTTCAAGCGCCCGCCTGCTGAACTGCCTCGTGTACACGTTTGCGAATTTTAGCGGAGGCACAAACGTTAACAACGAAGATTTCGTGCACGTGCTTGATTTGGCAGCCAAATACAACGCGCGCTGGGTCATTTACCACGGGTTTATCCCCTACAGCCGCAGCAGAGACAGCTTAAAGGCTGATCCCACGCCGCAGCAGTATGAGTGGGCGTTCAATCAGCTCTTTGACTTACGCTCAAGGTATAAGGGGAAACCTGAAATCAACGTTTACTGCACATTCTTCGCTCGCATAGCCAAGCAGCGCGGCTTAGCTGATTTTGACAACTGGTTTAACCACTTCTTCCTCGGCAGATGCTTCTTCGGCAAATTCATGAGCATCGCAGAAAACGGGGACGCAATACCCTGCAGCTTCAACGACGCCTACCGCTTGGGCAATGTCAAAGAAAAGTCGCTGAGAACCATTTGGGAGGAAATGCAGAATTCCGAGTTCTTCAAAAAAATCAGAGACAAAAGCAATTTGAAGGGCAAGTGTGGCGTTTGCGAGTACCGCGAAATCTGCGGAGGCTGCCGCTCGGCTGCGCTGTTCTACACTGGCGACGTGTTCGGTTCTGACCCTAGATGCGCTTATGTCCCTAAAGTTCTTCGCGAAAAATAGGCAAGTTTCCGTATAGGCAGGGCGATAACCAAAAATAATAACTTGGCACAATGAGAATTTTGATGAAGCATGAGCTTCGAAGAGTACACGCGGGAAAAGCTCTGGCCCATACTAGTTGAAACTGTTCACGCGTCTGTGATGTATCCGAGGCGGAAGGCGTACACGCGAGAGCAGATACTGCGTGAAAAACCAGACATAACGCCGGCGGAATTAGCCGCGAGGCTGAATATGCCGCTTGGCGAAGCGTTGGTTATCCTTTATGAGCTAGCTAAAGAGAAAAACTCTACAATTTAGGAATTTAATGCGTTCTATGGCTTTACAACCATCCTTACGGTTGCCAAGATAAGGATTGCGCCTAACAATACTTTTAGTATGTCCTTATCAATTACGCCTGCGTATGAGGCGCCAATTAACGCGCCCAGAACAGAGCTTACGCCCATTATTGCCGCGATTATGATGGCGCTTCGGTTAGTGTGGCCTAGTTGATGATGCTTTGTAAAGCCCATGGCAACAGTAGGTATAGAGACGAGCAGGCTGGTGGTTCCAGCAACTACTATATCAAAATTGAAAAGGTACATTAAGGCGGGAATTCTGAATTCGCCGCCTGCGACGCCGAGCATTCCGGACACGACGCCTATGGCAAGGCCTACTAGCCCGGCTAAAGCGGCTTCTTCTAAAGGACCGAGGGTAAACTGGAAGAGAGGAGGGGTGTGAATAAATGGTTCAAGGCCAATTTTCAATCCAACAATGACTAAAAAGATTGCCAGTACTTTCTTGAGTAGGGATTTTCGGATTTTTCCAGTTAATACGGCGCCCAAGTAGCTTCCTATGATTGATGATAGCGACATGACTAATGCAATGTTGATGGCTTGCTCGGTTAGCAGGCCTAGTTGAAACCTTCTGAGGAAGGAGACGACTACTGTGAGAAGCCCAACGAAGAGATTAACGGCAATGGCTGTAAGCAAAGGAAGTCCGAGTACATAGAGTAGTATTGGGATTCGGAATTCTCCTCCGCCTACGCCTATTAGGCCTGCTGCGATTCCCATGAGAAAGCCGAAGAAAACGGCAGCGAATACCTTGTTTGCGGGTGTGGGCATGTTGTAAGGGATGTTTTTGCCTCCAAGGCGATGTGCTTTCTTGTTCACATCGGCTAAACTTATAAACGTAACGCAACCATAATACCAAACAGCATGTCCATCCACGAAAAGCACAAGCCTTCCTGCAAAGTTTGGATAGAATACAGGGGAAAACCAGTCCTCGGCAAAGGCGGCGCCGAAATTCTACGCGCCATAGCAAAGGAAAACTCGCTTTCAAAAGCCGCTGAAACGCTCGGAATGTCCTATCGTTACTTGTGGAATTACGTGCAAAAAATCCAAAAAGCCGTTGAAGCACCTATTGTGGAGACTTTTAAGGGCGGCAAGGCAGGAGGCGGCGGCGCCACGTTGACGGCGCTTGGCGAAGATTTGCTTCGGGAATACGAGCGGCTGGAGGGCTATCTAAGCGAGATTATGTCGGACATGGAGCATTGGGAGGATTTAGGTTTGAAAATTAGCGCAAGAAACCGATTAAAGGGTAAAGTCACCGCCATAGAAACGGATGAAATAACCGCAAAAGTAAAAGTGGAAATCACTGTGCCGGCAACCATAACGGCGCTGATTTCGCGAGAAGCCGTTGAGGACTTGGAAATTAAAGTCGGCGATGAAGTTGAAGCCGTTGTTAAGGCAACTGAAGTTATGATTGCAAAATAGCGGTTACTCTACGACATAACGGTAGGCAACGTACTCGCCAGCCGTCTGGCTTCTCCGCGTAATCTTCAGTATATCCCCTGGCTTCGCGCCGATAACTTTCACAGCTGGGTCGTTAGCTTTTATCTGCGGTATCTGATAAGGCTGAACCTTATACTGCGCCAGAAGCTGCTCTTTCTCCTTTTCGCTTAGAATCTCATGCCTAGGAACCAAGTCATGCTCGAAAATGTCGAAAACGGGGAACGACTTCGGCAGAAGCTCAATTTTCTTCTTTTTCTGTCCTTGCTTAACCGCATGCGTGAAGCGCCCCTCGGTGATCACGATAGCGTGATCCAAGTTTTTCTCTTCCATAACTTTATAAAGCGTGTTCATTGCATTGATGCCCACGGTAGCCGCGTCGAGAATGCACCAGATTATGGCTTTTTCCTGCGTATCAGGAATTTTGACAATGTAGGCTAAGGCGCCTTCGTAAGTCTCCTTCTTAACCATCTTATAGTTTCGGAGTTTGATTAGAACCTCAGCTTTGCATTCTTCAATGGTTTTCTCTTTGGCGCTCACACTGCAAACCTTCACAAGAGTGATACGCAAAACCTTACAAACCATTAACCCTTAAACTTTACGGCTCGAAAATGAGCTACTCAGCAAGCCATGGCAATAAAATCATGGAGAAGCGCAGAAAAATGTCGGTAGCCCTTAACAATGCAGTATATGATGCGCGGCGCCCTTTTTTCACTGCACGTGAATTGAGAGAACAAATTTTATAAGTTCAATGAATGAAATAAAAAATAATTATTGAGGTAGAATGGCTTGAAGTATACTGATTTGATTGGAAAGGAAATATTCTGCGATGGCCTGCGGGTAGGCAAAATAAAAGACGTCATCATAGACGGAGAAGAATGGAAAATTACACATCTTGAGGTCGAATTAAGAAAGGAGGCAGCGCAGGAAGTACTGGGCGTAAAATCCTCATTCAAAAACCTTTTAGCAATCTCCGCGGTCGGCCCAGCGTCAAAAGCGCTAGCAAAAGACCGCGTGACACTTCAGGTCTCAAAAGGCCAACTACGCATATACCTAAAACCACCATAACATAAAGACGTAGCCAGAAACAGGGCTTCACTAACGAACACGAATTAAATTCAACTCTAAAGTTAAATATGTTTAGAAAATAGTTTGGTTCTTTGGTCTCTTCTCGACAAAAATTCTTCAAGCAAGAACAGAACAATCGCGGTTGCAGTAACTATGACCATAAGAATATAGTCGTATGGCAACAATTCCCCTATCATCAACCTCGCCACAGCAATCATTACCTCTACACTTAAAACTCCTACAAAAAAGAAAGCATAAAAAAGCATTCTGGGATACAACTTGCCATCCACCAAAAAATGACCTTTTACGCTTTGCTTCAGTTTAACAGAGTATTCCCCAAAAGTATTTTTTCTACTAAATCCATGGCTTCCAACTTCTGAAGATTCCGGTATGCAACGCTAGAGCTACTTAAGTTAGCAAGCCGCGTTAGCTCTCTTGGACCCAGAGGCTTGTTGGCATTAACCAAGATAACATATATTTTGAGCGCAGCACCATCCAAGTCATCTTCGCCCATTAACTTACGTTCCTCGGAACTATTTCCACGTTTAATCCATTATTTGATAGCCATAATAACTCATTATCTCGAAGCAAGTTATTGTATAAATAATTTCCTTGAACATTTTGAAGCCGTACCTGTTTCAAATCTGATGCATGGACGCTTGCACTTTTTCCATAAATTACTTGTGCTTCGATTTGGCCAAGCACACAAACGTTACTATTGTTCAATATGTCATAGAATGTTTGTGGGGCACCAGTCATTCCTGTTAAGCCGATAAGTCGAGATTCATGAGCCAACCAATAGCAATCAAAAGCTGGCACAAAAGGTTGATCCCTATAATCTGCTACCCAATTATTAGTCGTGAAAATCTCTCCTGTATCAGGATCTACGGAAGCGCTCTGACCCACTAGAGCACGAATTGAATTCACTTGTGCCGGCACATTTGAAAAATTAGTTACGTTCATGACAATGATGTAAGAGAAGATCAAATTGTTAGTTTGCCATCCGATGCTTGAGTTGCGCCAAAGGCCTGTCAAATTGAAATTGGATAAAGGGGAGCTGATGTAAGCGTAAACAACTGTTAATTTCATATTTGGTTTTTCAAATGTAGGCACCTCACTAAAAGAGGGTAAGCTAATGCAAACCCAAGGGAGAGCGCCAATAGAATCCCTGTAACTATTATTATTTGGTCACGTTTCATTTTTTTACCATGTACAAAATGTTTTTAGCGGTTATTTAATTGTCACTGAAGAACACTCGCGTTCCTTAAAGGAACAGCATTTGTTAGCGCGAATTAATGGGTGCCCTTTTTGTTTAACTATACACGCAACAACAATTATTTCTTTGCATCAACAAATAATCAAACAACCACGCCATATATTTCTAAGAAACATTAAAAAGGGGGTTCCATTTGTTCAGCATATTGCGCCTTGAATGTTTATTTAATTATTCCATACGCAGATCCAGATTCCAATATCCAAGTTTTTCATAAACGAGTTAATAAGAAGCCAAGCCCTAGCGAAAACGCTGGCATTTATATGTCAGTTCGCCCGTCGAGTCCTTATCATCGCGGTGGCTCTGTGACTCTAAAGCTCATCATCCAAAAATAAATGGATGCCCATGCTGAACTTAAGAGTTTTGGCATTCCAAACCGCTAAGCCGCATTTTAGAGGCAACAGTTTTTAATGCTTAAAGCCATAAAGAGTTTACCGGGTGAAAGAAGTTTATGGAACTTTTAGAAGCCATCCGAGGACGACGAAGCATAAGAGCCTTCAAGCCGCAGGATTTGCCCGACGAGGTTGTGGAGCAGCTTATTGACGCGGCGCGGCATGCGCCTTCAGCTGGAAACCTGCAGCCATGGGAGTTCATACTCGTCCGAACGCCCGAACAGAAGCGGCGGCTCGCTGAGGCTGCGCGTCAGGCTTTCGTTGAAGAAGCGCCCGTTGTAATCGTGGTTTGCGCTGATGAGGCCCGCGCTTCAGCTGGTTATGGCACACGGGGCAAAACACTCTACTGCTTACAGGACACGGCGGCGGCGACACAGAACCTTCTTTTGACCGCGTACGCACTTGGGCTGGGCACCTGCTGGGTAGGCGCCTTCAACGAAGACGACGCGCGAAAAGCCCTGAAGCTTCCCAGCGGCATACGGCCCGTAGCCATGATACCTGTAGGATACCCTACCAAAACGCCTGCGCAAAGAAGCCGACGACCCCTAAGCCAGATAATACATCACGAGAGCTTCTAAAAACAGCGCTCAGGCTTGGCTGCACACGTGCGCGGCCGAGTTCATAACAAGGTAGCGCTGCAACTTTATTTGAGTAAAAACTTTCAACAGTTATCCGCCGCTTTCCAGAACTTCTGATTTTGAATCACGTTTTGTAACAAAACATAAATATTTCATGCAACAATATTTGTGCGCTTGAAAGTAGCTGGTGAAAGTGATAATGAAAAATAGTGTTACCAGCTGGGCTTTCAATACTGCTGCTGCTTGCAATTGTGGCGCCTGCAATGGCGCAAACCCGCGTTGTCGGCGTACAAATTGGCGACTGGTTCAAATACAAGGTTTACGTGCCATACTACGAAAGCACAGAGCCGTTTCCGCCACCATACAGCCCATTAAGCCTGGCGGATAACGAGACAAACTGGATAATGTATAACGTTACGGGCATAACTGGCGACGTAATAAACTTCACCGTTACATACAGCTGGAAAAACGGCACTGTAACAACAACAAATTATGATGAAAAAGTGACCTTCAGCAATCTCATGTTAGCCATAGGCGCCAACATGAAGCAAGGCGACATGGTACGCGACACCTTTAATTTCCTTGGTTTCTTTGATTGGCCAGCGCTTTATCTAAATCAGTCAATAATGCTTACTACGCCGAATGGAACAAGAGAAACCAACACACTCAAGTATTCTATTGACATCATGGGCTCAGCTTACAACTACACGCTATACTGGGATAAGGCAACTGGAATGCGCGTCTACTACGAAAACAGCGGAGATGTCCTTGCTCTCGACATGTTTGGGCAACCCGCATACAAGTATACAGTCAAATGGGAGCTAATAGACTCCAGCATCAGCGGCCTAGTCATACCAGACCTAACAGCGCCGATGCTACTAACAGCAATTATGTTAGCTACGGTGCCCATAGCCATACTCTATAGACGAAAAAAGATAAGCCTCTAGCATCCTTTTTTCTTTTTTATTATTAGGCAGTTAATAACAAGCAGTTAGGGATGTAAATTAAAAATGCTTACTTTCAGAAGCAACGCTTGATTTTGAACTTCAACAGAAATGTTATATGCTCAAAAATGAATTATTACAGGTTTGACGGCTTAACCTTTAAATTCAATCTAGAGTTGTAAAAAGTGGCGGGCAAGCATTTTCTGTGTCTTGGGCTTGCTGCAGTTTGCATCTTGTCGCTGGTAAATTATGCCCATGGCCAAGAGGGGTATGCGCCTGATTTTGATTGGGCAGGCGGCTTACGCTATGACGCTGGACCAACGGTGCCTGGGCAGTTGCCTGAAACTAATGGGTCATGGCAAAATGTGGGCGTGTGGAAGAAGGTTGTGGGTGTGGCTTTTGCGCGTGGCGGCCTGGGCGTGGCAGTGGTAAACGGCAAAATCTACGCAATAGGCGGCTCCACTCAAGTGACATGGCCAATTTTTCCGCCCTCTGTTGCAGATGTCAATGAAGAGTATGACCCCGCCACGGGCTTGTGGGTTGCCAAGCGCGCGATGCCTACGGCCAGAGCCTATTTCGGCGTAGCCATCTACCAGAACAGGATTTACTGCATAAGCGGCATGTCCAGCGAAGGCCCAACAGGCACAAACGAGGCATATGACCCTGCCACGGATACATGGACAGCCCATGCGCCGCTACCCGAAGAGGCATACAGCTACAGAAAAAGAAACAGATACCACTATGAGGCCGCAGCCGCCGTGCTAGGCGAGAGTATCCATGTGATAGTCAGCGACGGCGCGCATTACGTCTACGACCCGCAAGCAAACACCTGGACGAAGAAGGCGCCGCTACCAGGCGCGGACTTTAATAATGCCTTAGTAACTGTAGACGGCAAATTATATGCGATATCAACCTTCCACCTTCACATTTACAATGCAGAAAACGATTCTTGGACGGAAGCGGCGCCACCTCCCACGGGACTATATCACGCAGTTGCAGCAGCCACCACAGGATTCATAACACCAAAAATGATATGCGTCTTCACCTCAGACATGATACCCTCCGTTTTTGCAGGTTGGGCAGCGGGCCATACATACATCTATTTTCCCGAAAACGACACTTGGGTCAGAGCCGCAAGCATGCTGACGGGCCGCGTCTACGTCGGTGCAGCTGTATACAATGATATGCTATACGCCGTCGGCGGCTTCACACCAAGTCTCGTCTATTTTGTAGGCGCCGAGTAGTGTGGTTGAGAGGTTTTTGCCGCCTGGCTATGGCACGGTGCCGCCGCGGATACGTGTGCTTTCGCCTGAGAACGAG
>JAWCMT010000010.1:32224-38667 GCA_038849555.1 Bathyarchaeia archaeon | reverse complement strand
GCGCTTACGGTTTACGCCACCGACGCCTTCGGCAACACCGCAGCCTCGGAAACCGTGCACTTCACAGTCGCAAACCCCGCCAAAACCGCAATACTCCAAACCCTAGCCATAACCTTACCAATGGTAGCAATTGTAGCGCTTGTAATAGTGATCAGGTGCAAACGCCGAAAACAATGTGGTTCGCTTTCTTCAGAAAAGGGAGAATAGCTAAAAGCTGCCAATGTTTATGAGCCAAGCTGCGGATTAGATTTTTAAGTGCAAAATTTACATTAAGAGCGTTGAAAAATGAAGGCAAGCTGGGAATCACATCGTGGATTTAGAACGAAAAATTGAGTTAATCTGCAGGTTGCCAACCGAGGAAGTGCTTACGCCAAGCGATCTGCGGCAGCTTTTAGAGTCTGATCCGCATCCCGTAGCCTATAACGGCTGGGAGCCCTCTGGCCTCGTGCACTTAGGCACGGGCGTGATTTGCGCTTACAAGATGAAGGACTTCGCTGAGGCAGGCTTACGCTTCAAAGCCTTCTTGGCTACGTGGCACGCTTGGCTTAACAACAAGCTCGGCGGCGACATGGCGCTTATCCGCAAAGCCGCAGACCTTTTCCGCCACTCGTGGATAGCGCTTGGCGTGCCCGCAGACAAAGTGGAGTTCATCTACTCTGACGAGCTTTACGATGACTTGGATTACTGGGCAAAGACGCTGCTTGTCGCCAAAAACATGACAGTGGCTCGGACAAGGCGAACGCTGGAGATTGCAGGCCGCAAGGAAACCGACGCCCGCTACGTTTCAGACTTCCTATACACGCCCATGCAAGTCGCCGACATATTCCACTTAGAAGTGAAAGTCTGCCAACTCGGCATGGACCAGCGCAAAGCCAACGTCGTCGCCCGCGAATTAGGCGAAAAAATCGGCTACTGGAAACCCGTCTGCGTCCACCATCACCTTCTCCAAGGCTTAGAGAAACCCAGCGTATGGCCCATTCCGCAGGGACAGGAAAAAGAGGCACTATCCTCCGCGAAGATGTCGAAAAGTAAACCAGAAACCTGCATCTTCGTCTATGATAAGCCCGAGGAAATAAGGCAAAAAATGATGCGCGCCTTCTGCCCAGAAAGAACCATCGCATTCAACCCCGTAATCGACATCTGCAAGCACATAATCTTCCGAGAAAAACAAGTTTTCACCATAGAACGCCCCGCGCGATTCGGCGGCACCATCGAGTTCCACAACTTCAATGAGCTTGAAGAAGCATACACGCAGGGCAAACTTCATCCGCAGGACCTCAAAAGCGGCGTCGCAGAAGCGCTCGCGGAAATCCTTGAGCCCGTGCGCCGATACTTCGCAAACAACAACGAAGCAAGCGATTGCTTAGAGACTGTCCGTAAAGCAAAAATAACAAGGTAACCGCCCTTGTCTACACGGCTAGAAGAAAAAATCCTCCAAATTCTAGAAGAGCTTGCCGAAGAATCCGCAAAAGGAACGCCCATAGTGGTTGAAGGAAAAAAGGATGCTGGCGCCCTCCGCGCCCTCGGAGTCGCAGGCGTAATAGTAACGGTTAAAACTGGCGGAAAATCCCTCGTGGACGTGGTTTCTGAAATAGAAACTCTGAATCCCTCTGAAGTTATTCTGTTGTTAGATTTTGATAGGCGAGGAAAAGAAAGCGCCAAGCTTTTTAAAGAAAGCTTGGAGCACGCGAAAATAACGCCTAATCTCAGGTTTTGGCTGGAGCTTTCAGCGTTGCTGGGAAAAGAAGTTCAATGCGTAGAAAGCCTAACTGCTTATCTAGATACTTTGCATGAAAAACTTTACTCTCACCGCTAAGCCAAAACGCAAACTAAGCTTTGAAATACCCCGCAAGCGCTTTACACGCCACGCTAAATTGCCTAACTGTAACAAAATATTTTAACCACCACAATGCTGTTAAAGTATAATTGAGGAGATCTTAATGCCAAGAGCTTTTGTGTTGATAAACGTCGAATCGGGCTCAGAAGACGAAGTCTTAAAATTGCTAAAAGTGGTCGAAGGCGTAGAGGAAGCCTACTTTGCCTACGGAGTTTACGATCTAATCATAAAAATCAAAGCAGACTCCATGGATGAACTGAAAGAATTGGTGACACGGCGAATTAGATCTATAAGCAAAGTAAGATCAACACTTACCTTAATAATGATGGAAGAATAAGCCGCCCCTCCCTTTTTAACCCGAATTTTTCCGTCGCCACCTTTTAAGCACAAATCATATAGCATTAGAACAGCAAACAATATTGCAGAAGGGTGAAGCCTGCTTCATGCAAAGAGCTTATTCACGGTTACTTGGCGTAGTAGGAAAACCTAACACGGGTAAATCAACTTTTTTTAGCGCTGCCACTTTGGCTCCAGCGGAAATTGCAAATTACCCTTTCACCACAATAAAGCCTAACAGAGGCGTCGGCTACGTGCGGACACCCTGCGT
This sequence comes from Bathyarchaeia archaeon, assembly GCA_038849555.1. Lineage (GTDB taxonomy): Archaea > Thermoproteota > Bathyarchaeia > Bathyarchaeales > Bathycorpusculaceae > JAOAIV01. The sequence goes on along the minus strand of JAWCMT010000010.1, from coordinate 36,223 downwards.
TCACGAAGAATTCCAAGTGAAAGATAACCCCAGAAACTCCCTCTGCCTTGACGGTGTAAGGCTGGTTCCCGTGGAAATCATCGACGTCGCAGGGCTCGTTCCAGGAGCATGGGAAGGACGCGGGCTAGGCAACCAATTCTTGGATGAGATACGCAAGGCAGACGCGCTTATTCACATAGTTGACGCCTCAGGAGGCACAGACTGCGAAGGTCGCTTGTGCAAGCCCGGCGAACATGACCCGCTGGAAGATGTGCGTTTCCTAGAACGCGAAATAACTATGTGGATGGCCTCGATAATCAAGAAGGACTGGGCGAAGCTTGCTAGAACCGCAGAAGCCGAATCAAAAGATCTTTACGGCATGCTTGAAGAGCGCTTAAGCGGTTTAGGCATAAGGCGCAGTCACATTTTTGAAGCCGTCAGAAAAGCGGGATTAAACGCGGACAAACCAACCAGTTGGAGCGAAGACGACTTCCTAAAATTTGTTGATACCCTTAGGCGAATTTCAAAACCTATGCTCATAGTAGCCAACAAAATCGACATACCAGCGGCAGAAGCAAACATAGAGAGGCTGCGTAAACTTGATTACACAGTTATTCCCTGCAGTGCTGAAGCTGAATTGGCGCTTAGACGCGCAGCTGAGAAACAACTTATCGACTACAAGCCAGGCGATTGCAACTTTAAGATACTTCAGCAAGACAAGCTTTCGCAGAGCCAAATCAAAGCTTTAGAAACCATACGCGAAAAAATCCTCCTAAAAAACGGCTCAACAGGCGTACAAGAAGCTATAAACACGGCTTACTTTAAGCTTCTAAACATGATAACCGTTTACCCCGTGGAAGACGTGGAGCACCTGTCAGATCATGATGGGCGTGTTCTGCCGGATGCCTACCTTGTGCCCTATGGGACAACGGCTCGCCAATTTGCTTATCTAATTCACACGGAGCTTGGCGAAAGCTTCATTTATGCCGTTGACGCGCGAGAACGTAAAAGAATCGGCGAAGACGCGGTTCTACGCGATAGAGATGTCATATCCATTGTGAGCGCTAAAAAACGCGGCTAACCATTTCAAGTGCCATAACGCCGTTTACGTGTCTGAAACGTTCGTATAGCCCTCAAAAGGTCTATCAGCCTAAAATCAGGCCAGTAAACATCCAAAAAGGCAAGTTCACTGTAGGCGGATTGCCAAAGCAAAAATCCGCTTAGCCGTTCTTCGCCTGAAGTTCTAATGATTAAGTCAGGTTCCTGCTTAGGCAGATGCGCCGTGTAAAGGTGTTTCTCGAAAACGTTTTCGCTTATCTCATCAAGTTTCAATTCGCCATTCAGCACTTTCTCAGCAATAGATTTAGCAGCATCAACAATTTCTGCTCTTCCACCATAAGCAAAAGCAATATTTAGAAACTGGTTAGCATACGCTTCGGTTGCTTTTTCCACATCTGCGATAAGCTGCTGGAGGCTTTCCGGCAAAAGATTTATGCGTCCAATAACCTTAACGTGCACTTTGTTTCGGTGTATACGCTCGTCAGTCAAAAGTTTACGAAACTTTTCTTCTGCAAGCTTCATTATTTCCGCAACTTCTTGTGGTGACCGCCTAAAATTCTCTGTGGAAAACGCGTATAGCGTAATAAACTTCACTTCAAGCTTGTCGCACCACTCCAGAAGCTGCTCAACTTTCTCAGCGCCCTTTTTATGGCCTAACCATGGATTAAGATCCTTCTCCGAAGCCCATCGCCTGTTTCCATCCAAAATTATGGCGATATGCTCCACCTTAGCACCATTCTTAACTTGATACCACAACCATTTTTCATAAAGTTTGTAGGCGCCTACAATTGAAAGTAGCTTTTTAAGCACCACTTAATTGAACCCCACGGTTTCTCGACATTGCCACAAGGATTACCTATGAGAAGTAAAAACTTTAGCGCCTTCAATTAAAGCTTGCTATAGTTTAAACAGAATCCAGAATAAGCGGAGCTCACGGCTTGTCTGCTGATACATTTTCTTCAAGTTCTTCAGTTTTGCTTTCAGGTTTTTGGAAGAAGTCTGAGGTTGACCTGTGTATAACAATTACCAACAGCACCGATGCAATGGCGATAAGTATGCCTACTAAGATGGTGTAAACCAAATTGGAGAATTCAGGATTATCCAGTCCAACTCCGGGCTTGATGAGAATGTTTGCTGTAGCGTCCAAAATCCAGCGGAACCATCCAACCAACACCACTAGAGCAGCGTTCCGCAGCAATCGCGCATCTCGCTCAAAATAGAAGCGTATGCTTCTGCCGAAGAGCGCGATGATTATGCCTACCACCGCAAGATCTGTGAATCCTTTAATGAAGAAGCCCGTTGCTTCTGGAAGTTTGCTGAGCCAACCTGCTAAATCTTCAGGAATCGGCGTTACATTGTTTACTGCGTTGTTTACGCCTAAGTATATGCCTACCGCTGTGCAGAGGATTCCTGCGATGACTGTGTAATTTGCGATCTGCATGGGTAATGGCGGAGGCGAGTATTCTCTAGCCCACTTGTAAAAGTTTCTGGCGCCTCTGTCAATACCGAAACCCTTAACGAGAAAGACTACTCCCAAAATGAGGACTATGGCTATGAGATAATAGTTAACGGCGCCTGGTATTATGGAGAGAACACCGTAAAGAAAGAATAGTAGCCCAGGTATGCCGAGGGCTAAGCGAGCGTAGCGCGGGTTTTCCCATATTAGCCGAAGATATCGTGAAAAAAGCGCAGCTGTCTCCTCGATGGATTCGCTGTGCTTAACAACTATTCGTCTAATAGATGACACGGGCACTCTCGATTCAACAAGCGGCAAGACGGCCTCATCTGAATATCCATCTGTAACCAAAATAACTTCGCTCGCATTAAACGACTGAATTATATTATTCAATTCTGCGACCAGTTTTCTGTCTGCGCTTACTCCACCCAGCTCCGTGCCTGATATTGTTGCGATCTCAAAGATTTCATCTGCCTGCTTTTCTTTTTGTAGGCGGTCGTATAAGCGCACGGCTTCAAACATGGCGTTAGCGTCTGGCTCTTCAGGATCATTCAATGCCAAGGATACGGCGGCTTCCAAATTTGCGGCTCTTCCCAAAATCGGCGTTTTAATTTCCGCTTTCTTTTCTATATCGCCGTCTCTATCAACACACAAAATTAGAATACGCTTCTCGGCTTTCTCCGCCATTTCCTTTTTATTCATCTATTCTCTATTCCTATTCTCTTTACAAGTTAACTTTAATCTTGCGTTGCCTGATCTTCTGAGTCGTCGTTTGCAAGCAGCTGAAACTCTTCCCAGCTTAGCCTTTCGCCACGCTGCAGTTTGCTTCGCGCCTGCGCCTCCAGCTTTTCCTTAAGTGCCCTTTCAGCCGTTTTCCTTTCCATTTCGCTTTCTTCTCTTATAGCATTTTGCAGTTGCCGCTTTTGCTCCATCAGCGCCTTAAGCGTTCGACGCAACGGTTCAACCCGCTCTTTCGCCTGCACATAGGCGCTATGCGCTTGATCCGCTTCTTTTTTAATGGTGTTGGCCTCATTAATTTTGGCAGTTATAGCTGCATGGAGTTCTTGGCTTCTTTGTGCAGCGCCGAGTAGTTCCTGATGGCTCGCGGTCGCCTTGGCTTCAAGCGTTTCCAATTCTTTCCGCAATTCTGCAATTCTCATGTTGTGCTGCTCAATTTTATGATATATACTTAGCTGCGGCTCAAGCTGCTTTACCTCTTCCACGAGTCTCTTCTCTTCTTGCAAGTCAAGCGATGATGTTTGAATCTTCCATTCAATCTCTTGAATTTCCTTTTCTAGTTGCTGCCTGCTTTTCCGCGGCTTATTCACCTTCAACGCTGTTAACTTTTTATTTATCGCTCTTATTTCTTCGACGATTTTCTTCTTTTTTTCTCGCGCAGTGTCACGTTGCTGCTTTAAGGCCTTAACTGTCTCGTTTAACCGGTCACGCTCGCTTCTAAGCGCCTGTATCTCCGCTCGGTACTTTCCGACTTTTCCGTTAAGTTC
>JAWCMT010000010.1:13840-32214 GCA_038849555.1 Bathyarchaeia archaeon | reverse complement strand
TTTTCACATACAATTTTATCTCTGCATCAGCTTTGTTGATTTCTTCTTTTAAAGCGGCTATTTGCTCGGTGAGTGCTGCAATTTGCTCTGTCACATGTAATCCTCTGCAAAAATGTCATAATAGCATTGCGACTTTTAAATTAATATTAATTTCACCATTCATTTCTCCACCGCTACATGCTGCTTGCAACTTTAACATCCTCTCCATACACAGCGTACAGCGCTAAATATCACCGTCAAGTATTTTCATCATCGAAAATAACTTTTAAATAGGAAAAGAATGAATTAGCATATGCCCTTGAAAAATATTCAAGGAGTAAAAGGAGAGAGAGAAACTTGAAGAGAACAAACAAAGTTGCTGCTGCAATTGCTGTTGTCCTATTATTTGCTGCTGCTGCAAGCTCCGTTGTGCTGATTTCTAAGGCTCAACTGCAACTAGGCGAAGTTCCAACCTTCTTATACGTTAGTGTCGCACCTAACCCTGTAGGCGTAGGCGAAACAGTATATGTGAATGCCTTCTTCAGTAAACCGCCACTCACAGCAGGTCTCGCCGGCACGGGAGACATGTACACTGGTGTAACAGTAGAGGTCACAAAGCCTGATGGAACAAAGCAAACGCTGGGTCCATACACGTCTGATCCTACAGGCGGTATGTGGGACACATTTGTGCCATCAACAACGGGACAATACAAATTCAAAGCGATCTATCCTGGCCAGTACGTAAACGGGTCCATGTCCGGCTTGTTCGGTCCACCCACGCGTGTTGAACTAACATACAAACCCAGCACCAGTGCAGAAGTGACTCTTACTGTCCAATCTGACCCTGTAGGCATGAATTACAAGACACCGCCGCTTCCAACCGAATACTGGTCCCGTCCGATTTACGCAACCAACTGGGATTGGGCTCAGCTCGGCGGAAGCTGGTACGGTCTCCGCGCTGCATCATTCGCAACGACAGGCATGTATGACGCTATGGGCAACTTCCAACCATACTCCACAGCACCAAACGCGCCACATATCTTGTGGACCAAACCAACACACTTCGGTGGTCAACCTGGTCTTCCAATACCCAACGACCAAATGAGCCAATACATGTCAACAACAATCGCCACTAACTTCTTCGAGCCAATAGTCCTTCACGGCATTCTCTATTACACACATTTTGCAGGACCCACCGCCCAAAAGCCTGAATGGATAGCAGTTGATCTTCGCACAGGAGAAACACTATGGACCAGAACAGCTGGTCGATCTGGCAATGAAGTATTCAGAATGGGCCAAATCCTCCGATTCCACGGCATGCAAGAATACGGCTCCTGGGCATTTTTATACTCCACAGAGTCTGCTGCGTTCTTCGGATCAACATTCTTTAACGTCTGGGATCCAATGACAGGGACTTTCCTGTTCAATATAACCGGCATTCAGAACGTACCATTTATGATCTCGCTGGAAGGCGAATGCCCTGGAACATTGCTAGCCTATTACACATCAGGCGGAAACCTTGTACTTTGGAACTCGACTAAACTAATGATGAGCGCAAGCACTGACAGAATTACTATCCGCCCAAGGGGCTCATATAACTGGTCAGCTGGCATCGAATGGCAAAAGCCACTACCAACAACAGTTGATGGACAGCCCATCGGTGGCTCTCTGAGCATTGCTGCACGCACACCTGAAGTGATTCTTCTTACATATAACCCCACGCCTGGAATGTTCATTTCGCTTAATTTAGGCTACATGATTGCAGCTGGCTTCGACGCAAAGACAGGTGCATTACTCTGGGGACCAAAGAACATGACAATGCCCCGCTACGAGGATATGAGCATACTTGCGGCGCGCGACGGTGTCTTCGTGATGCACAACAAGGACACCGATGAAGCTTATGGCTACAGCCTCGAAACAGGCGAAAAACTGTGGGGCCCGGTAAAGCTGCCAGGCAATGCATGGAGCTGCATTTCAGTTGCCGCAGAAATTGCCTACGGCACCGCCTACATCTGGGACTTTGGAGGCTACGTTAACGCCTTAGACCTTAAAACAGGCCAAATCAAATGGACCTTTGAACCCAGAAGCGCTGCGCGCGATGCGCCCACACCAATGTATCCGCTCTGGGTATTCGGTTCTGCCACAATCTGCGACGGCAAACTATTCTTCTCTGAAGGCAGCATGTACAACCCACCGCTACACCCAGCGTACAGGCTGGCGATAAACGCGACGACAGGCGAGCTAATCTGGAAGATCCTCAGCTACAGCGGCCGATGCCCTGCAGCGCACGCAGATGGCATGATGGTAGAATGGAACAGCTTCGACTCACAGATATACTGCTTCGGTAAGGGCCCAACAGCTGTAACCGTTCAAGCTACACCTGAAATCTCAGTGAAAGGCAGCAAAGTGCTTGTGAAAGGCATGGTCACCGACGAGTCACCAGGCACGAAGGATTACGATATACGCGCTAGATTCCCGAACGGCGTTCCAGCCATCGCTGACGAGTACATGAGCGAGTGGATGGAGTACGTCTACATGCAGCAAATCAAGCCAACAAACATTAAAGGAGTCGAAGTCACCATTACAGTGCTAGACCCGAACGGCAACTGCTATGACGTGGCTAAGACGACAAGTGACTCAAGCGGCTTCTACAGCGCCACTTTCGAGCCGCCTGTTCCTGGCAAGTACACGGTGATCGCCACCTTTACAGGCTCAGAATCCTACTACGGCTCATCAGCGGAAACAGCCATATACGTGGAAGAAGCAACACCTGCCTCAACGGAACCCGCCACTACGCCTGTGTCGATGGCTGAAACCTACATACTAGGCTTCGGCATCGCTACACTTGCAGTGGTTATCATAATTGGACTGCTGATAATCTTGATGCTTAGAAAGCGCTGAGCAGCATCATCAAGCCTACCTTTACACTTTCTTTTTTTATTCTAAAGCTGGTTATTTGTGTGATCTAAAGCTGTCGTACATTGTAAATTCAAATTTTCTGTTGGAACACTAATATTTTAAATACGTGTTGATACATGGTTCTGCTGAGAGAAAATGAAATACGATTATGATGAACTGTTAAAGCGGGCTTACTCGCAGATGCCTGAGGCTTCGATGAAGCGTGAACGCTTGGTGCTGCCGCGTTTGTCAATGACAACAATAGGCATGCGCACAATAATCTCCAACTTTAAAGACATTGCAGACGTATTGGATCGAGACCCACAGCATATTCTAAAGTTTTTGACGCGTGAGATGGCTACGGCCGCGACTTTTCAGGATTCTAGGGCTATTTTCCAAGGGAAATTTCAGCAGGACAGTCTCGAGCGGCTGCTTCAGAGATACATGGAGATTTTTGTGATATGTCCAGTTTGTAAGCGTCCAGACACGAGGATTGTTAAGGAAAAGCGATTAGCCTTCTTAGTTTGTAATGCGTGTGGCGCAAGGTCGTCTATAAAGCAGTTGTGAGAGCGCGTTGAAACTTGGATGTCTATGTTAACCTTAAAAAGATTGGCAGAAATGTGCTTTTAGCAATCTGCGACTGCGAAGTGCTTGGCAGAACGCTGAAGGAAGGCAAGCTTACCTTCCACGTTAAGGATGAATTTTACAATGGCGGCAAAGTTAGTTTGGAAGAGGCCATGGCGATGATTGCAAATTCAACGATTGTGAATATGGTGGGCAAGAACTGCGTTGGGAAAGCCATTGAAAAGGGCTACGTGCATCCAGAGGCCGTTTTGCACATAGACGGCGTACCGCATGCGCAAATAGTGAAGCTTTAGCTCGCGGGGTAGTCGCGCCGTTTTTGGTTACGATAAACCTTATTTGAAGAAGAGGGGTTTAACACTATTCCGTTAGCGTGTTCATACAACTTTAGGAATGGAAACAGCCATGAAAAGCCCTCTTGCCAAGCGAGTGCAAACAGCCCTCCTGCTAATTGTTTTGGTGCTTTTGGCTGTAAACCTGTACGTGATATTTGACTTGAGGCAGATGGTTGAAAACGCCGCGCATAATTCAGCATATGATTATGTGATTTTTAACGATGGCGATGTGTATAGGGCACAGAACCAAGCAAGCGGCCGAGTGGAGTTCACCTCAACTGACGCCGCAGTGGTTATTAATCAAGCTGTAGCTAACGGCCGCATCATCTACATTAAACCTGGCAATTACACGTTAAACTCTGATGCTCAAGTTTATAATAAGAAAAATGCGAAGATAATCAGCGACGGCGCCGTAATAATCGGTAATGGTAGAAGGTTTATCATAAAAGGCGACACCTACGAAAGCTCACAAAACAATCTTATCTCGGGGTTAACAATAATTAACGGCACCCTGCGAGTTGAAAACTCGTTCGGCACTGAAATATCAAACATGGAGTTTCTACAGTGCAACACGGCGCTTGAAGTTGTGAACACGGACACTTGGAGCGAGGGCACAAGAATAGCTGATTGCCGCTTCATAAACTCAACTGTAGGCATAGCTTTTCGAACTCCCGCAGGTAACGGCACCGGCTCATATGCCAGTTCAAAAATTAGCAGGTGCTTTTTCAACATACTTGATGATTCAGTAGGCATAATTGCTGAGCGTCTCGCCGAATTTTCGGACAGCCAAATACAGGATGTACGAATGTGGATGGGTGAAAACGGCTTTATACGTAATCAAACAGGCATCCTTGTTGATGGCTCAATGCACCAGACACTGCTGTTTGGCGTGGTTTTCGAATCGTTTGCGGATTATCCGGAGGATTTATACGCGATAGTGCTGGGCAAAACCTCGATTACTCCGCCAATTCTTGCAGGCGGCATCAGCTTTCTAGGCAACTGGACAGCTAAAGTTCACAATCCGTTTAACAAGTGGATTTCAGGAGCCGGCGCCGTCTTCAAACAAGAAGATCTGCATGTTCCAGTAGGGTTAAATGGGCAATATGGCACTGCAGTGTGCATCCAGATGCGACCGGTTACCATCGCCTCTTTTAAGCCTAAAATAGAGGTGCAGGGCAGCTTCTCGTACAACGAAACAATCACTGTAAGGTTCCGCCTTGAATTTGTCGACAACGTTATTTCGCCGAGCGTTGAGAAATCCTTCAGCAACTCTACTGCGCTGTGGCTGAGCGACGATGACGTTCTACGCATGTTTCCTTCTCAAAGCGTAATCTGGAACATTCTAGTTGACGCTAAAGCGAGTTCTGCAGTAACAGACGCAGTAGTTAAAGTCAGCGTTTACGGCGTAACCACATAGCCCTGCTTAGCCTGATTCTTCATTAATCAGTTTTTTTGGGTTAAAGATTTTCTCCAGCTCTTCTGGCTTAAGCAAGCCCTTCTCTAAAGCAATTTCTTTCACAGAACGCCCTTCTTCAAGCGCCTGCTTCGCTATCTTGGCTGCTTCCAAATAGCCGATGTAGGGCGAAAGGAAAGTTGCCAGCGACGGGTTCTTCTCCAAATACTGCAAGCAGCGCTTCTCATCGACGGTTATGCCTTCCACGCATTTTTGCCTGAAAACGGGTAGATAATTCGTTAAGATTTGAATGGAAAATAGCATGTTATACATTATAACAGGCGTCATAACATTCAAATCCAGCTGGCCAGCCTGAACTGCAAGTGAAACCGTCAAATCGTTGCCTACCACTTGGAACGCCACCATGTTTAGGCACTCAGCCATCACAGGGTTAACTTTGCCAGGCATTATGGACGAGCCCGGCTGCACTGGTGGAAGCTCAATTTCCGCCAAGCCCGTAGTTGGCCCAGACGAGAGCAGTCGCAGGTCGTTTGCGATTCGAATAAGCTCTAAAGCTAGCTCTTTCAAGCCGCTGGACACCGTCTGCAATGGCCGGTGGCTCTGCAGCGCCTCAAACGGGTTTGCCGCGGGTTTCAAGGGGAATCCAGTCATCTTCCGCAGTTCCTCAATTGCCAGCTGCTTGTATCGCGGGTGCGTGTTGGCGCCTGTGCCTGCTGCTGTTCCGCCCAAAGCGAGAGCATACAAATTTTTCTGTCTCTCTCTAAGTTGCTCACATGCGTTCCTTAACGCCGAAGCGTAGGCGCCGAATTCCTGTCCAATAGTTAGGGGCACGGCGTCTTGGAGGTGTGTGCGGCCAGATTTTACTGTGCCGCGGTGTTTTTCAGCCAGCTTCTCGAATGCCGTTGCAAGCTTGCCTAATTCGTCAAGAAGCGGCTGTAGTGCCATTAAAACAGCAATGTGCAGTGCTGTGGGGAAAGTGTCGTTTGTGGACTGCGCCATGTTCACGTGATCGTTTGGGCTTATGGTTTTGTAGTTGCCCTTTGCTTTGCCCAGAATTTCCAGCGCACGGTTTGCCAGCACCTCGTTGACGTTCATGTTAAAAGACGTGCCAGCGCCCGCTTGAAAAACATCAACGACAAACTGGTCAAGGAACTTGCCTGCGAGAACCTCGTCACATGCCTGAACGATGACCTTTGCAATTTTTGGATCAAGCATGCCGACTGCCTCGTTGGCTATGGCTGCAGCTTTTTTGACCATGACGTATGCTTCAATGAAAACGCGAGGCGCCTTGATGCCGCTAACTGGAAAGTTTTCTATGGCACGAGCTGTCTGAATGCCGTAATAGGCAGTTTCAGGTATAGCTTTCTCGCCTAACGGGTCTATTTCAACTCGTGTTTTCATCGCGTCACATCTCTCGCCCATTCTAAAGAGGAGGTTGCTCAAGTAGTTTTCCAAGTAATTAACTATACTTCAAGAATGCTGAGGCCAAATTTTGTTTCTGCTATCGTAAGGTTAAGTAGTGTGTTCTGCTATTTTATTCTGTTATATGCCGCAAACTCAAGAAGTTAAAGGTAACACGTTGAAGGTTTACCTGTATCTGCTTAAGAACAGTCCATCTGAGCTTAGAGATGTCCAGCATGCGCTAGGCTTCTCTTCAGCCTCGCTTGCCTCTTACCATCTTGGTAAGCTTGTGGAATTAGGGTTTGCCAAACAAGACGAGTATGGACGTTATTCAGCAGTGAAGGAATCCGCTGACCGAGTTCTTGAGGGCTACTCAAAAATTGGGCCTGCCGTTGTGCCGCAGCTGTTCTTCTTTTCTTTGCTCTTCACTATTGTTGTTATCTTCTTTTCGATGGAAATTTGGAGCGGAAACGATTTCACTTTATACTTGATTATGATATGCTTCGCGATGCTTGCAGTTTTCTGGTTTGAAACCGTGAGGCTCTGGCGTAAACTAGCTGTATAACAATGATGCCATGATTAAAAACCGTTTAATGAGCCTTTCAAACGGTTTTAACGAACTTTAAAATCTGTAGGTTTTAAGGGCACTTTTCCTTTTTATCGTGCCGAGGAAAGTGAAATGTATCGAAGATGGCCTTTCAAATACGGTTTAGCTGCAGTCATCGCCGCAGTTGCAATCATCGCCGTGTCTATGTTTGCAAACTTGTCTAATACGCCTATTGTGCCGACGATTCCAACAGTGGAGGGCGCAACTTTCGCTGTTATGCTTACTGATCCGCCTACGGTGCCTGCTGGAACGACACAGCTCAATTTGACATATACAGATATTGCATTGCACGTAATTTATCCAAACGGTACAGCAGAGTGGGTGCCCGTCGACGCTGAAGGCACTGTGAACTTGTTCTCGCTGATCAACATGACACAGACGCTTGCCACCGTCACTATCCCAATTAATTCCACAGTGGATAAAGTTCAGTTCACAATAGCTAACGTGACCACGGTCATAAACGATGAAACATACAATGTGACGGCGCTGTCCGAGACCTTTGTTGTTAAAGTTGCTAACGGCGCTGTGAACAAGACGCTTTCAGGCGTGCTAATCGACTTTAACCCGACCTTAGTGCAGATACAAGCCACAGACGAGAATGACGCAACAGTATATTACTACGTGCTTGTACCCAGCGCAAACGCGATCATAGTCGAAGAGATAACCTCTGCGCAAACCAAGGTAGGCACAATCATCGAGATTGGCGAGCATAACCGTGTGCGGCTTACTCGTGTGCAAGAGGAATTCAAGAAGAATGTGACGATTGTTTCGGCAACGCTTACGGTAAACGGCAACACCACAGGGCTTTCAGTAACATTGAAGAATGAGGGCGACATAGCATTCCGAATCTTTGGGTTAACGCTCCACGGCGAATTCAACGCGACCCAAAACCTGTGGAAAGCATTTGGACATGGCTGGCGCATGGAGCACAGAGTAAAGAGCTACCCACAGACAATACCATTCAGAGTAAACGACACTTCGCTGATTCCTGTGTACGGCGCCTTCTGGAAGCCAGCTGGATTCGTTAATCCCTTCTCATCAGTGACAATAAATCCTGGCGAAAGCGTCACGTTAACCTTCAATGACGTTATTGCGCTTTACACTGGCTGGAAGCAAGATCCCCTATGGACCGTAACACCCATAGTCGGCAACAACTACACGATTAGGCTGATGGGCGAAGGCTTCCAAACATACACCGTAACAGCTACTGCAACTTAAAAGCACCCTTCCCCTCTTTTTCTTTGTAAACTTTGTATACCCCTTTTCTTGGAACAATGGCAACATCAAACCCGTAGCAAATGCAAATCTAAGCAGCAATTGAGTCTATAAATAGAAAGAGGATGTATGTCAAAAATCACAGTTGCCTGTCAAAGTTCGAATTTTTCTATTATTTTGCTTTCTTTCTCGCCGGTTATTTCCGCTACTACATGGAAGTATTCTCGGAGTCCCGATTTTTCAATTCGTGGCTTCAGCAGCTCGTCGATTTGGAAAACGCCAGCCGAATTGCTCATGGTTATCTTTATGGTAACAGGTTTCTCTTTCCCTTCTAAAATCTCCACTTTCTCTATGGACAGCGCAGAAACTGCATGAATGTCAATTTTTCCCGATTTAAAGGGAATCCGTGCTCTGCCCGCTTCCATGTCCAAAGCATCAGCAATACCCACAACACCTGCTTCCATGGTCAGCGGCTTGTTTGGCTGCTCATGCGCTACAATGGCATGCAACACTTCGCTAGTGATTATTGCCCGTTCCTCCTCTGAATAAATGGGTGTTAAAAACTTCTCAAGAAACTCCAATGCAATAAGCACGCTATATTTCTCGTGATCTTGCCTTGTAACTATCATGCCTAAATCATGGAAAATTGCGCCGAGAACAACCACAACCTCCGCATCTTCATTTCGCATACCATAATTCTTAACCACACTTGGCGTAACATGCTTGCCCACCAAAATGCGCAGCAACTTAAGTGCCAAATTTGCAACTATTTTCACATGTGTTGGGCCGTGATCCGTGTAGCCCAAGCGCTCAATAGCCATGACGTTAGCGCATTTCCAAAAACTCTGCAGTTTAACATCCTCTTTAACCTTCTCAATAATATGCTTCAGTTTTGTGTTGTCGCGGAATGGAATGTTAAAGACATAAGACACGCCGTAGGCCTCCCTTTACACGTACATGCACCTATGAATAAAAAGCTAGCCAAATCCCAAAGCGCACATAGCCATAGAAGCTATTTCGTTGATCAAATGCTTGAGAAACGGAACAGTCGCATAGCCGCCAGTAGCCTCTAGGGTTTAGCATTACGAATTTGATGCAAGCGTATGGCGAAGTAGCCTGCGAATGATGGGATAAGCGCTATTGTTAGGACAATTGGAAACAGTGTTAGATACGATATAATCTTTGCATAGGCAAGAATGATAGCGGCTGTAAGCACCAGCGTTAAAAAGTCACGGTAAGTCAAGCTTTTCTTAGATAAATAGCCTAAACTCCCAAGCCACATGCCGAATAACAGAAACGATATTATTTCCGGAATATGATGCCACGCCAAACCGTACACTTGAAGGCTTGGCGCTGGAAGCAGCGGGTTGCCCAACCAAACAAGCATAATCGTGAATGAAGCAAATAGGGCAAAGAGGTAAAGCCATGGCTTATCAAGAGCCATGAGGCTTATGAAGAATCGAAATTTCGACACCATTCCACCCCAAGGTCAAGTTCCGCAGTAAGCGCAGCAGCAAACGCCAATATCCTTCTTTTTAAGTAATCAGCTTTAAATTTCGCTTTGGCTTACAACGTGAAACTGCATAGATTTGCCGCTTAACCCTTACAATTGCACCTTTTGAAATGAACATGCTTTTAAGGAAGCTAATCATTCTTTTACAGCGAAACCCGTGAGGTTCAAGTTTGGGAAAGAAGAAAGTGTTAAGCGAAGGCGAAATAAGCGAAATGGTCTATCCAGGACCAGGCGAAGTTTTAGGCGTAGTAGTAAAGCTGCTCGGCTTCGACCGCATTCTAGTCAAATGCCAAGACGGAAACGAGCGCCTATGTAGAATTCGCGGAAAAATGAAAAGACGCGTGTGGATCCGCGAAGGCGATGTTGTTCTTGTTTCACCGTGGGACTTCCAAAGCGACAAACGGGGCGATGTAACTTGGCGATACACACATGCCCAAGCAGATACGCTCCGCAAAAAAGGCTTACTAACCATATAATCAGGCCAATTTTTACTTCGCAACCCAGTTAAAATTGTAATGGTAAAAAATTTCTGTGGCGCCATGCTTCTATTAGACTCAAGTGCTTTAAATACTACGCATCATATAGCTCTGTGAACACTTATGCCTGAAAAAATTCATGAAAAACTTGTACGTAAAGAAAAACTAGTAGAAAAAAGAGACAGAATGCTCGAACATGACTTCTCATCTGAAAGAGCCACACTTGAAGAAGTTTTCGATCAAGCTACCCTCATGGTTATTTACGATTTCTTGAACAGCGGTTTGCTCTACGAAATGCACGGTGTAATAAACGCGGGGAAAGAGGCACGCGTCTATTGGGGCAAAAATAAGGACGGGAAAGATGTGGCTGTAAAAATATATCTGACAACATCCGCGGAGTTCCGAAAAGGCATGCTCAAGTATATCGAAGGTGATTACCGATTTAAGGGCGTCAAACGTGACACCCGGTCACTGATTTTTGCTTGGGCACAAAAGGAATTCAAAAATTTGGAGCAAGCATACCAAGCAAAGGTGCGCGTGCCAAAACCCATTGCAGTTAAAGACAACGTGCTGTTAATGGAGTTTATCGGGAAAAACGGCGTTAATGCGCCATCGCTTAAGGAGCAGCCTCCAAGCAATCCTGAAAAAGTCTACACGCTTTTACTGACCTATCTAAAGAGGCTTTATGGCAAAGCGGAGCTGGTGCACGGAGACTTAAGCGAGTATAACATAATGATGTGGAAAGGCAAACCTGTGCTTTTCGACATGGCGCAGGCCGTGCCAACATCGCATCCCATGGCGCAGTTTTTCCTGAACAGAGACTTGGCGAACATAAATAGGTTCTTTAGTCGGTTAGGCGTTAGCGTTCTTCCAATTAACGAAGTTTACAATCAGGTTGTGGGTTAAGATGTCGAAGCCCAGCGCGTTTGTTAGAATTCCTAAAGAGCGAATCGGCGTTTTGGTAGGGCCTGAAGGCAAAGTGAAGCGAGAGATTGAAGAAAAACTCATGGTGAATCTTCAAATCGAAAGCGAATATGGCGGCGTGACCATAATGCTTTCAGAAAAAGCCACAGATCCGTCATTGCTGCTTAGAGCCAAGGATGTGGTAACCGCCATCGGCAGAGGCTTCTCGCCTGAACACGCCTTCCGCCTACTTGAAAATCCCGACAATATCTTTGACTTCATAGATTTGCGCGCCATTTTCGGCAGATCAGAATCAGACCTTAAACGCGTAAAGGGTCGCATTATAGGTGCAGAAGGCAAAACCCGCAGAACCATCGAGGAGCTAACAGACACAAGCATGGTTGTCTATGGCCATACGGTCGGCTTCATAGGCACTTTTGAGCAGGTGGACGCCGCAAGAAACGCAGTGCAGATGCTTATTGACGGATGCCAGCATCATACCGTTTACAAATACCTTCAACGGAAGCGCAGCGAGCTAAAGAAACAAAGACTGGAATTGTGGGAAAGGCCTGAAAACGAAAAAATGAGCGATACCTAAGCAACCATACTGCTTCCTTGATAGGCAGGCTCACGCACTCAAGATCCAAATCATCCTCAGCGTCTTCGGGGCCAGAGTCGTCATTGCCCACCAAAACAAAATTGGCTTATCTGCAATTAAAGCTTTAAGGTAACGATTCTCCGCGGTAACGGAATGTTTTTACTTGCCAGCGCCGTGGTCTATCAATGTAAAAATGAGGTTGCCGCATGCTGAAGAAGATTAAGATTACGCCTTTAGCGGCTGAAAGCTTCGGCGTACGATCCATGTGCACGTTTGTTGAAACTCCTGACGTTAAAGTGCTATTAGATGCAGGTGTCTCTCTTTGTCCATACAGATTCGGCTTGCCGCCGCATCCCATAGAATTTAGAACAATTAACACACTACGGAAGCGTATTGCAGAAGCCGCTGAAAAAGCCGAGGTCATAACGATTAGCCATTATCACTTTGATCATCACACGCCTTCTTACGAGGATTGGCTGGTCAACTGGACAGAGGCAAATGAAACGGCAAGGCAGATTTACCAGGGCAAAAAAGTTCTAATGAAGAATCCAAAAGAGAAAATCAACGCCAGCCAAAGACAACGTGCATGGCTTTTTCAAAAAACAGGTGGGAAATACGCTGCGACGCTGGAAACTGCTGATGCTCGAGTATTCCCTTTTGGACAAACAACGCTGCTTTTTTCAGAGGCAGTGCCGCATGGACCTGACAATTCCATGTTAGGTTGGGTTATAATGACGCTGATAGAATATGCGGATGAACGGTTCATGTTTGCTCCCGACGTTCAAGGTCCCATGTCCACACGCACACTGGAATTAATCAAGTTCGCAAAGCCGCAGGTAATTTTGGTGGGTGGGCCCCCATTTTATCTTAGCAGTTTCAAAGTTGATGAGGCGCAACTGCAGCTGGGACTTAAGAATTTAGAAAGTATTGTTGAGCAGGTTCCCGTAACAATTTTGGAGCATCACGCTTTGAGAGATGAGCAGTGGCTGCAGAAAACAAAACAAGTCTATGATGTGGCGCTTCGTGTGGGGCATAGCGTATTGACTGCTGCGGAATTTGTTGGCGTGAAAAGCAATTTTTTGGAATCCAAGCGAAAGCAGCTTTATCTTGCTGAGCCACCTTCAAAAGAGTTTGAAAAATGGATGCGTGAAGGCTTAACAGGGAAAAGCGTAACCAAGCCGCCAATATAGAAGGGAATGTAGAGTTTTAATCTGTATTTTTAAGTCGTAAGTTAGTTAAATAGTTTCATCGTTATTTCTGTGCGTTAATACTGGAGGAAAATACGTGAAGCAGCAAATTACGCTTAAAGATAGAAAGGAACTGGAAACAAAAATGGCGGCTGTTTTCGACGAAAAAATCAGGAATCTCTCGACAGAATTGCAACAAATATTGCTAGATGACATGGTCACTGCCTTCGAAAATAGATTAAACGTGTTAAATTGTGCATGCCCAAACAAGCGGCAGCAAGGCGGCGCAATGAAGAAAAATACTTACCACTGATACATAAAAGCTTTATATAAAAAACGCTGAATATGGCAAAAAAGAGGCCTATGTATGAGACGTTCCAAACTTGAGATGTATATTGACATCCTGAAGGTATTAGCTCACCGAGGGCCGCTTAAGTTAACGCATGTAATGTATAAGGCTAATGTCAACTGCAGTGTTCTAAAGGAATATCTGGATTTCTTGATGAAGCAGGGACTTGTGGAAGAGAGGACTATTGGTAAACGTCGTGTGGTTTATGCGATTACCCAGAGAGGCATAACGGTGCTTAAGTACTTCAGAGAACTGAAGCAAGTCCTACCGATTATCGAGGAAGCTAGGAATCAAGCGTCAACTCCTTTCTAAACTGCCCCTTTTCTGTGCATTTCGGATTTACCAGTGCAAAGCTGATTAGTTTGTTGCCTTACTGTCGTTCTTAACTATGCGTTTTCGTTTTTTTCAGCGATTGGTTGAGGTGGTGTAAATAGTGGGCGTTACTTTTATGAATAATTACCAGTGTTTCGTAAGATTTAATAAACCCGCAGCCTCTACTGTAGATGTGATCAACAATCGGGAGCTAAAACCGCAATGAAAGAAGAGATGCTGAGCAAAAAACCGCTGCAGATCCTTGAAAAAATAAAAGAAAACCTTGAGAAACTTAACGAAAAGATGGAAGTCATGATCGAACTGCAAAAACACGGCAAAAAAGAGATACAACCTGCTCCAGACGCATCATTGGACGTGATGACTTTGCTCTCAATGCCTGATCACCTAAGAAAAACCGCCATGACCATTTGCAGATACGGCAGAGCTACAGCGGAAGAGGTGGCTCAGCAGACAAACAGGGCGCGAGCAGTAGAAAGCGCGTACTTGAATCAGCTTGTTATTATGGGTTACCTCAAAAAGGAGCGAAAAGGAAGGAAAGCTTACTTCTATGCCGATAGAGACAGCCAAGGAGGAAGTAGAGATGGGTAAGATAATAGCAGTGCACTCATACAAAGGCGGTACGGGAAAAACTCTCTTATCCGTAAATTTAGCTGCTACTTTAGTTAAGCATGGGAAAAAAGTTTGCTTATTCGATTTAGACTTTCGAGCGCCAAGCCTTTTCGCCATACTTAAAGTTGAAAACATAGAATGCTGGCTGAATGATTATTTGAATGGTTTATGCGACGTAAATAAAGTTCTCGTGAATTTAAGCGGCAGGCTTCAAACGAATGATAAATTTTTTGTTGGCCTTGCGAATCCTGCAACTGAAGCAATCCGAGATATCTGTGCGAAGGATAGAAAATGGGAAATGCGTGCTTTAGGTAGGCTGCTGTCCTTAAGAAACACGCTGATTAAGGATCAAGCGTTTGACTATTTGATTTTCGATACGAGCCCAGGGCTACAGTATTCCTCAATAAATGCAATAGTGGCAGCGGACTTCGTGATTGTAGCGACTACCGGAGATAGATCAGATGTAAACGGAACGCGACGGATGCTGCATGAAATTTATGAGCTGTTCGAAAAGAAGACAGGATTGGTAATTAACAAAGTGCTTGATGCTGCTTCAAAGGCAAAGATGGATGAAATGCGGGATAAGGTCAAGGCAGTATATCAGTTTCCTTTGCTGGGCGTAGTGCCGTGTTTCTGCGAAATCCTCAGAGCAGAAGGCAACTTGATATTCCCGCAGGATAAGCCGGATCACCCATTCAGCCGGATCTTAGATGAAATGGCGAAGAAAATAGAAGCGGAAACCATTAAATAGCCATTGTTTATCTCCACCTTTTTTCAAGTTGTATACAAAAGCATCAACGGCGCTTAATGCAAACGCTTATAGAACGCTTAAGCACTGTTAAAACTCATGAAAGCGGAGAAAAGACAGTGGCTAAGACAGCGATTGTTCTAGCTGGCGGCGTTTCCAGCAGGTTCGGTCAAGACAAGGGCGTGTTAGAGCTTAGTGGAAAACCTTTGCTTAAGCATGTGGTAGACGCGGTTAACCCAGTTGTTGATGAAACGATTGTTGTGACTAGTTCCCAAGAGCGCGCCGCTAACTATGCCGCGATTGTTTCGTCTGGTGTGCGTTTCGCTGTGGATGTGTGTGAGTCAAAAAGTCCCTTGGTTGGCGCCTTAACTGGCTTGGGAATCGCTACGGGGCAGTATTCGCTACTGTTGCCTTTTGACATGCCGTTCATCTCAAGGGAAGTCCTTTCCTTACTTTTCGAGCTATGCGAGGGCAAGGCTGCGGTTATTCCAAGATGGCCTAATGGCAATGTAGAACCACTGCACGCAGTTTATCAGACCAAATTGGCGCTTGAAGCTGCAAAGTCTGCTGTGGCAGAAGGCAAATTAACTATGCGCGCTATGATTGAGAAGCTCCGGGGCGTGCGTTATGTTTCCACACTGGTTATACAACAGCTGGACCCCGACCTCAGCACGTTTTTTAATATAAACACGCTGGCAGATTTGAAGAAGGCTGCAGCAATTGTTAAGCTGAGAAAGCCCAAGTGATGCTGACTCTTTTCAGTTTCGCCTGTTATAGTTTTATTGCAGGCTGTGCTATTGCACGACATTTTGTTTAGTCCCCTTAGCTACTGAGTAGGCGCCCTTTATGTTAACGCGTTGGCTCTGTATACAGAAGCATCGACAAAACTCCTTCAGCAGCACGTGCGGGTCTGCGCTGGCTCTGCGGATTTGTCGAAAAAGAGCGAACCTTATAAATACATGGCCAATGCCTGCTAAACAGCGGGCAAACCTGAGTGTTTGGCATAGCTTTTGTATGTTGTAACTGACAAAATAGTGGAAAACACGCATTAAACCAGCTGACATCACGGCTTTAAACGGAAACGTTAGCTGTTTTCCAGCGGTTGAAAGGGCTGTTTTGGGCGCTTGCATGCGTTTGCTCCGCAAAATCTTGTAGCTTTTCTTGCTTTTTGGGTTACGAAAAATTATCGATTGGTCACATTTTACATTAAAACGCTAAAAATAACGGTTTATGCAAGGCTAAAATGCCATAAAATTATTTAAAAATCCTAAAGTTGCCTCTGGAGACGTTATACGAGGTGCGAAGTTAATTGCCAGCGGCATATACGTGTTGCGTGTAAAGGGAATTATGGGAAGCGGCTTTAAAGGTGGCAAAGTTATTATTGATAAATTGACGATGTGGTGTTGCGTGGCAGAGGAAAATGTTTTGCGAGAGATGCGTAAAGTGTGTTTTGTTGATGCTTTTGTATACAGCTCTGCAGGGCGCTTGGCCAATATGTTTAATGTATTCCACAAAAATGGGGGTTTATTAACAGATTTATGCATTTTTCTGCGGGTTTAACTATGTCTGTTGAGAGAGAAATGTTAATTTCTTTGCTTATGTTAACGCAGAATGGCGATATTTTAATTAAAGATGTCAATAACGCCATCAGACTTCCAAAGAACGTTATAAGTGAATTGCTGGAAAAATTTCAAAATGAAGACTTGCTTAATCTGCAAAGTGACATCATCAAGATACCACGGGATAAACGTTTAAAGCTGGCAGTCAAAGCAGTGTCCTTAGGCGCTGATGTGGAACGCGTTAGCGCCTTTTTGCGTTGGCAAGAATTTGAAGATATGGCCGCAGTGGCGCTGGAAAGAAACGGCTACGGTGTAGTTGAAAATGTGCGTTTCAAACATGAAGGCAAAAGATGGGAAATAGACGTGATTGGATGCAAGAAGCCACTTGCAGTGTGCATAGACTGTAAACACTGGAGCCGCGTGGCGCCTTCCGCTTTAAAGCGCATTGTCGAGGCACAAGTGCAACGGGTAAGGGCGCTCGCTGAATCATTACCCAACATTACCGTGGAACTTGAATGCACTAAATGGGATAAAGCAAAGTTTGTGCCCGTTGTTTTGTCGCTTACGCAAGCCCGCTTCAAGTTTTATGACAACGTGCCAGTCGTCCCCGTGCTTCAGATGCAAGATTTTTTAAGCCAGTTACCTGCCTACACAGAGTCGCTGAAGTATTTTTTGAAGGAATTTACCCATTTAGGTTAAGATTTTTAAAAGAGGCATTTTAGCGAACCGCACGGCTGGGTAAAGACTCAGAAGAAACATGACTGTTAACGCCGCCAATAGCCATAAGGCAGCTTCCAATATGGTCAGGCTGGTTACCACGGGGTTGGGCACTAGAATCAGCACTGTTGTCATTATGCCCAAAGAGAGCCCAACCGCAAAACTTGAAAGCAAAACGACAACGCTTTGAACCACAAGAATGGCAATAATCGTATTAGGCTTCACGCCTATGGCGCGTAAAATCGCGAATTCTTGCCGCTGCTCATCCACCGCCAGCAGAGTATAACCAATCAAGCATAATGCCGCAGACGCCAGAGTAAACAAAGGCAGAAGCATGACAGTTAGCCATGCGGAACCCAGAAAATTAAGCGCCTCTTGAAGCACATTATTCAATTCGAGTATGGCGAAATCTGGAGTTAAGCTGAGGATTTCGCTTTTTATCTGCGCTAAAGTGGCTGCGCGGTCAGCTGAAGGCGCAATTTTAACAAGCAGAAGGTTGACGTTAGGCATTCCTGCGATGTTTTGTAGTTGCTTGAGGGGAACGTAAATGACACAGCCGTTGTTAATTGGGTCAACACACACGCCTACCACACTAAAAGTCTTGTTGTATAAGCGAGCGCTTTGAACTAGAGGCTGCGAGAACATCGTCTGCGCTAGAGAATCACCGATCACAGCTGCCCCCGAGTCGGCGGTAGCCAAAAATCTTCCATTGATTGCCCAAGCGGTTATCACGTTTTCCGGGTCAACACCCACTATTAACGAGTCGCCTTCGCGGTTATCGCCAACTGGAATAGTTGCCAAAGTTTCTGGGTCAATTGTGAAGTTTCTTACTTCATACACATGTGCTTTACAGATTAGCCGTGCATCAACAGCGGTCACGGCAGATGTGGCCTTTAACTGCTGAATTAATTCAGCAGGTATGGTGAACTGCACGTTTAGGTAGTCAAAATT
>JAWCMT010000010.1:0-13830 GCA_038849555.1 Bathyarchaeia archaeon | reverse complement strand
TGTGGAGCCAGAGAACTTTGACAGAAGCAGACGGTATTGAGTGCACATGCTGTTATGCGCTATTATGATAGTGTCTTCGCCGATGGCGCTTTTAATCCATGACTTTGTGGTGTCATTTGCAATTATGCTTCCAGCAACTGCCACCGTAAGCAGCATAAAAACTATTGAAAGCAGTAGTACAATGCGAATGCTTGCCGCTTGTCGCCTAAATAAGCTTCTTGAAGCAATTCGCAGCGTTAAACCAAACCTCGATAAGGGCTTATATTTGCGGTTAGCGCTCATACCAAAGTATTGAATGGGCGACAACGCCTTTATCGGCGATAAACGTGCTGCCTCCAATAGTGGTTTCACGCCAAATATTAAAGCAAGAGCGAAAAAAGCGGCGAATACTAAAAGAGCAAGCCCCAGGTCCCACAGCTTTGGATAAGCTTGGAAGCTGAAAAAGTGTGCCATGATAAGGTCAGTTGTGTAGCCAAGTGCAATGCCCAAAGTGCAGCTTGCAACTGTTACGATTAGAAGCTCTGTTAGGAAGTATGCAAAAACCAGTCCATTTGGGCAGCCCGCAGCCTTGATTAAGCCGAAATCGCGTGTTCTTTGCTTCATCATTAAAAACACCATGAACGAAGTTATTACGGCACCTACCGCGAAAATCAGAATTCCAATGAACAGTATGAATTGCGAGAAAACTGCTGACAAACCGCGCGTAAACACATCACCCGCAGATGCAAACCCAACGCCCATTCGCCTGCTAAAGAGCAATAGGAAAAGGGTAGCGGCAACGCTCAACGTTAAAGTAGCCACAGTCAAGCCCGTTTGCCACTTTCGACGCAGAAGGTCATTTGCTGGAAAAGCAGCCTTACTCATCGCAACTCGCCAATCTGCCTTCTTCCAAAAGCAACATCTGGTCTGATAGCCGCAAAAGTTCAGGATCATGTGTTGCTACGATAAAGGTTTTTCCTTGCGCTTTCAGCATCTGCAGCATCTGTGTTATCTTCTGCGCGTTTTTGGCATCCAAATTTCCAGTTGGCTCATCAGCAAGAATCAACGGCGGATCATTGGCTAACGCTCGAGCAAACGCCACACGTTGCTGCTCGCCACCGCTTAGTTGAGCGGGAAAATGATTAGCTCTATGCTTTAGCCCCACGGTATCCAACAGTTCGGCTACACGCTTTTCTATTTCTGCCTCAGGCTTTCGGCGCCACTCCATTGGGAAAGCAATATTCTCTGCCACAGTTAAAGTTGAGACAAGATTGTAGGATTGAAAAACGAAGCCCACGTTCATACAGCGGAACTCCGCTAAAAAATCCTCATCCTGCAAGGCCAAGTCTTGCCCTAAAACTGTTACCTGCCCGCTTGTTGGGCGGTCAATGCCGCTGATGATGTTAAGCAGCGTGGTTTTCCCCGAGCCGGAGGGGCCGCAAATGACAACAAATTGCCCTCTTGGGACACTTAGGTTTACGCCTTTTAGAACCTCAATTTCTACGTCGCCAATTTGATACTTTTTACATAAATCGCTTAAGTAAACGACTGGCTCTTTCAGTTCCATTGCCATGTTATGAAGATATGAGGAAGTTATAATATGCTTTTAGGTCTTAATATTTGGTTACAGCGTAAAATTTCCCCGGTCTCGCTTAAGAATCCTGATTTTCTCCGGCAGCTTATCCTTTTCCCATTCCACCCAGTTGATCTCTTTGAAAAGCCACTTTTTACCTAGATGCGCCGCGACCACCGCGTGCTTCTGCTCGTTGCTGCCGGGCATTAGCTCGTTGAGAAACCTGAAGAGTTTGTCAATTTGCTGCTTTGGGAAATACGCGTAGTAGTCCGCGTTCTTTACTTCGAAGGCGTAGATGTGTTCGCCTTTTCTGGCGATGATGTCTGGTAGTGGGCTTAGGCTGGGGTTGCTGACTGGGATGCGTACGGCGTTATAGCCATTCTTCTGCAGTAGCTTCACGAGCGCGTTTTCACTGTAGAAGCCGCGTTTGCGCCATCGGCGAAGTTTAATTCTGTCCGCGTCCTTTATCACGGCTTGTGCCCTCTGCAGCAGTAGTAGCATGAAAAATATAAAGAATTATGCGCAGTGCTGTTGATGCTTTTGTATACAATATCTGCAAAGCTTTTCTGGAGAACGCTGGTGAAGATAATAAATTCCAAGTAATACTAATACAACTAACTCCACTGAACACGAAAACTGCTTCTTAAACATCTCAAAAATTGCAACGTTTTAGCCTACACCAGACAACGCAAATATGCGCTCTCAAGCTGAATAAGCCACAAAAGAGCCCTCTTTTTTTGCGCCACCACACCACACCGCAACGCAAAAAAGCAACACAAACGCCAAACCAAACACTTGGATACAAGTGCATCAACAGAAACCACGCTGACAAAGCAACAGCACAGAAGCAACAACTATCAAACAGTATTTGATTCAGCACACTAAGAATCGCAGCAGACAAAGCTGAGGCGTTTCAACAGAACAAGCAGCGAAGCACCTAACCGCAGTTACCTATCCACAAGCGCTTGGAGGCCGCCTGCTACACATGCAACTACCACACAAAAAGGCAGTTGACAGTAGCAAAGCGACTGTGAACACGGATAGCGGTTCGAAGTAGGCTCGAAGCGAAGCAGCTTCGGCGTTGCATGGAGATTTTCGTCAGTCTTTATATGAGGCCACGGTTTTCTCCATAGATTGGCATAAAACAGGAAGTCAAAACGGCAGAAATAAAGCGATTTAGCGGTTTTAGGCTCATTTTTGGCTTTTTCATTTCTGTGTTTAAAACAAAAAATCCCCTTGTTTCTACGCCTGCAAGAGTTCGAAAACATACAATCCAATAATTGAGTGCTTGTCACCAAATAAGCTTTAAAATTGGCGCATTTTCCTAAAAAGTGGGTTCTAGACGCCGTTTGCTTTTCAGCGATTTTAAGAGGGTTATGTACAGTTTTCTGAATATTGCCAGTTTGGAAATAAGTTCTTTAATTGATTAGACAGGAAAGACTGGTAGCAGTATGGGAGGAGAAGGCGTGTCTCTTGATTATTTTGGCACAGAAACTGAAACAATCAGCCGCACTGTTCAAGGCAGAACCGTAAAGGTCCGCTGGAACTGGGGCAAATTCAAAACAACCGAGGGGTTCCCAGTTGACGACAACATGATCAGCTGGATCATAGGTCAAGAGCAAGCCCTAAACGAGAGTTTCCTCTGCCTAAACGAGTGGGTACACAAGCTTAAGCACTTAGAACAGACGCAGTGGTACACGCACTGGAGCAAACCCGAAGAGCACAAGCCCTCAGCAAAAACCATGATTAGCCCAGGCCCATACCTGCTGCTTTTAGGCGACCCTGGAACAGGCAAGTCGCTTCTCGGAAGAGCCTTGGCTGAGAAACTGACGCAGGTTTACAAGGAAAACGGCATAAAACTTTTCGATGTCCTCTCATGGAAAAATCCTGTAATGCCTAGCCAGCCTCGCATATCTATCCACAAAGCTGGAGAGGGCAAAAAGATACAGCAAAAAGAGCAACTTAAAGAGCTTAAGCGCAAGTTCGCAACAAAAGTCGGACTCCGCATAGTGCAAGCTCTCATGCTCACATTAGGCGTACTCCTCCTAAGCTTAGGCTTATACTTTATGATTGACGCTTGGCAAGCATGGAACGCCGGCGGCGTTTCGCTTGGAGGCACAGCATGGCAAGAATTGTATAACAACAATTTCTCAGCTTACCTTGTTGACCGCTTCCTAAACATTGTGCCCTTAACGTTTATTCCAGGAGGCAGCCTCATCTTCTTCAGCGTCTTCATCTGGTGGTTCACGCGCATAGGCGGATTAACTAACCTCCGCGGCATCGGAGGAGCCCAGCAATCCGATGTCCCAAAACTTATAGTGGACAACAGCTCAGAGCAAGCGCCCTTCGTAGACGCCACGGGCCATAGGAGCGCCCAGCTCTTTGGGTCAGTAGCGTGGGATCCCTTCCAGACTGGCGGGTTAGGAACTCCTGAGCATCAGCGCGTAACCGCTGGCGACGTGCACATGGCTTCGCTGGGCATCTTGTATATTGACGAAATCAAAAACTTGGATCAAGAAGAAGCAATTACGCTGCTCACTGTCTTGGAAGATGGGCAGCTGCCCATAACCTTGCGGGACCGATGGCACGGCGGCGGCACATCAGCGATGGCAGTATCCACAGAACCCGTGCCTGCCATAACGTTCTTGGTGGGCGCTGGAAACTTTGACAGCATAAGCCAGATTCACCCTGCGCTTATGGATCGCTTCTACGGTTACGGCAAAGTTGTGCGCATGAACAACGACATGCCTAACACGCTGGAGAATAGGCGCAAGTACGTTCAGTTCATAGCGCAAGAGGTCAAGCGTTTCAACTTGATACCTTTCGATAGAGAAGCATGTATCGAAATAGTTGAGGAAGGCCGAAGACGAAGCAACAAACGAGATGCGCTTACCACGCGATTTAGACCGCTAATTTCCATAATTAAGACTGCAGCGACTTTGGCTATGAATGAGAACTGTAAGGTCGTTGAGCGACGTCACGTTTTGGAAGCGATAAATGAGCACTGCAAAACTATTCAGAAGCAGCTGCTTGAGCATGAAATGCACGAGCGGGGTAAGCTTTTGGAGATAAGTCCTGAAGGCGTAAAACTCGGGCAGATTCACGGCTTGGCAGTAGTTCATGACCCCTACAGCGGCGAAATGACAGGCAATGTGCTTAGTGTGAAAGCGCAACTGGTTAAGAAAAGCGAGCTACCGCGTGATCAGCCGCTTAAGGGCTATTACAAGGTGACCGGAGTTGCGAAGGGTCAAAGCTTCATCTCGGACAGCATAGCCAAAGTGAGAAGCGTCATCATCCAAAAATACGGTGTAGACATAGCGCAGGATTACTTAACGCACATCGACTTCGCCCAGTCATACGGTGTTGATGGGCCCTCCGCAGGCGTAACAATGGCCATTCTCTTATGCTCGCTGATCGAAGGGAAACTGATACGGCAGGATGTGGCGGTTACCGGCGAAATAAACCTAAGCGTCAGCGGCACTATACAGATCACTGCGGTCGGTGGAGTTCACGAGAAAATTAAAGCTGCCGAAGCATGGGGCTTCAAAAAAGTGGTTATTCCGCAAAAGAACTATTTGCATTCAATTGACCCGCGTGATTACACTATTGAAGTGGTGCCTGCAGCCACATTAGATGACTACTTGAAAGAATGCCTTGTTGAGCAGCAAGTTATCCAGATACCTGTTCAAAAATACAAGCGTAAACCTTGACGCCGACGAAACTTCGCTTCTGAAGGGGGCTGAAATCAACCTATTTTTCGCTTACGGCAACATTGCAGAATCATCACTAAGTGCGCCTCGTTGTATCAATATTACCTATTTAATTATCCATCACCAAAATACACGGAGCCCCTTCCATAAGAGATCGTATACAAAAGCATAGACAAAAGTAACACAAAGCAAGCCAAATTTACAATGCTCTGGGCGGCACAGAAAAAAATTTGAACAGCCACAGCACATGTAACTACGGGAAGCGCCCCATGTCAAGCTTTAAAGTTATTAATAAGCACTACAGTTTCTCCACAAAAGGTGCTATCGAGTTCATCGATTTAACGGGCAAAGTTCAAGAAGCCGTGTCCAGCACAGGCATCCGAAATGGCATGGTTCATGTCTTTGCGCCACATGCAACGGGCATACTAATCTTGACAGAAAACGACTATGGCTTGCTCAACGACATCAAAGCCTTCCTTGAAAAAATAGTGCCCGCGCAAGGCGCTTATCAGCATCCGTCTAATGCTTACGCACACCTGCGATCGGTTCTTTTACCGCCAGATAAAACGTTGCCTGTGATTGATGGACATGTAGAGTTTGGAACTTGGCAATCTTTGCTTTTCGTAGAAACAGACGTTTACCCACGTAAGCGCACAGTCATTATCCAAGTCATGGGTGAAACGTGAACGCATAATCCACTTTTCTTAGTGCATTTTCAAACAACTTTATTCACAGCTAATTTTTGACAGGACATTTTCGCCGCAAGCATTCTTTTTAAAATTTCGTGTTTCGTATACTGCCCAGAAAGCTATTCACCATGCTATTTTAACTTTTTAAAGTTAATTTTTGGTATGCATCCAGTAAATTTTAACTTTTTATTGTAAAAAGTGGCGATTCGAAATTTTTTCGCAAGCCATAAAAGAACAATAACAGCAACTCTTCCATGAAAACGCAACGATTAATTCAAAAAACTAACAATTACCTGCCACTAATACACGTTCTTAGACGAATTTTACCATAAAAACTGCAACGGAGTGAGGCTTCACCTATGAATTTTCAGCCGCAAATTTCATGTATATATAAGCTTCGTTAAAATTCGAATAAAAACCCGCCTTCGGACCATAATCTAGTAAAAAGAAGCGAAGAAAGTGAGGGGCACATTAACTTTTGCTGACCTAAACCTGCAATTGTTACTGCTCAGTGCGCACCCTTTTGTATTTGCCACGAGGACGCATTCGCGCCTTCTTTTTTGTAGCAACTTTGCTCAATGGTTTCTTCGCTAAAACCTCAGCGTCAGAATCTCCCGCTGGCGGGAGCTCAATGGTTCCTGGAAAGTCCTCTAAGGTGGCCTGCTCAGCGCCGCTTCTACGCATCTCTGCGATGGCAGCCTCTACGTCGCCGGGCTTCAAGTTAATTCCACGAACAGCATCCAATAGCAGCACAGCTGCGAAACCCAGCTTACGTGCATCAAGCACCGTGTTTTTGACGCAGTAATCGGTTGCTAAACCTCCCACAAAAATCCTTGTGACGCCTGCCTTGTTAAGCACGTCTGCAAGTTCGGTGCCGTCAAAGCCTGAATAAGCCTCTTTAAGAGGATCAGTAGCCTTGGAGATGATAACGGCGTCATCGGGAAGCTTCAAGTCAGAGTGAAATTTAGCGCCTTCTGTACCTTGAATGCAATGAGGTGGCCATGGGCCTCCTTGAGCTTTGAAAGATATGTGGTTTGGCGGATGCCAGTCTCTTGTGGCTACAAGAGGAGCATTTGTTTTCTTGAAGATTTTTATGTAATCATTAAGCACGGGAACTACTTGATCGCCGTCTGGGACAGGTAAGGCACCGCCAGAGCAAAAGTCATTTTGAACATCCACAATTATAAGCGCATCCGCGCTTTTTAAGCTAAAGTCTTTCTTCAAGCAAAGTTCACCTAAACAAGGTTCAATCAAATAATTATCGGCGCTTGCTAAAAATATTGGTTAAGCAAGGAATAAATGCTTTTCCAAAAAATCCTTGTGTGGGCAGCACATGGAAAAAGTAATTAAAGGCTACTGAACTAAGAAGGGTACCGGTGAAAAATTATGCCTGTCTTAGCCTACGTTTTATTCAAAGTTAATTCGGGAGCCGAAAGAGAAGTATGTCAAAAACTGGTCGAGTTTGACGAGGTGTTGCAAGCCGACATTATCTTCGGTGAATATGATGTGGTTGCAAAAATCGAGGCGCAGGATTTGAGCATGCTGGAAGAGTTTGTATCCGAGAAGATTCGTACCGTACCAAATGTTCTGGTAACCTCTACCATGATTGTGTCTAGAGCATACAAAGGTAAGCGCAATCGTGCAAATGCAAAATAAGCCGCATAAGGCAGGAGCGAAGCTCAATGTTCTTTAGGTAGCGCGCAGCGGCATGTAAAGCGACTGAAAACTGTGTTTTGTTGATGCTTTTGTATACAAGCCAACAATGTAAAGGCAATTAACGAGCTGCACACTGGAAATTTTGTCTAATCCATGGATAGGCTTATTTTTCAAAGAGTAGCATTAACTTATTCAGGGCTGAAACATGCAAGCAAAAAAGAATACGGCGGCCATAACAAGCCGAGAAATGCGTACTCTGGAAATTAACGCGGAATACTTTGGTATTTCCCTATTACAACTTATGGAAAACGCCGGGCGCAACGTAGCGGAGGAAATTGCCGCGCGCTTTCCACGCGAACAAAAAATTGTCATTTTCTGCGGGTTAGGAGGAAACGGCGGCGACGGTTTCGTTGCAGCACGACACTTGTTAGCGTTGGGCTTCAATGTATCTGTGGTTCTCGCAGGAAAAGGCGCTGATATTCGACATGAAGCGGCATTAAAGAACTGGTGTGCGATTCAAGCTTTACGCGAAAGCATCCCGATTCATGAAGTAATTGACAGCGCTACCTTGCCCAAAGTAGACGCTGATATAGTTGTTGACGCGCTTTTGGGAACGGGCACGAAAGGCAAGCTTAAACCGCCCATCGCACAAATGGTCGACTATATCAATATGCTAAGCGCGTTTAAAGTAGCCGTTGATGTGCCCACAGGAATCGACTCAGACACTGGAGAAGTTTTAGGTAACGCTGTAAAAGCAAACCTAACGGTAACATTCTATAAGGCAAAACCTGGCCTCCATAATGCTAAGAAGTATGTGGGCGAACTCGTCGTAAAAGACATAGGCCTACCTGAGGCGCTGGAAAAATTCGTTGGGCCAGGCGATGTTTTTCTGGTCAAGAAAACGCGTTCTGCAAGTGCGCATAAAGGTGATTTTGGACGCTTATTGGTTGTAGGCGGTAGCGAAGTTTTCTCTGGAGCACCAGCATTAGTTGCGTTAGCTGCCCTGCGAACAGGCGTGGACATCGTTTATCTCGCGGCGCCAGAGAAAACCGCATACGCTACCTCAGCGATGTCTCCAAACCTGATAACGCTGAAGCTAAAGGGCGACAAGCTAAGTTCAGCGAACATTGAAGAATTGTTGCCCTACCTGGAGGCAGTTGACGCCGTTGTTCTCGGACCCGGCCTCGGCTTGCATGCTAAAACTCGCGAATTTGTTAAAGCATTTGTACCAGCCATCGAAGGCGCAGGTAAACCGTTACTACTTGACGCGGACGGCTTGAAGGCTTTCACTGAATGCAAACGCGCCTTAAAGGTGCCACTTGTGCTGACGCCTCATGCAGGTGAATACGCTATGCTAACAGGAAGGCAGTTGCCTGGAAACGTTGAAGAGCGCGTTGCCGAGGTGCAGAAGACAGCGGCTGAACTTAAAGCGATTATACTGCTAAAGGGGCAAGTGGACATAGTTTGCGATGCAAAAAGGGTTAAGCGGAACTTTACAGGTAATCCCGGCATGACAGTTGGCGGCACAGGCGACGTGCTTGCAGGCATTGTCGGCGCATTTTTAGCGCAGAAAGCAGATGCATTTGAGGCTGCAGCAGCGGGCGCCTTTGTAAACGGCGCGGCAGGAGACTTCGCGGCAAGCGAAATCGGGTATCATCTGATGGCTACTGACCTATTGAACTGGATTCCCAAGGTTTTAGATGATCCCATGAATCATTTGAAGGTGCGAAAAGCAAGTGGACCAGTCGCCTAGGATAACTATTTATCATGCAAATCAGTGTGATCCCAAACGTTGCACTGGCTTAAAGCTTAAACGCCATGGAATAGCTAGAGTCGTGGCTCAGATGCGGTTTCTGCCGAAGCGTGCTGTTATCCTTAATCCCTTCGCGGAAACAGCCTTTTCACCTGCCGATAGAGAACGCGTGGCAAAATTCGGCATAGTTGCCTTGGATTGCAGCTGGGAGCACGCTGAAAAAGTATTATCAAAGCATGTGACGGGAACGGCACGTTGCCTACCTATCTTGCTGGCAGGTAACCCTGTGAACTTCAGCAAAGCCACAAAGCTAACGACCGCCGAAGCACTCGCTGCTGCATTGTACATTACAGGATTCAAAGATGAAGCGCGGAGAGTTCTTTCAATTTTCGTTTGGGGTCACACTTTTTTTGAATTAAACGCTGTGCACCTTGATGAGTACGCGGCGGCAAAAAATAGCAAAGACATCATCAAAATAATGCGGTCAAAATTCGGTAGTCCCCAAGATAATGGAACCGAGTGCGGCATTTAGCAGTTTTTTCTTTAGGCAGTTAAGATTAAGCACAAAAAGAAAAGGGGATTTTTGCAATGTGCTGTTGTCGCTTTTACTTCTTTCTGAGCAGTAGTAGAGCAAAGCCTATAATGACCACTACGAGTATGGCGATGCCGAAGCCTAGTATGTAGGTTTCAGCCATCGACGCAGGCGTAGGCGTAGCTTCAGGTGTTGCGGGTGGCGCTTCTTCAACAAACACGGCGGTTTCCGAGTAAGAACCATAATATGCTTTAGAGCCTGCAAATCTAGCGACGATGGTGTATTTGCCTGGTACTGGCGGTTCGAATGTTGCGCTGTAGAAGCCGCTGCCATCCGTAGTGGCCTTTGCAACCTCATAATAGTTGCCATTAGGATCAAGCACTTCAATGACAACTTCAACGCCCTTCACGTTAGCTGGGCATGGGAACTGCATGTAGACGTATTCCATCCAAGCGCTCATGTTCCCGTCTGCCACTGCGGGCACGCCATTTGGGAACCGCAGTTTTATAGCAGAATCTTGTGTGCCTGGTGAAATGTCAGTGACCATGCCTTTTACGAGGATTTTGCCTCCGTGTACGGCGATTTCAGGCGAAGCCGTGACTGTGGTGGTGCTTGGGCCTTTGCCGATGGCGTATACGCGGGCGTCGTAGGAGTTGAGGCAGGCTATTATGTTGTCGCCGATGACGGGTTTCCCGCCCCAGACAGTGCCGTAGTAATTGAGGCTCCATATTTCTTCGCCTGTTTCCGCGTTAATGCAGACCATTTGGGAGCCGCGTTCCTTCGGATCGCCTGGAGAGTGCTCTGCGTAGTTGAAGTAGAGTTTTCCATCGGCTATGAATGCGCTGTAAATGAACCAGTTGTTGCCGAATAGGAACTCGTGATAACGGTCTACGAAATCATATTGCCAAAGACGCTTGCCAGTTTTTGCATCGTAACAGTACACTGATCCTCCGGTACCTTGCGCGTAGTATTTGCCGTTGTATATGAAGTCCCAAGAGTAGCCTGAAGCATAAGACCATGCGTCCTTGTAATCTTGCTTTTCTGTTGGGCCCCAAAGCTGCCTGCCCGTGTTGATGTCAAAGGCCCATTTCTCGGTGGTCTCCAAGCAAACTACGACGAATATACCATCTTTGACGCTGGCTGCCTCCAGCCTATAGCGCGCGTCTGGCCTTGGCGGCGTCCAAGTTATATTGAAAAGCAACTGGCCTTTCGTCTCGGTTTTGGCGCTTATTCCCCACATAACCATGGTGCCAGGCGCAAGCGAGCCGCTGCCAAAGTTAGTGCCTAAAACGCGGTCTTCCAATGTGGCAACTACGCTACCAGGTAAACCTCTAGGTATGGTTGCGTTCCATTCATAACCGTTTAATCCAAGCGGAGTAACAGATGTTATAGGGACAGAGCCTGTTGCGTTTATGACTTTACCCTGTGGTCTCCAAGAGCCCCAACCTGGGTTGTTAGGGTCAGTGGCCCAGTATGCGCTGATTACAGCTGCCGAGTTCCACTTCGTCATCCAGCCCTGCGCTAAGTTGACTGTGTACCTGATGATTTCGCCGTTTGGACCGTATATGTTGGCGCCTGAAGCCGGCACATTAGTCATGGTGTACACCCAGCGGCCAGTTGCTGCTTCATAGGCGTACCATGTTGTGCCCACGGTTGCCCAGAGATAAGCGAAGACTCCGTGATAGTTGAAGCCATCCCAGTAGAAAGTTTGACCGAAGGCAAGCCGCGTATTGTTCCAGTTTCTCACCCAAAGCTCTTCACCTGTACGCAAGTCAACAGCCACGACTTCCTGCTCAACTTCTGTACCACCGATACTCTTGTATCTGTTGAAGTAGATCACGCCAGCGATGATAACTGGCGGCAGAAATAATCCCTCATAGGCATCTCCGTCTTCAAACGCGTGATCTCCAACGTTTACACCAACCAAACCACCACCAAGCGCGCCGACACCGCCCTTAACTAAGGGTTTAGCCCAAAGTATGTGCGGCGCTTCTGGTGCGTCGTCATTTCCTGGAGTGTCCATATCGATGAAGTAACCTTTTGGATATAGCCAGTTTCCAGCGATGACATTCCATTCTCTGAACTGCGCGTTTATTGGGCGACTCCAGAATTCGCTTGGAAGCGGGACACCCGGCCAGTACTCCAGCGGTTCCTCTTGCACCGTTATTTGAAGTTTGTCGCTTACAGAGGCTTCAAGTATCGTGCCTGCAGGCAAGCCTAAAACCGCTACTTCCAGCGTTTGCTCAGGGAAATGCACTTGTGCGTAGTATGTGCCGGCGATTGTGGGAATGTAATTTACGCCGGTACCGCCTGTTGTGTCTGTGTTTATTGGTCCCAAAGTGTCAATTTTGCCGTCGGGTCTTTCGATAGTTACCGTAAGCCCTTTGTGTCCTGTCTGAGGCCAAGTTGTAGGCAGCGATATTCCCACGTGAAGCATTATTGATTTGCCGACTTGTGCGGGGTTGGGTACTGCGCCAATGTATGGGTAGGTTTTCACTCTACGGGCTGCTTGTGCTTCAGCTAATGGCAGCATTGAAAGGGGAGCAAGGATAACAAATGCTAGTGCGATGGTTAGAGCTATTGCTATCTTGCTGTTTTTTTGCTTCATTCTCCTATTCTCCTTTTTTGGCAATTTAAAAGATGATTTCAAGCAGTATTTATATTTTGAGTAGAATAGGGGGATACCAAACTCTTGCCACTTAATTTTTGGTGCTATGTATCAAGAGAAAAAGTGTTATTCTACTTGCGGGGGTTAAGCTTTTGCCGAGGAGTCCCATAGAAACTGGAAGTATTCCCGCGCGAAACCCACTAATCCCACGTGGTTGCTCCATATGACCAAGCTGGGTTTGTCTTCGCCTAGGAAAAGCATGGCTTCTTTGCCGTCAGCGATTACACCGCCGCCGAACATATGATCTCTAACCCGCAACTCGCTTATGCCGGCAAACCTCTTCAGGAACAGCCAGTCCTCGGTTTTTCCAGCCACCATAAGCTTGACACTCACAGCCTTTTTAACCATGCCGAGCAATGGTTCCGCCGACGCCAGTATTGATCTTGCAAATTCGGGAGCGGCGATCATTATTTCCTTTACGGCTTTCTTGAGAATTTCCTCGAGTTTGGCGAGAACCGCTTGCTGTCCATGCAGCATCAGCAGGTCGGCGCGTTCCACCAGCGCTTGCCTTTCATACAGAGGCTGCAACTCCTCGGCTATTGCTCTTTCCCAACTTTGATATTTGTCCTCAAATCGGAGTTTAGTGAATGCCATGGCTTCGACAGGCGAGACAGGATAATACTTGAAGGGCCGTTTTTCTGAGCTTTTAATCCAGCCTTTCTCTTTAAGCGCGTTAAGAACCTCATAAATCTTTGAGTACGGCACGGAGGCTTCGCGGCTTATCTCCAACGCCGTCATCTGCCCGCCCTCAAGCAGCGCCGTGTAGGCGTCAATCTCGTAGGCGCTTAAGCCTATTTTCCGCAGAATTTCGCGAATGTTCTCGTTGACGGGCACTTTTGATTCCCCTTAATCATCTTATGAAACAGTTGGAAACATTATTATGTCTACTTCCGCTCTTAAGCACTTCGAAACTTGCGTTAACCAAAAAGGCATAGTGGAAATCATGAACGTGATTAAAAACACAAAGAGCATATGCCCCGAATGCTTGAAAGTTTTAGACGCCACCATCTTTGAGGACGGCGGAAAGGTTTACATCAAAAAGGAATGCCCCGTCCACGGCTTTTTCCAAGAGCTTTACTGGTCTGATTATGACCAGTACTTGCGTGCTGAAAAGCTCAGATACGACGGTGACGGGTTAAATAATCCGCGTACAAAAAAGGAGAAAGGCTGCCCCTATGACTGTGGCATATGCACAGAACACAGGTCACACACGGCACTCGCAATAATCGACGTAACCAACAGATGCAATCTCACGTGTCCAGTCTGCTTT
>JAWCMT010000009.1:0-38802 GCA_038849555.1 Bathyarchaeia archaeon | reverse complement strand
TTTCAAATTTCTACCGAGGGAAGGTATTAATCCTGCGGCGTCCGTTCCAAGCTTGCATGTTAGCACATGCTCAAGCAGGCCTAACGACTCAACATTGATGACGTCTCTATACAATTTTGCATGCGCCAGCGCTGTCTTTACCTCATTGAAAGACACGCCGAGAACAAATAGTCTATCAAGCAGGGATTCTCGCCAAAGCGCATAATTGCTCACTTGTTTGCTTGACAATTCAGCTTCAATGTAATTGCCCTCTTCGCTTAACTGAATTATTTTGACATGTATAGGTAGGCTTTTGCAGAAACCGAATAGTTCACCTATTTTTCCAAGAGCAACTTGTCTTCCGCCCAGGAGTTGTGTCCGCAGACGCTGCAATGATATGGTTGCGTAAATAGCTGTCGGCTCAAAAACTCCGATGTCCACCAATAGCTCTTTATCATCCACGAAGTTTAATATGTAACCTTTTTGTGTCGAAAAATTTTTCATGTTCCCCAAGCTACGTGGGCAAACGCCTATTTCTTTGATTAGGTAGTTTGTGGCGATTCTCTCGTCTTCGCCTGTAACCTCGATTTGGACCCAGCCGTCAGCTATGGTGCCCAAAATTTTTGCGTCTACCGCTATGCCTTCAAACGCTCGCTTGAGCGCGTCATCAATTTGTTGCAGCTGGTTAGCGCTGTATGCTTTTGCCAGCAGCGTTAGCACAGTCATGGGTCTTCGCCTATTAGGCGTGTTATTTCCTCGTAAAGTTTACGAACTCTTTCCGCTGCTTGGTGCTTCTCTTCTCTGCGAAGTTTTTCGATGGTTACTTCTATAGGCGCAATGTCAGCGCGTTCAATCAGCTTGTCAGCATATGCCACTATCTTTTCTTCGAGGGTGACGGGCATGTAAATGTCCTTTGGCCAGCCCAATGCTTCGGCTTCGTTTGTTGTTATTCCGCCGCCTACGTGTCGCTTAATTATGGAAATCACTTGGTCAGGCAAGTTTGCCTTTTTTGCTAAGTCGGCGCCGATGACTGCATGGTGAACTGAGTGCGTTATTGAGCGCCCAATGTCGTGGAGGAGAGCGCCGACTTCTACTAAGGCTACGTCAACATTGAAACCTTTACTTTTGAGGGTATAAGCTGTTTTTAATGCAAGCTTTGAGACTGCTTCGCAGTGCTCTATAACTTCTGCAGAACAATTATATTCTCGGAGAATCTGCAGTGCTTGCTCCCTTGTTGGAAGCCTTTCACTCACCCAGTTCCTTCCTCAACTGTTCAACTTTCTCTGATAATTTTTGAACAAGCTTTTCATTTCCATAATGCGCCAGTGGTTTGCCGCATGTGGGGCAGTGGAAAACTAGTTCTACGGCTTCTTCAAATGGTATTCGCTTGCAGCCTTGAGTGTTACAATAATAGAAGTCATGGTTTTTCTCATACTCCAACCTTATGGTAAGTTTTTCTAGAACTCGGCGTTTTTGGCTTAAAATGAAGCCTTCAAGCTGGTCTGGCTGAAGTTTCCAATGGAAGATAAACCAGCCTGTTTTGGGGTCGCGGGTTCTTCTTAAGCTTACAAGCGAGTGGTCATAAAGCTTGTAGAGGATTTTGCGCACTATGTTTAGCCGTATGCCTGTTTTGTTGGCGATTTCGTCATCGGTAATTTCATCTACACTTTTTAGATGCTCGATTAGTTTTACGGCGTCTTCATCACCCAGCGCCGTTGCAACTTTAATTAGCATGGCGTCATCAATGGTTGATAACATAATCTGTTTTCCTTTACTATAATTAAGTACGCTGCTACAATAAAACTCTTATTCACGTTTTAAGCAATAATCAATGTTCAACCATTGTTTTTTTACCTCTTTTTTGAGGCACAACTGATATTTTTGCGCCCTTGAGCTTCTTGGCGAGTTCTTTTCCTTCAAAAAAGCGGTCTAAAAAAACGGCGAGGGCGGCACATTCAGAGTGCGGCTGATTTCCGATGGCCACGTTGAAGTCGGAAACGTCTTTGGAATAAAATTCTCTGGGAACCTTTTGGCTTCCAACAAGCACCATAATTGGCTTCCTCAAGTTTCTTATTCTTTCGAGAACGTCGCTTGTTTGTATGTTTTCGCCGTAGACTGTTAAGTGAACAACGATGCCGCCTTTGGCTTTCCAAGCACTTACCGCTTTTTTCCAAGGTGTGCCCATTTCAAAAGAGAATTCTCCGCCCCAGTTCCTTGTAACTTTCTCTACTGTTGCCTTTATTTTCTCGTCTACTATGTCGGAGAGCAGAAATCCTGAAGCGCCCAGTGCCCGCGCGGTTAGGGCAACATGCGTTGTAAGGCGGACATCCCTCTGTGGTCTATGCCCCCATCTTAAAACAACAATGCCCTGCTGGAAAGCTTCATTATTGGGTTCTGTGCAATCGCTCGAATTTGCCATTAAACTCTTCAACTCGTTTTTTCACTTTTTCAACAAACAGCGGTTTGGCTTCAAAAACGACCTGCACAGAGTCACTCATGAAGTTTGCCTCTTTAACATCGGTTTTTTCGTGAAGCCAAGAAATTAACGGCATAATTTGAGGCGTTAACGGAACAGAAAAAGATGCATGAACATAATCCTCCAATTTTTTCAGTATCGCTTCCTTTAGCACTTCAAGATTTGTCCGGTGCAACGCCGACACGAGAATGGGGTTTTTTGTTTTTTCTTTTAACGCTTCAAATTTTTGTTTTGTTTCCGCCTCACTTAGCAGGTCAATTTTGTTTAGCGCTGTTATGATTGGTATGCCCGTTGCGCCTATGTGGTCGATTGTTTCTATGCATATACGGTTTTTCTTTTCAATAGCCTCCAATGGCTCGCTTATGTCAAGCACCAGTATTATGAGGTCAGCGTAGATGGTTTCTTCAAGAGTGGAGTGGAACGCTTCTATTAATGTCAAGGGCAATCGGTCGATGAAGCCGACGGTGTCGGTTAGTAGGAATTTTCTTTTTGAGATTTCAATAAGCCGTGTTGTGGTTGAAAGCGTTGTGAACAGCGCGTTGCCTACCTGTGTTGTTTCTTCGGTTAGCGCGTTGAACAATGAGCTTTTTCCCGCGTTTGTGTATCCAGCCAAAGAGATCGTGGAAAAACCTAATTCAGCTCGTCTTTCACGATGCAGAAACCGTTTCTCACGAATTTTCCGGAGTTTACGCTGGATAGTGTGCACTTGTCTTTTCACGGCTTCGTAGTAAACGTCGGCTTCGTATGCGCCGAGCCCCATGAATCCAGGCTGCTCTTTCATCTTTGCTAATCTTACGCGCTCCTTGGCGTGTGTAAGCTCATACTGCAACGTTGCCAGCTGAATCTGCAGTTTCGCCTCTGTGGTGGTGGCTCTTTTCGTGAAGATTTCGAGAATAAGCTTGAAGCGGTCGATGGCTTCGATGCCTGTGGCCTTCGCCAAGTTGTAGGCTTGCACAGTTCGAAGCGCATTGTCAAAAATTATTTTCTCGGCGCCTGTTTCCTTGACAAGCCGAGCGAGCTCCTCCACTTTCCCGGCGCCTATCTGATAACGGGCGTCCGGCGCGCGTATTTGCTCTATTTCTGCGACAACTGTGTAGCCAGCTGCTTCTGCAAGTCTTCTGAGTTCTTCCAAACTTGAGGGTTCATGGCTTAGCCGCCGCTGCACTATGATTGCTTTCGTTCTGTGGGTTCCTCCGCGCTTTTCTTGTTTAGCTCTATAAGGTCGCCTAAAGTTGTCTCGCGGCTCGGTACCTTTAGAATTGTAGGCGCAGCTTCATCTTTCACCGGTACAAGCAGCTTGATTTTTAAGGCGTGCTCAAGCTTGGCGGCGAGAACGTTATCTGGCTCCATTTTTCCAGTTTCAATCTTGCTTAAAACAGACGCTTTCTCGTTTATTTTCTTGCCGAGCTCTTCATGGGTAAGTCCTAGTTTTTCCCGCGCTTGCCTTATCTTGACATGATAGTTGTCCACAATTTCCTGGGTAATTTCCACTTTGGCTTGTGCAGGTTTCTTTTTATGGGTAAGCGGCGTCGGCGTTAGCAGTTTTTTTGGTTGTTTCTGGCCTAACTCGGTTTCTTCTTCGCTGATTATTTTTCCATGTTTTGAGCATTCGGCGCATACCATTAGTTTAGCGCCTTCTATTACCGCGTTGATTGGTGCGCCGTGGATTTTGCGGCCGCAGACTTCGCATCGCACTGGTTCTTCACCTATATTGTTTTTATTATGTGGTAATGTTTATAGTTGTCGAAACAAAAAGGGGCGCATCGGTGAATGAAAGTGGACAGTGATTTGCAGCAGCTTAGGAGCATTGCTGATTACCAGTTTGGAAAAGGCGTCGGCACAGTACTGTTTCCCGAAAACGTTGAAGTCTTGTATTCAAAGGCCACTGGAAGAATCCGCTATGTGAACCTAAACGACAAGAGACTTGCAACCCTTCGCCCCATGGACGGTTTGCTATCTTTAAGCGTGAATGCGGCTAAACGTATTGCTGAACACGCCGCTTTCGCCCGCTGCTTCGTCACGGTGAGAAAAGAAGTTTCTCAGTTTGTTGCTGCTGGCGGCGACGTGTTTGCAGCGCATGTAGTCAAGGTTGACGACGAAGTCCATGCTAAGGACGAAGTTATCGTAGTCGACGAGGAAGGGCAGGTTTTGGCTGTTGGACGCGCCTTGTTGTCAAGCGCTGAGATGAAGGCGTTTAAAACAGGCGTTGCCGTGAAGGTTAGGCACGGCAGCGTAAAGGAAAGTTAAGTATATGAGACTCCACTGCGGAATAGTTTGTGGAGCGGTTTCCTATGCATAGACGCATGAGCCCCCGAGAAACAAGGCGCATGATGCAGCGCATGGGCATGAACATGGATACTGTGCCCGATGTTGAGCAGGTGGTTATAAAAACAAGCAGTAAGGAGATAACGATTGAGCAGCCTGAAGTAGCAATTCTCGAGATGCAAGGTCAAAAAATCTTCCAGGTCATCGGCGGGAAAGTCACCGAGAAAGCGCCTGAACGTGCAGCGGCCAGCGCTCCAAGGTTTACTGTGTCCGAGGAAGACGTGAAGCTTGTAGCTGACCAGACTGGCAAGAGCATAGAAGAAGCCAGAAAAGCGCTAGAAGAATGCGAGGGAGACTTGGCAAAAGCAATATTGCTGCTGCAGTCATAATTTTCCTTCCTGTTTCTCATATGCCACCGCGGGTAAACGTGGCTAAAATTGCGCTTCTGGTTTCAAGCATTCCTATATAGCACATGTGCTATACGTGTTTTCCAAGAAGAAGGGGTTGGATGGCTCTTCACGCTTCTGACGTTACAGTGGTTGGGCACTTCACCATAGACACTATTCACCTCCCAGAGCCTTCGAGCCCCGTCACTATTTTAGGTGGCCCGGCGGCTTATGTTTCTCTTGCAGCAAGACGCCTAGACGCGTCGGTTTCCGTTATCTCCAGGGTTGGCGGCGATTTCCCAGAAGCGTACTTGTGGTGGCTTGGTGCGGAAGGCATAGACCTTTCCAGCGTGATTAAGCGTGCTGAGGAGCAGACCACACGGTTTAAGCTCGAATACGGTAGCGATTTAGCGGACAGAAAACTTACACTAACAAGCAGGGCTGCTGCGCTTGATGCACGCGACTTGCCACGTTTTCTATGCGCCAAAGCGGTTCACATCGCGCCAGTTGCCGGCGAAGTCTCTTACGAGGTGGTCGAGCAGCTAAGGGCTTCCGCGGAAGTTTTATCTCTCGACCCCCAAGGTTTACTTCGTCAATTCGATGAAGCAGGCGCTGTAACGCTACAGGCGCAAGCGGATAACCGCTTACTCAGCCTCATCGATGTCTACAAATCTTCACAAGA
Organism: Bathyarchaeia archaeon; assembly: GCA_038849555.1. Classification (GTDB taxonomy): domain Archaea; phylum Thermoproteota; class Bathyarchaeia; order Bathyarchaeales; family Bathycorpusculaceae; genus JAOAIV01. Next base: position 33,014 of record JAWCMT010000009.1, on the reverse strand, counting down.
CGAAATCAGCACGTTAACTGGTCATGCTGACTTGACGGCGGCGATAAAAGGGGTTCATGACTTCGGAGTTGAAACCGTAATCGTCACATTAGGCACTAAAGGCGCTGTGCTCTCCGAGAACGGCGTGCAGCACACTATTCCGGCGTGCCGCTCCAGAAAAGTAGTTGACCCAACAGGCGCCGGAGACACGTTCATAGGCGGCTTCTTAGCCGAATACATCCGCCAGAAGGACCCGTTATGGTGTGCTTGCGTGGGTTCTGCGGCGGCTTCGCTTGTCGTTGAGGGCGTCGGGCCGACTTTTTTCGGCGAGAAAGAGGAAATTTATGAGAGAGCCCGCGGCATTTATGAAAAAGAAATTAAGCAATGATGTCTATTGTAGTGCGTAAAGCTGTGTGGAGACAATGGGACGTATAGACAAAGGTGTCAAATGCAGCGTAGCTGGCTGCAGCGGAGAAGCTGTACGCTCGCTTTCCTTCCAAAAAGGCAAGTCTGCTGGCTTAAACGTCGGCGGCAGCGAAAAGCGCGTTTACGTTTGCAGGGAGCATTATAAAGAGTTCAAGAAGAAGACTAAAAAGGATAAGACTATTGATAAGTGGCGCTTCAGCGCCTAAGAGAGTGAATTCGCATGCGAATACTCCAGTTGCATTCCAACTTCATTGTGTTCAAGCCTATCGAGAAAGAGATAGCCATGGCTGAGGAAGCCAGCAAAGAGGAAAAACGCATTGAAGAAGTTGTCGTGCTCTTTACCGCCGTCGAAGAAGGCGACGACGCCGCTTTGGCTCAGAAAGCCATAGACGACGTGGCGGCTTTCTTGGCGAAGCTTAAGGTTAACCGAATTCTGATTTACCCGTTTGCGCACTTAAGCAGCAACTTGTCTAAGCCCTCCGAGGCGCTTAAGGTAATAAAGGCTATGGAAGCTTACGCGAAGAAGAAGGGCATCGAAACCTACCGTGCACCCTTTGGGTGGAACAAGCAGTTTACGATTTCCATCAAAGCGCATCCGTTGGCGGAGCAAGCCCGCTCCTATGCGCCTATGGTTGCGGAGGCCGCTGTCAAGTCTGAGGAGAAGGTTTCTGAAGCGTTAAAAGCGGAGGAGAAGCTGAAGTCTTATTGGCACATTCTCAAACCCAATGGTGAGCTTACGCCAATTGAAGACTTTGACTTTAAAGGTCATGTGAACCTTGAAAAGTTCGCTAAATATGAAATATCAAAGGTACGTGCTAGCCAGCAGATGCCGCCGCATGTGCCCTTGATGAAGCGGCTTGAAATAGCCGACTACGAGCAGGGCAGCGACCCCGGCAATGTTCGCTGGTATCCGAAGGGTCGTTTAATTAAATCGCTGTTGGAGCAGTTCGTGACTTCGGAGATGATTGCCTACGGCGCCATGGAAGTGGAAACGCCCGTCATGTACGATTTTAATCACCCCAGCTTAGCGAATTATCTGAATCGGTTTCCCGCGCGGCAATATCTGCTGAAAACGGAGGACAAAGAGCTTTTCCTAAGGTTCGCCGCGTGCTTCGGGCAGTTTCTGATGATGCATGACGCACAGTTCTCGTATAAGCAGTTGCCGCTTAAGGTTTACGAGTTAACCCGCTACAGTTTTAGACGAGAAAAAAGCGGCGAAGTCGTAGGCTTAAAACGCCTGCGCGCGTTCACCATGCCGGACTGCCATGCCTTTTGCGCGGATCTGGAACAGGCAAAACAGGAGTTTAAGAAGCGCTTCAACCTGTGCATAAGCGTTTTGAGCAGCATCGGCCTAGCAAAAGATGATTACGAAATTGCCATGCGCTTCACAAAAGACTTCTACGAAGAAAATAAGGGCTTCATTGCTGAGCTGGCAAAAATCTTCGGTAAACCCATGCTGGTGGAAATGTGGACAGAACGCTTCTTCTACTTCGCACTTAAATGGGACGCCAACTTCGTGGACAACCAAGACAAGGCGGCGGCGCTTTCCACAGACCAAATAGACGTTGAAAACGCAAAGAGATACGAAATAACTTATGTAGACGAGAAAGGCGAAAAGCAGCATCCGCTGATTCTGCATTGCTCACCAAGTGGCGCCATCGAAAGATGCGTGTATGCACTGCTGGAAAAGGCCTACAGAGAACAGCAAAACGGCAAATTACCAATGCTTCCCCTGTGGTTGTCCCCCACGCAAGTGCGGTTAATACCTATCTCGGACAGCTTCACAGCGAAGGTCGAGGAAATTGCCCGTAAAATAGCTGAGCACAACATACGTGTAGACATTGATGACAGGGCTTTCACGTTGCAGAAGAAAATCCGCGAAGCAGAAATGGAGTGGGTGCCCTACATCATTGTAGTAGGCCAAAGAGAACTCGAATCAGGTGTTCTCGCAGTAAGAGACCGAGAAGCACATGGTAAAGTGCAAAACTTGAAGTTAGAAGAGTTAATAACTAAAATCGTTGGCACGCTACAGGGTAAGCCGTTTAAGCCGTTGCCCTTGCCTATGCAACTCTCCAAGCGCCCGCAGTTCTACGGTTGATATATGAAGCATATAGATCACGGCCAAAAAATATATCAGATGATAGGCATTAATAAAAGCGCCGATACCGAAGTGAAGTCTATGGAAAAAGAACTGCAAGTCTACATAGACGGCGTTTACTATCCGAAATCGCAGGCTAAAATCTCTGTTTACGACCATGGTCTACTATATGGCGACGGCGTTTTCGAAGGCATACGCGCCTACAACGGCGTCGTCTTCAAACTAAAAGAGCATGTAGACCGCTTGTACCGCTCAGCCCACGCCATAATGCTCAAGATACCCTTAACAAAGGAAGAAATGATTAAAGCGGTTGTTGAGACGCTGCGTAGAAACAAGCTGAAAGACGCCTACATACGCCTGGTAGTCACAAGAGGCGTAGGCGACCTCGGCTTAGATCCTCGAAAATGTGCCAAGCCATGTGTGATCATAATAACTGACTCAATATCGATAATGTCGAAGGAAGCCAAAGAGAAAGGCATCTCCACCATGATAAGCTGGGTTAGAAGAAACTCGGTGGATGCCTCCACACACGAGATAAAATCGCTAAACTATCTTAACAGCGTACTAGGCAAAATAGAAGCCACTGCAAGCGGTGCTGACGAAGCAATCTGCCTAGACAAAAACGGCGTCATAGCCGAAGGAGTAGGCGAAAACCTATTCATCGTCAAGGATGGAAAAGTCTTTACACCGCCAAGCAGCACCGGCGCATTAGCGGGTATAACAGCGCAGTTTGTAATCAAGCTTGCCAAGACCCTTGGATACGAAGTAACCGAATGCAATATTACGCCCTTCCAGTTGTTCACCGCTGACGAAGCATTCTTTACGGGCACCGCGGCGGAGATTGTGCCCATCCGTGAAGTGAACAAACGGCAAATAGGCAATGGAAAACCTGGGCCTGTCACAAAAAGGCTGATGGACGCGTTCCAGAAGGCAATTGCGGATCCAGCGGAAGGCGTACCGATTTACCAGTAAAGCGTTCATTAGCTTTTTTGTTTACTTTTCACGAATTTTTCTATTTCGTTAAAAGCCTGCTCTAACGTCTCGATTGGAGGCAGGAACACCATGCGCACATGCCCAGCGCCGTAGGCAGGATCAAAGCCTGATCCATGCACCAGCAAAACGCCTGTTGCTTTTAAGAGTTCAATGGCAAACTCCATATCTGTCGCCCATCTTGTGCCGACGCCGTGAATTTTCGGAAACACATAGAATGCGCCTTCAGGCTTTGCACAGCTTACGCCGTCAATTTCATTCAATCTTTTCCACGCGTAGTCTCTTCTAACTCTAAGCCTTTCAACCAAGCTTTTTATGTGATCTTGTGGACCCTTTAGCGCGGCTACTCCTGCAGCTTGAACTGGTGTGTTGGCGCAGATTCGTATGCGCTGCTCTTTTTCGATGCTTTCTTTCAACTCCTGTAATTCGCCGTTTTGCTCGTAGAAATATATGTAGCCAAGTCGCCAGCCCGTCATGAGGTAAACCTTCGAGAAGCCATTCAAGCCGACTACCGGCAAGTCTTTGGCTAAGTGGGCAGTGCTTTCGTATTCTTCGGTGTATCTTATCTGGTCATAAATTTCATCCGACAAAACTAGAAGATCATATTCACCCGCTATATCCAATATCTGCTTGACAACCTTTCTCCTGTAAAGCGCGCCTGTGGGGTTGTTTGGATTGATTATCACTATAGCCCGTGTTTTTTTTGATATTTTCCTTCGTAAATCGTCAATGTTAGGCTGCCAATTTTCCGCCTCTATCGTTTCGTAGGTAACAGGGTGACCATAATACGCCTTCGCATAGGAAATATATGGAGGATACGCGGGACCGGGAACAAGTATTTCGTCTCCCTTTTCTATCAGCGATGATATGACCATTCGGATTCCTTCGGAGACACCTGAAGTAACTAAGACGTTTTCCGCAGTTATGTCCACGCCGTTAACTCTCTTTTCCTTTTCAGCTATAGCCTGCCTTAGTTCTGGTAGCCCTTCTGAAGGAGCGTAGTAGTTCTTTTCCGATTGAATCGCGTCACAAAGGGCTTGTTTGATATGCGCTGGCGTGGGAAAGTCAAATGCCACAGGGTCGCCTATGTTTAAGTAGAAAATTTTTCTACCCGCTGTCGCAAATGACCCAGCGTTGACTACGACATCACGTATAGCGTACTCAACAGATTTTGCGCGTTTAGTTATCTTTATGTGCACCACTGTTGAAGCCTCTGCATAACCTCACAGTTGCGCTATTCCAAAACATAAAGTTTCCGAAGAAGCAGAGCGCTCGAGGCAAAGTGGCCGTGTTTTTTGCGCACAAAAGTATTCGTAATTGTTGATTAAACTTTTATTTTTGGCGGCGCATATATTGTGAAGGCTTGGATGGATGCCAGTGTTTGGTTGGAATGGTGTTTTCCTGCAAGTTAACCTAAGCAAGAATAAGGCAGTTGCAGAATCATATGACGCACGCCTAGCCCTAAATTTTCTCGGAGGCCGAGGTTTCGCCGCCAAGATTCTGTGGGACAGACTAAAGCCAGGAACAGATCCGCTGTCTCCTGAAAATAAACTGGTCTTCGCAGCTGGGCCATTAACTGGAGTAGGGTTACCGAACAGCGGCAAATTTGTTGTAGCCGCAAAAAGCCCGCTGACAGGCGGCTATGGGGACGGAAACATTGGCAGCGCTGCTGCTGTTCAGATGCGCAAGGCTGGTTACGACGCAGTCGTCATCGAAGGGAAAGCAGAGACACCTATCATCCTCCACATTAAGGATAAAACTGCCGAGTTTGTGGACGCGAAGGATTTCTGGGGCCTAAGCACATTCGAGACTGAAGCACAGCTGAAAAGCATTTACGGGCAAAGCGCAGGCATTGCATCTATAGGTCCTGCAGGGGAAAATCTCGTCAAGTTCGCCACTGTCATTTCTCAGGAAGGTCGCTCGGGAGGAAGACCAGGAATGGGCGCGGTCATGGGCTCCAAGAATCTGAAGGCGGTTGTTTTCGAGGGCTTTGACAGTTTGCCGCTTGCCTATCATAAAGAAATGAAAGAGCTTGGCGCTGCGGGCTACAGGGAAGTGATGACTCTGCCGCTCTACACTTTTTGGAAGCAGCAAGGAACAATGGCAACTGTGGAGTGGAGCCAAGAAAATAGCGTGCTGCCAACTTTCAATTTCCAAGAAGCTGTTTTTGATAAAGCAGAAAAGATAGGCGGTTTTGCCATGGAGAAAATCAAGGTCTCCAACCGCGGTTGCCCACAGTGCAACATGACCTGCGGTAACGTAATCAAAGACGCGAGTAGGAAGGAGGCGGAGCTTGATTACGAAAACGTGGTGATGCTCGGCGCTAACATAGGATTGGGCAACCTTAGACAAGTAGCAGCATTAAACCGCATTGCAGACGAGCTAGGTTTAGATACAATATCGCTTGGCAACGTATTGGGCTTTGCCATTGAAGCTTCCCAGCGGCATCTAATCTCTGAGAAGCTAGAATGGGGAGAATATGCGGAAGCCAAAGAGTTGATTAAAGACATAGCCTACAGACGCGAGCTAGGCGGTATCCTCGCTGATGGAGTTCAAGTTGCCGCTGCAAAAATAGGTCACGGCGCAAGCGATTGGGCGATGCATGTTAAGGGTTTAGAGGTCTCAGCGTACAATTGCCACGCTGCTCCTGGTATGGCGTTGGCTTACGGCACCAGCGCAGTCGGGGCGCATCACAAAGACGCTTGGTTAATTTCTTGGGAAGTTAAAGCTGACCGTGGAAGCTACAGTGAAGAGAAAATCAATAAGATCATAGAGATGCAGCATACTCGCGGCGGAGTCTTTGAGTCTTTAACGGTTTGCCGTTTCCCCAGCATTTCACTCGGTTTAGATCTACAGTGGTACACGCGCTTTCTCCAAGCCGCCACCGGAATCGACTTCACATGGAAAATGCTAAACGAAATCGGCGAGCGCGTATGGAATTTGATTCGCGCTTTTTGGGTTCGCGAGTATGGTAGCCGCTGGTCACAGGAAATGGATGCTCCTCCGGCGAGATGGTTCAGAGAGCCGCTGACTAAAGGGCCTTTGAAAGGCGCCAAACTTGACTTGGCAAAGTACAATGCTATGCTGCAGCGGTATTACCAGAAGAGAGGTTGGGATGAGCGTGGAATACCCCGAAAGACAACTCTGAAGAGGCTTGGGTTAGACGATGTGGCAAAACAGCTTGGTAAGTACGTTAAAATGGCTGAATAGCAAAGAAGGGTTGTTTAATAGGATTTGGCGAAGTACACCATTTCAGCAGCTTTTGCACCGCAGTAAACGCAGTTGGCTATGGGCGCCTCTTTCTCGAAGGGCCTCAGCCTAATTGTGGCGCCTGTTTCGTCCTTAATCTTCTCCTCACAGTCGCCGCTGCCGCACCAAGCCGCTTTGATGAAGCCGCCTTTCTCTCTAAGCACTTGCTGAAATTCATCGTAGGTGTGTACCGTCGTTATGTTTTCCGTTAAGGCTGCTTTAGCTTTGGCATACAAGTTGCTTTGGATTTCGTCGAGAAGCTTAATTACAGCTTGCACTGCGTCGTCCATTCTGGCTGTAGTTTTCTGGTAAGTGTCCCTTCTCGCCAAGGTTATCTGATTTTGCTTGAGGTCTCTTGGACCTATTTCTATACGTATGGGCACCCCTTTCAGTTCCCACTCGTTGAATTTCCATCCAGGCGTGTACTCTTCTCTATCGTCTAAAATGGCAGCTAAGCCCTCTTCTTTGAGTTTTTCATGAATTTCCCGAGCTTTCGCCAATATCGCTGATGAGTCAGCGTCCTTGTAGGGTATCGGTACTATGACCACTTGTACCGGCGCAACTTTTGGCGGCATCACTAAGCCCTTGTCGTCGCCGTGAACCATAACAAGCGCGCCTATTAGCCGCGTTGATATGCCCCATGAGGTCTGCCACACATGGTGCTCTTTTTCGTCTTCGCCTATGAATTTTATGTCGAAAACTTTGGCGAAGTTCTGGCCTAGGTTATGGGATGTGCCCATCTGTAATGCTTTCCCATCAGGCATAATCGCCTCGAGCGTCGTCGTGTAAAGGGCGCCAGCGAACTTTTCCTTATCGGTTTTCACACCGACAAGCACGGGGATTGCGAGATAGTTTTCCATTAGGTCTCTGTAATCATTTAGGATATCCATTACTTCTTTATCAGAATCCTCTTTCGTCGCATGCGCCGTGTGGCCTTCCTGCCAAAGGAACTCGCGGGTTCTGAGGAAAGGCTTAGTTGCCTTCGTTTCCCATCTGACGACGTTACACCATTGATTAAGTTTGACTGGCAAGTCTCGCCAGCTTCGGATCCATTTCGCGTAAGTGGCGTAAATTATCGTTTCAGAAGTCGGCCTTATAGCAAGCTTCTCTTCCAGCGGTGAGTCTCCGCCTTGGGTTACCCAAGCAACTTCGGGAACGAAGCCTGCGAAGTGTTCTGCTTCTTTTTTCAAAAAACTTTCAGGGATAAACATGGGAAAATAGACGTTCTTGTGGCCGGTTGCCTTTATTTTCTTATTAAAAATTTCCTGTATTCGCTCCCATACGGCGTAGGAAAGCTCACGGAAAATCATGCACCCCTTTATCGGCGCATAATCTGCCAATCCAGATTTTAAAACAACTTCCGTGTACCATTCTGAGAAATTTTCGTTTTTCTTTACGGTTACGCCTATGTCTGACATGGTTTTTCTCCCTTTCTGTTTTGCGCTGGCGGCATATAACCATAACGCAGGATTTCAGACGAATCAATAGGTTATATTTAGCATGCACGAACGATTTGCCGAGGAAGTTGCGAAGGCAGAATTTTTGCAATGTGCACTAAGCTTTTCATAACTGTTTATATTAAAACATGCAGATAGTATTACTTCCTCAAAAAAGGTGAAGTTAACTGAAAGCCATAATCCTCGCAGGCGGATTCGCTACCAGACTGAGGCCGCTGAGCTGCACAAGACCAAAAACCTTATTCCCAATAGTCAATAAACCGTTGCTTCAATGGATTTTTGAGCGGCTTGCAAAAAGCAGCGTTAAAGATGTAGTATTGGCGGTTAATCTGCAAACAGAATTCTACATAAAAAAACAGCGAATCCCAAAAAATGGGCTACACATAAAATATTCTATTGATCCTCCGAAAACGCCGCTTGGAACCGCAGGACCAATAAAGAAGGCGGAAAGGCTTCTAGGCAGCGCAGAGCCTTTCCTAGTTTTAAACGGCGACATATTCGTAGACGTTGATTACTCAGAAATAGTTAAGAAACATGTAGAAACGGATGCTTTAGCAACAATTGCGCTGTGTGAAGTTGAAGACCCAAGCAGGTACGGCGTAGCCGAAATCGCGAAAGGAGGGCTTGTGAAAAGATTCATTGAAAAACCCGCTAGGGGCACGGCGCCAACAAACCTCATAAATGCTGGGATTTACGTGCTTAGCCCAAAGGTGCTTAGTTATATCCCTAAAGGGAGGGCGGTGTCGATGGAGCGGGAAATTTTTCCGAAACTGGTGGAAGAAGGCAAACTTTACGGGCAGCCCATTAACGGCTTGTGGCGGGATATTGGTAAGCCAGATGAATACTTGCAAGCAAACAAGATAATTCTTGATATGCTTGTGAAAAAACAGGAAGTTAGAGCGGCTAGCGGGTTTAAAGTTAGACAGCCTGTTGCGTTAGATAAGAATGTTTCTATCGGCGAAAACTCCACGATAGGACCATACGCGATACTGGGAAAAAATGTGAAGGTGGGAAGAAACGTGCAGATAAGCGAGTCTGTGATTTTCCCAGACGCGGAAATAGATGATTACGCAATAGTAGATGGCGCAGTTATAGGCGAGGCGGTCGCTATAGGGAAAAAGGTCAAAATCAGCCGAGACTGCATCATCGCCGACCAAGCAAGAATCAAAGATGGCGTCTTGCTTGCGGAAGGAACAGCAGTTTGCCCAGCTAAAGAGGTTTCTGAAAACCATTTAAGAGCCGACAATATCATCTGGTAAACAAGAAGAGGAGCAGAGAAACATGGGTACAAACAAGCTTTTCGGGACAAATGGCATTCGCGGATTAGTAAACAAAGAATTAACAGTAGAGATGGCGGTGAAAGTTGGCTCAGCAATCGGAACCTTCTTCCGAAGGAAAAATCTGCTGCTGGGCCATGACGCCAGAACCAGCGGTCCAATGTTTGCTAAGGCGGTTGCCGCTGGCTTAACAGCTACAGGCTGCAACGTGTACTTCGCAGGGATGGCGCCAACTCCCGCGCTACAGTATGCGGTAAAGAATCACGGCATGGATGGCGGCGTGATAATAACTGCGTCGCATAACCCGCCGGAATATAATGGAATAAAAGTCATTTGGAAAGATGGCATAGAAATCTCTCATGAGCAAGAAATTGAGATAGAAAGAATCTATTTTGAAGGCAAGCAGACATCTGCGGAATGGGATAAACTGGGCGCCAAGCATGAGTTGTTAACAGTGAACGATGAGTATATTGAAGCGATAAAGAGACATGTGGACATAGCTGCGATAGCACGGAAAAGGTTTCATGTCGTTGTGGATCCAGCTAACAGCGTAGGCAGCCTTGCGGCGCCGCGTCTTCTACGCGAATTAAACTGCAAAGTTACCACCATCAACGCGAATATTGATGGAACTTTTCCCGGGAGGATGCCTGAGCCGCGTCCAGAAAACTTGACGGAGTTGGCAATGGTTGTGAAGGCGGTGGGCGCGGATTTAGGCGTAGCATTCGACGGTGACGCCGACAGAGCCATATTCGTAGACGAAAAGGGAGAATTTCACTGGGGCGACAAAACCTTCGCGTTAATTGAAAAAGACTTTCTAATCAAGAACCCTCATGAAAAAATAGTTACGCCTGTCAGCTCCTCAACGCTTGTGAAGGACATTGCCGAAGCCTACAAGGGCGAAATCATCTGGACTAAAGTTGGAAGCGTAACTGTTTCTCAAACAATGAAAGCGGTGAAGGCGAAGCTTGGCGGAGAAGAAAACGGCGGCGTGTTTTATGGGCCACATCAAGCGGTGCGCGACGGCGCCATGACAACCGCTCTTATCTTGGAGATAATGGCTAAAGAAGAAAGGAAGCTTTCGCAGCTCATCGCGGAGCAGCCGCAATATTTCATTGAAAAAGGGAAAATTGATTGCCCAGAAGACAAAAAAGACAAGGTGCTTCAAAAACTGCTTGAGCAAGTGCAAGGCTTGAACATAAGCACCATTGACGGTGTAAAGATATGGTTTGAGGATAAAAGCTCCATTCTGATAAGACCCAGCGGAACCGAGCCGATTTACAGGTTGTATGCTGAAGCAAAGAGCCAGGAGAAAGCGCGGCAGCTAGTTGAAGAGTACAGTTTGAAACTTGGGAAAATCCTCAAAACCCTTTAAGCAAGTAAACTTTTGGAGAACGTTTGTTGATGCCTGCAGTTCTACGCGTGAAAACCGAGGAAATAGACACGGCTGAAAAGCGTCAAGCATATACAGTAAGCGTGGTGGGTTGTAGACAGATAGGTGCTCTCTACGCAGTTGCCTTCGCAGAAGCAGGATACAAAGTCATATGCACGGATTTAGATCAAAGCTTGGTTAGAGGCATATCGAAGGGAAAAGCGCCTTACGTCGCCCGCGAAGCGGAGATCAAATTGAAGCGCCTTGTAAAGACCGGGCAATTAAGCACTGGAAACGACTTGAAAGGCGCCGTTTCACAAAGCGATATAATACTCGTGGCGATGCAGGCAAAGTTTGATGAAAAGAAAAGAGCAGATTACTCAGAAATAGAGAAGGTTTGCAAACAAATTGGCTCTGCACTTCGCAGGGACACATTGGTCATTTACGCTGGAATAACAGGACTTGGCGTTACCGAAAGCGTCATCAAAGAACTTTTAGAAAACACATCAGGCTTCAAAGTCGGCGACGCACTTGGTTTCGTATACAATCCCATGTATATTCCAAACAACCAAAGGCTTGCCACAATCAGAGACCAAGAATTAAAGATAGCGTCCTCAGACAAGACCAGCTTAGATTCCGCTTCAAAAGTCTTAGGACCCATAACGGAAAAACCTATACAAAGAATACTGGATATAAAGACAGCAGAAGCCGCTGGGCTTTTTTCAATTACAAAGCGAGATGTGCAAACGGCTTTAGGCAACGAATTAGCCATCTTCTGTGAAAACGCAGGCGTAGATTACATCGGAATTTTAAAAATCTTGGGCATGCAAGATTCATGCTTCACGCCGACGATTGCTGAGGAAAACTGCCGAGATGGAGCCTATCTTTTGCTTGAAAGCGCAGAAAACCTAACCGCCAAACTTCGACTGCCCACGCTTGCGAGGCAAATCAATGAGCAGATGGTTAGTCACGCAGTTAATTTAGTGCAAGATGCGTTGCGTGACTGCGGAAAAACCTTGAGAAGATCCCGTATTGCCTTGTTGGGCAATTTCCATCCGCAGACGGCAGCGGAGACACTTGTGCAGATGCTGGAGAAGAAAGGTGCGAAGCTGAATCTTTATGACCCAGCGTTCTCGATAACTGAACAGGCAAGCATGGCGCGACTTCTTAAAAAAAGTTTAAATGAAGCCGCAGAAGGCGCAGACTGCATAATGATAATAAGCCCGCTGGACATGATTAAACGCTTGAATCCAGAAAAATTATATGCGGTAATGAAGGCGCCGGCGGCGTTTGTTGACTTAACCGGTGTAGTTGAACCGCAAAAAGTTGAAAAAGAAGGATTCATATACCGTGGGATAGGGCGAGGAGTAGAAAATAGATGAGAAAACTGGGCGTAGCCGTAATAGGCGTGGGCGGCTGGGGAAAAAACCATGTGCGCGCCTACAAAGAGCTTGAGGTAACCGAGCTTATGGCTGTTTGTGATGTAAACGCGGAAAGAGCGAAAAGCATAGCCAAACAGTATGGCGTAAAAGCTTACACGAACAGCGCGAGGATGCTGAAAAACCCTGAGATTGAAGCTGTAAGCGTATGCACATGGTCAACTATCCTCGCTAAGGAAGCCATGAAGGCGCTCAACGCGGGAAAACATGTTTTAGTGGAGAAGCCAATGGCTGCCAACACGAAGCAGGCGAAGGCGCTTTTGGAAACAGCTGAGAAAAATAGCTTGTACTTGACAGTTGGCTTCCTGATGCGATTTATTCCTGGGCTGCAGCACATTCGCAGGGCGGTGGAAAAGAAGGAAATCGGCGAGCTTGTGTGCGCTACTGCAAAGCGGTTTTCACAGTGGCCTGAAAGAATAGGCGATGTAGGCGTGGTCAAAGACACGGCAATCCATGACATAGACGTCATGCGCTACATCTTCAACGAGGAGCCAATAATGGTCTACGCAAAAACTGGGAGCATGCGGCATAGAAAGTTTGAGGATTACGCGCAGATAATGCTCACCTACAAGGATGGAAAAAGCGCTTTCATTGAATCCAATTGGTTAACGCCCTATAAAACGAGGTTGCTCACAGTTACCGGCAGCAACGCCATAATGCGGCTGGATTACATGACGCAAGAACTGTGGATTGAGGATCAAAAGGAAACTGTGCAGCCGAGATACGCTTGGCAAGAGCCCCTAAAACTTGAGCTTCAACACTTTGCCGAGTGCATACTAGAAAAAAGGCAGCCTCTGATAACGGGCGTTGATGGTTTAAAAGCGCTGGAGATTGCGGAAGCGGCTTTGCGCTCTTCAGTAAAGAATAGAGCAATAAAATTGGGTGCAGGCGCTTAGCGTTTTAAGCTGAAGGGTTTACCTTCAAAAACTATTTTTTCAGGTATTTTTTCTCGCCATTTCTTCAAAAACGGCAAATCCTCAGCTTCTTTCCGCAGTTCATCAGGCAGCATCTCTGGGATTTCGTCGCGTATCGGGTACCACCGCAGGCACTTAGGGCAGACAATTAGGCCTTCGGTTATCTCGTCTTTTTCTTCGAATACATGAAGCTCAAGCGGGTGATGCTTGTCTATGGGGCAAGCCAGTATCTCCATAAGCTTACGTTTCATTATACATCACACCTACACAAATGACGGCGGCAGCTATTAAAATTTGCCAAAGTTGAACATTATGTGCCAATGACTATAACTCGCCTGTAAACCACAAGTTTTTTCTCACAAAAGGACACTACAAGAAGCATAAAAGGAGATAAACAAAAATGTCCTCTAATGCGCATTCAGCGTATAAGAAGCTACTTGAGTTAACCAAAGACTTGATTGTTCTGCAGTCTGCTGAAGCCATAATCCACTGGGATATGGAAACAATGATGCCGCCACGAGGCATCGAGCAGCGCAGCCAGCAGCTTGCGCTTTTAAGCCGCCTCAGCCATAAAATGAGCACTTCACCAGAAATTGGAAGACTCTTAAACGAGATATCCTCGAGCCCACAGTACGAGACTTTGACAGAAGTGGAAAAGCGCAATCTGTATCTCATAAAGAAAAATTATGACGAACAAACTCAGCTGCCGGAAGAGCTTGTCTCCGAAATCGCCAAGCAACAAGCATTAACAGTGAACACTTGGAAGAAAGCAAAAGCTGCAAAAAGCTTCAGCATGCTCCAGACTGAGCTGCAGAAACTCGTGGAGCTGAGCAGGAAAAAAGCTGAAATCCTCATGAAGGTAAAGGCGACTGCGACGCCTTATGATGCGCTAATAGATCTCTTTGAGCCGAAAATGACGGCGGCAGCTATCGCGACGATTTTTGAGCAGCTGCAAAAAGGGCTGGTCACATTGCTTCGAAAGATCCAGAATGCGCCGAACCAGCCAAACACAGCGATACTTAAATGCAACGTTCCAGCTGAAACGCAGCGTCGAATTGCAAAGGCCCTTGCAGAGACAATGGGCTACGATGTTAACTCGCCTAATGCTGCTGGACGAATTGACGAAACTGAGCATCCGTTCACAACAGGATATTACGATGACGTGAGAATTACAACGCATTATTACCCAGAAGAATTTGCCTCCTCAGTCTTTTCAGTGCTCCACGAAACGGGACACGCGTTATACGAGCAGGGGCTGCCGCAGGAGTGGAAGTATCAGCCCGTTGGCACAGGCTGCTCCTACGGCATACATGAATCGCAATCACGTTTTGTAGAAAACATTATTGGTCGCTCCAGAGAATTCTGGAACAGTTTCCTGCCTAAACTTAAAGCAATTGCTGGTCCAAGCCTAGCGCATCTTGAATTGGATTCGTTTGTGCACGCTATAAACGAGGTTAAGCCCTCAAAAATCCGTGTGGAGGCTGACGAAGTAACTTATTGTATTCACATAGTAATTCGATTTCAGATTGAAAGAGACCTATTCGGAAACAAAATTGAAGTTAACCAGTTGCCAGAGATATGGAATCAGAAGTATGAGGAGCTTTTGGGCTTGAAAATTGAAAATGACTCAGAAGGTGTGATGCAGGATACGCATTGGGCAAGCGGTTATTATGGCTATTTCCCAAGCTACGCCTTAGGCAACATCTACAGCGGGCAATTGCTTGCCGCTTTGGCAAATGATGTGAGCGACTGGCGAAGCCAACTCGCAGAGGGCAACACAAAAGGCATTATGGAGTGGCTTGCAAAAAACGTGCACGCATACGGCGCCTTATACGACCCAACGGACTTGATAACTAAAGTAACTGGAAGAAAGCTTGATGCTGGTCCTTATTTGCAGTACTTGCAAGAAAAATACAGTGAACTCTATGGGTTCTGAGCAGCACCTTTTTTCTTTAGCTCATTATAAATGTATAAAAGAAGAAAAGTAAGCGCTCCTCCAAGAATGATGAAAACGCCTATCCTACCGATAAGGGCGTCATAGAAATTAGCGCCGTAAAGAAAAAGCACAAAACCTAACAGAACTAAGCTTAAGCACGCCAAGTCGAGTTTAAACATGCGAGCACCATTAGATATTTGATGCTAACACACAATACACGCCGAAATATTAGATTTACCGATAAAATCTGAATCGCTTGCTGATTTTCAGCGTTTTTACTAACGCCTTTTGAAGCATGAACTGCTTTAGTCCACCTCTGCAGCTTGAAAGTGAGGGCTTCCCAAAGCCAAAAAATAAAAATCGCCACAGCAAGCAATTCACAACCGACAGAACCTCGGAGAAAATAGCTGCACTTTCGATGAATTAGTCATTTTGCTCCGACACTCTTATATACAAGCTGCTCTATACAGAGCGCAGAGGCGACATGAATGTCGGATGCAGATACAAAAAAACCTGAAACAAGAGACGATTTCGTAAAACTTGTGACGGAAGCCGCTAAAAAAGAAGTTGAACGAAGGCTTTCACAGGGGCAGAAGCCGACAAAACCGACAGTCGCAGGAACCGCAAAGGAACTTAACATACACAGAGATACGCTTTACACTTGGCTGAAAGAGTTTAATGTCGACTTTAAAGACGTTGTAAACCGCATTCCAATGTCGTTCGCAGATGAATGTGCCGAAGAATCGGGATCTACATACCTGATTGGCGAAGCCCTTTTGGGAGAAGGAAACGAGGTAGCGCATATAGATCTCTTAATGGGCGACAAAAATGGACCTGTTGGCCAAGCTTTCGCTAACGGTTTGGCAAATCTTTCGGCAGGGCACACGCCTTTGCTGTCGGTTATTCGACCTAATCTTCCGCCTAAGCCGCAGACGTTGCTTGTGCCGAAAGTAACTGTTAAGAACATGGAGGATGCAGGGAAAATTTTCGGGCCAGCGCAGGCTGCAGTTGCAAAAGCAGTGGCAGACGCAGTAGAGGAGGGTATTATTCCAAGGGAGAAAGTAGATGACTGGGTGATTATATGCAGCGTCTTTATTCATCCGCAGGCAAGTGATTACCGCAAAATTTACCAGTATAATTATGGCGCGACAAAGCTTGCATTGCGGAGAGCCTTAAACAAGTATCCTTCACTTGAAAAGATGCTCTACGAGAAGGACCGCGCTAAGCACCCGATAATGGGCTTCAAGGTTCCGCGCTTATGGAGACCGCCATACCTACAGATTTCGCTTGACCCTCCAGAGCTGGAAAAGGCAAAGAAAGTTCTCTCGGAGATGCCTGGAAGCGACAGAATAATCATTGAAGTTGGAACCCCGCTGATTAAACGTTACGGAACCCGTGTCATAAATGAACTACGGCAGGTTGCCAAAGACGCATTTATGATTGCTGATTTGAAGACGCTGGATGTGGGGAAAGTTGAAGTTGACATAGCCTACGAGGACACGGCAGACGCGGTGGTTGCTGCTGGCTTGGCGCCGCCTGAAACGTTAGATGCGTTTGTGCATGAAGCAAAACGGCTGGGAATATACGGCGTTGTCGACATGCTAAACGTTGAGGACCCCATTGGAAAGCTCAAGCGGCTTAAGGAGTTTCCAGACATGGTCATAATTCACAGGGGAATAGACCAGGAAACAGGAAAAACCTTAGGGCTGGATCTAATACCGAAACTGCGGCAAACCTTCCCTGACAAGCGATTCCTAATAGCCGTCGCAGGCGGAATAGTGCCTGAAACCGCAAAAGAAGCATTGGAGAAAGGCGCTGACGTCATCATCGTTGGAAGATACGTAACCCAAGCAAAAGATGTGGAGCGCGCGGTCAGAGATTTCTTGGAGCTAACACCAACGATGCGCGAAGACATCGACTTGTTTAGGGTACATACGGAATAACCGCTTTTTTTCTTCTTTTTATGAAAAAATTTTGAAAAACACGTAAGCCATAAAGAAAATGGCGCTTGCTATCAAGAATTGAGGTAGAAATCCAAAATTTTCAGCTATGAAAGGGCCTAGGAAAGAGCCTAAAGAGGCGCCTAAACCTACCAGCACGTCGAACAAACCTGCTTTGCCAGCGGGAATCAGCTCCATCGACAGCGACAGCGTTAGGATGTGATAAAAGCCGTATGCGAAACCCATGAAAATCAAGATAGCTGAAGCCAAAAGCGCTGGTGAGAAAGCAAAATTGACGATAAGAGCCAAAGAGATTACTAATATGCTTCGAAGAAGAACGAGTCGCTGAACATACGATTTTGAATTGAAAGTTGCCGACTTTTTTCCTGCGAGAAAGTATCCTGTCATAGTGCCGCTGGAATTCAGTATGTAAATCAAAAACACCATGTTTTCTGGTAAGGCAAGCGCGCTAGAGAAGAATATTGGGAGAGGCGTGAAGAATAGGCTAGAAGCCAAAGAAAAAAGAATCAAACCAGCACCGAACAACGCGAAGTTTTCACTTTTGAGCTTTTCGCGCAGAGGCAAGCCATCCGCAAGTTTTGAGAAGATTTGCGCGCCGTTATAGGTGTAGTCAATCTTTTTTTCTATACTTACCAGCCGCCTCTCAAAAATGATAAGCGGATCCGCCACGAAGAAGATTGCTAGAACAAAGGCCGCCACGTTTAAGCCGCTGCACAGTAGCAGTATGTACGTGGGACTCAAGGCAATTGTTGCCGTAAATAAGCCCGTGATTAGTCCAATTAGCCAGCCTATTTCCGTGAAGCCTTCATAGAGCGCATAAGATTTGCCCCAATTTTCGCGCGGGTAATGCTCGGCTATAAGAACATTTTTTGGCGCTTCATGTGCCACGTGAAGAACCGCCATTACTACATAAAGAATGATAAATGTGCTGATGTCTGAGGCGAAGGTTAAAAAGTAAAGTAGGGCGGCCACCGAAACAAAAGATAGAAGGATATACCGCTTGTAACGCCTTGTCTTGTCGCAGATGTAGCCCCAGAGGAATGAGGCAGGTATAGACAAAAGCAGCGCCATGGATGTCATCACACCCAAGTGGAATAATGAGCCGCCCACCGCAGGCGTTACTACGTACAGTGGAATGAATATTGAAAGCAGGCCGAATGCAATTTCGTGGAAGAAGAAGCTTAAGCGCCACATAGCAGCAAGACTTCTACAGAGCTGAATTAAAACTTTTAGCCCAGAAGAAGACACTTTACGGCTTGAATAATGGCCTATTCGCCATAAATCCTTAATAGAGAGATGCTTAACTTCATATTTCGCTGGAGAGTTAAGCGACAAATGGCTAAGTTCAAGGTAATAGTATCTGACCCAGAAACAGGAACTTCAAAAGTGGTTGAGCTTGAAGGAGCACGCGCAGCACCACTTATCGGAAGAAAAATTGGCGAGATAGTGGATGGTTCAGTGGTGGATTTGCCAGCGCATAAACTGCAGATAGTAGGTGGTTCAGACAAAGATGGCATACCAATGCGGGCAAATGTGCATGGCGGAGGCCGCAGAAAAGTTATACTAAGCGGAGGCACAGGATTTAACCCTAAAAGAGAAGGAGAACGGAGACGAAAAACTGTTCGAGGAAACATAATAACCGATGAAATCGTACAAATAAACGCGAAGATAACTGAAAAACCACAAAAACCTACAGAGAACAAAACAGAGCAGCAGACAGCGCAAACAGCCTAAAACATATACAAAATTCATTTTTACTTGCATTTCTCGACAAATAGCGCCTTCATATTTGGCGCATATTAGCGATTCTATGCAGAAACCTATAGAGGGGGTCTATTCAAGCAACCGAAAACAGGATAGACTGGGTACAAGCTACGCTCTCCACGGAGCTATGAATAGTTCCTTTAAATAAAGTGGTATAGATTAAGACATGCATAACAGCGCAGTAATCCATCGCGTTATAAAAAGGCACACGATTTTCGAATTCGTTTAGCCGGAGAGCCTGCGCACATACTCGGCTACAGTTATATTCTGTTTCATCGCTTTTCTCTTAAGTACAGCGTTTACCCCTGTGGAGTACTGCACCGCCTTCTTGGGCTTTGCCGCTATCGACGGCGGCAAACCTAAATTCTCAGCGGCTTTTCGTAGCACGAGCTTACGCAGCGAATCAGTTTTCCTCTCAAACTTTAACTCCACAGGTAGTGCTACTGCGAACTCCGCGAGCTTGTAAGCGGCGAAGGGCAAACGCAGCTCCACGCCATGGAAACTGCAGATCTTCGCATCCCGCTCAAGATTATTCTCATGAAGCCCAGCTACATCGTCAAACATCATTTTCCGCGCTTTCTCGGCGCCATAACCCACGTAAGCCTTAACATACCGTTGATAGCCTCCGAAAAGCTCATCCGCGCCCTGCCCTGCCAGTAGCACCTTAAAACCCGCAGTTGCAGCCTTCTCTGCCGTCCAGTAAAATGGGATGCCAATGCCTACTTTAACTGGATCAGCCTCCTCGATAAGCGCCGTAACCGCGGATGCAGCCTCTGCCACATCCTCTTCGTTAAACAAGTGCACTTGCAAAGGCAAGCCCAGCGCTTCAGCCGTTCGCCGTGCCTCAGCGGTTTCAGCGCGATTCTTCAAACTGACATGAACCAAGTTGACATGCACATGACATTTGCTCGCCAGAAACGCGATAAGGCTGCTGTCTAAGCCGCCGGAAAACGCAACAGCGACTTCGCTTAAACCGGAAACCCGCGTGCGAACAGACTCCCATAGCAACTGCTGCAGCATCATGGCGGCATCCGCCATAGACACTGGCTTAGGTTCTGAATAAACCAGTCTTTTGACAGCCCTGAATTTGAAGCCGCTGCGGTTGACAAGCGCTAAATGCCCAGGCGGAAACGACTTCACATTGGCTATGCCAAGAGCCCACAGCGCTCTCTTACGTGTGGCAAGCGCTGCAAAATTTGCCGTCTCGCCGTAATACAGTGGCTGAACGCCTACTGCGTCTCTACCTGCAACAATCCGCTCCTGCTCAGCGATTATGAACGCGAAGTCGCCATCTGCTTCTCTCAGAAACGCTTCTGCTGCCTTAACGCTGCCTTCCAGCTGAAGCTTCGCCGCTAATGCTTCCGCTCCTGAAGCCGCACATCGCGGAGAGTAAATGCTGCCTTCAAAGACAACGGTTACGCCGCCTGTGCATGCACAGCGCTGAGTACTCGGCCGGCTAAGTGTGGTTTTACCGCTGTGCTTATCCAAAGTCGCAACAATGACCGCTGACATAGTTTTAAACAACTCTCTTACACTTGTGTATTCTCTTACTGTTTGGTAAAACATTAATCTTTAATGCGCATACAAATCTCTGACGAGGGAAAAGTGATTTGCCAATCTTACCCATAGACACTGGACGCTACGGAACACCCGAAATGCTCAAGGTCTTCGAAGAAGAAACCCGTGTTCAGCGGCTACTCGACGTTGAAGCCGCTTTGGCTTTGGCGCACGCTGAAGTCGGCAATGTCCCGCGGAAAGACGCGGAAAAAATCGCCGCCATGGCCTCCACTAGACACGTAAAAGTCGAGCGGGTAAAGGCTATTGAGAAGGAGATAAAGCATGACATTGCCTCGCTGGTTCGCGCTTTAGCTGAGGTGTGCGGCGCAAGCGGCGCCTACGTGCATCTGGGCGCCACAAGCTACGACATCGTGGACACTGCAAATGCGCTTCAGCTGAAAGAAGCCGTGGAAATCATAGAGAAGCGGTTGGCTACGCTAAAAGGTCTGCTGCAGAAGCAAGCCGCGGAGCATAAGGAAACCGTGATGATTGGAAGAACACACGGCCAGCACGCTCTACCGATTACGTTAGGCTTCAAATTCGCTGTCTGGGGCTACGAAATCCAACGGCACATCGAGCGGCTGAACGAGTGTAAAAAGCGTGTTTTAGTAGGCAAAATGAGCGGCGCAGTCGGCACACAAGCAGGCCTCGGCGAGCACGCCCAGCGTATCCAAGAGCTCGTTATGAAGCGGCTTGGGCTTCAGCCAGCGGAGATATCCACTCAGATAGTGCAGAGAGACCGCTACGCAGAGCTTATCTGCCTATTAGCGCTCATAGCGTCGTCGCTGGAGAACTTCGCCACTGAAATCCGCGAGCTTCAGCGCCCCGAAATAGGCGAGCTTTTTGAGGCTTTTGAGCGGTCGAAGCAGGTGGGAAGCTCAACTATGCCGCATAAGCGTAACCCGGAAACATGCGAACGTATCTGCGGCTTAGCTCGCATGGTCAGAAGCTTAGCGGCTCCAGCGCTTGAGAACATGGTCACGTGGCATGAGAGGGATTTGACGCAGTCTTCAGCGGAACGCTTCATTTTCCCCGAAGCATGCATCCTTATCGATTACATGCTTACGTTGATGAGCAACGTTATAGCGAACTTGCGTGTTGACTCGCAGCGTATGATGCGGAACTTGGAGTTGACGCAGAGTCGCGCCATGTCGGAAGCCGTGATGATGGCGTTAGCACGGAAGGGCATGAACAGGCAGGAAGCACACGAGCTACTGCGGCAGCTAACCATAAAAAGCGAGTTGGAAAAGCGGCATTTCCGCGAGGTGCTTCTCGAAAACGAGGTTGTGCGCAGCATGCTCAGCGTGGAAGAAATCGACTCCGCGCTAGAGCCTAAGAACTATTTGGGCACAGCGGTTAAACAAGCAGAAAAGTTCGCAAAGCTAGCCTAAAAGTCAGCCAGCGATTTCTGCCGCCACTCCGCAGTTTTCTCAAGTTTCTCCCAAGCTTCTTTCTTAACGAAGCCGCCAACCTGCTCCTTAATTTTCTTTGCCAGTCGCGGCCCAATCAGCGGCAGATTCGTTAAATCCTCAAGCGGTGCATGCTTTATGTCCTCCAGCGTCTTGTAGCCTGCGTTGTACATGATGCGACCGCGCACGCGGCCAATTCCTTCCAGCTTAACGATTGGCAACAACTCTTTCTTAACGCCTTTAGTTACACGTTCTATAAGTTCAGCGGTTACGTGCTGAATTTCCCCGTGCCCCAGCAGCCTGCCAAGCTCATGCGTAGCGTAAAGTAGCCACTTGGCGTTTTCAATTGTCTTGTAAAGGTCTCCTGGCTGGACGCCAAAATGCTCTAGCAGCGCTTCCTCGCTTGTTTCTTCAATCCAGCTGTGTAGAACGAGGGCGGTTTTGATTTCGCCAAGGAAGTTTTCATATGCCATACGGTCTTCCCATTCGGCTGGCGGCTCAATAAAAAGCTCGTCGCGGTGCTCTTCCATGCGTATTGCCATTTCATCTATCTCGCGTGCATGCGGCCGCATTACAGGTTCCATATCTGGCGTGTGCGCAATTAGGTGTAGCAAGCTGAATTCGGTTAGGCTTTCTGGCCTGCGCCTAAGCGCCTCGCGGATTACCACAGCGGATGCTGGGTCGATGTAGAGCTCGCTTACTCGTTTTCCGAGCCTTGTGGCGTAGATTTCGGCGCCGAAGACTTCAAGCATTTCTTCGTCGTATAGGTATCTTAGGATCTTGGCTATTATGCTCTTGATGGCTTTCACGTCGTACTGGTGCGCATAGAAGGTTTTTGCGAAAAAATCATAAATGCCGTTTTCCGTATGGGCGAAGTCTGATGCAATGGTGGCGAGTACGTGGCTGCGGATTATTCGTTCAACCGCAAGCCTTGACCAAATTCGTTCTGGATGCGCGAGCACGTAGCTGTTCATGAGGTAGTCGGCTTCGTCAGCGGTTTTCGCGATGAGCACGGCTTCGCCTGCCTTATCATATTTGGGTCTTCCCGCGCGTCCTGCCATCTGCTTGTATTCCAGCACACTTATGGGGTAATAGCCATATCCGGGTTCCCAGCGTCGGTAGTCTTGTATGATTACGGTGCGCGCGGGGAGATTAACACCGAAAGCCAACGTTGGAGTGGCAGTAAGCGCCTTGATTTTGCCTTGTCGGAATAGGTCTTCGATTATGCGTCGGTGTGCGCCAGCCAAGCCTGCATGGTGAAACGCGGTGCCGCATTTGACAAGAGTTGCGAGGTTTTCGCTGATGCGTGTTCTTTCGGTTGCGGCTAGGATTTTTTCTGCCTCGTGCTCCAGAGCCCTTTTTAGCGGTTTGGATAGGGCTTCGGCTGTGTAATCGGCGATTTTTTTGGCCCACGTCACCGAGTTTTGCCTCGTTGACGCGAAGACAAGCGCTTGCCCACCTGTTTTTATTGTGTTCAATACGAGGTTGATAACGGGATTCGCGGTTTTTTTGTCGATTTTTCTTGCATCGCCGTCTTTGTACTGAATTTCCTCGTGCAGCAGTATGCCCTCTTTAAGCGTGACTGGACGCCACTCGGTTATGACGTATTGTGCTTTGAGCCAAGCTGCGATTTCTTCAACGTTGTTTATGGTTGCGCTTAACGCGAGAATCTGCAGCGCCGGGTTAATCTGCATGAGTCTTGCAAGCACCACCTCAAGTGTTGGGCCGCGTTCAGCCTCGTTTAGAAGATGCACTTCATCCGCGACTATCAGCGAGATGTCTTCCATCCATTTGGCGCGATGCCGCAGCAGCGAATCGGCTTTCTCATTCGTGGTCACTAGGATGTCGTACTTTTCTAACCAAGGGTCGCTGCTGTCGAAGTCGCCTGTGCTGATGCCTATGCTTAGGCGTTTGCCGTTTGCCTTACGTATGACCGCGTATTTCTGAAACTCGTCGAATTTCTCATTTGCAAGCGCTCTAAGCGGCGTGAGGTAGACGGCTTTGCCGTTTCTCTCCAGCACATGCTTGAGGCTGCATAGCTCCGCTATCAGTGTTTTTCCCGAAGCGGTAGGGCTTGCCAAAACAAGATTCTTGCCTTCCAGCACTCCGGCTTGGATGGCTTCTGCTTGGGGAGGATAAAGCTCGGCAATTCCTGTGCGAAGCAGAACCTCCTTAACCTGCTCTGGCACGGGCAGTTCCGTTACTTTCAAGTTCTTTCGCCATCCAAGCCTGGTTTATTATTAGGTGAGTATGGGGTTTAAGCTGGTTATTAGTGTTTTTAACGCCCAAACAGTTTCAGGTACCCTATTCGAAGCTTCTGATTGTTCCTAGCGCCAGCTGCGAATCATGAAAAATAAGGTACTTGAAAAAATGTTCAACTTATATAAAGGAGCATTAGCATGTTAAACTGGTTTTCAACCGCCTTTTGTCGCGGAAAACGCCAGTACAGCTAAACCCCAAGTTTCTACAAAATTTTCTGTTAAGTGACTATTTGGAGTTCATTGCATAAACCCGTAAAAGGCATAGAAAAAGCAAGTGACTGAGCCTTCATAGTTTGTTGTGGAAGCATGTGTCTTTTCCCGTGTGGCACACATTACCTTTTTGCTCCACAACATAGAGCAACGCGTCATAATCGCAATCTACGAGGATGGCTTTGATTTTCTGCGTGTGCCCCGAGGTTTCGCCTTTCATCCATAGTTGGTTCCGTGAACGGCTCCAGTAGTGCGCGTAGCCCGTGCTCAGCGTTTTCTCAAGCGCTTCCCTGTTTGCGTACGCCAGCATAAGCACCGCCTTTGATGTGGCATCCTGCACCACCACTGGGATTAGCCCGCCGCCCTTTTCGAAGTCTAACTTCTTAAGCAAGTCTTCGTTTGTCATGGTCTAACATTCACCCCCTGCTTTCGCAGAAACTCCTTTATCAGTGGAACTGGATACTTGTTGTAGTGGAAAACCGAAGCAGCCAGCGCTGCATCAGCCTTCCCATCCGTGAAAACTTGGATGAAGTGTTCGGGTTTTCCTGCGCCGCCGCTTGCGATAACCGGAACATTAACTCGCTCAGAAATGGTGCGCGTCAACTCTATGTCGTAGCCGTCTTCTGTGCCGTCCTTGTCCATTGATGTTACGAGAAACTCTCCGGCGCCAAGTCGTTCAGCCTGCAAAGCCCACTCGACGGCGTCTATGCCTGTAGGTTTTCTTCCGCCGTAAGTGTAAACTTCGAACCAGACGGGCCCCTCACTTGTCTCTACGGTTATTTTATCCGCTCTTTGCTCGCGTCTCCGTTTCGCGTCGATGGCAACGACAACGCATTGCTGCCCAAACACTTCGGCAAGCTCTTTTATCAACTGCGGGTTTTCCACCGCTGCTGTGTTCACGGAAACCTTGTCTGCGCCGCTGCAAAGAATCAGCCTAGCGTCGGCAACACTGCGAATTCCGCCGCCCACAGTAAACGGAATGTTTATGGCTTTCGCCACGCCCTCCACGACGCCCCGCAGGATGTCCCGTTTCTCCGCGGAAGCAGTGATATCAAGGAAAACCAGTTCGTCAGCGCCCTCGTCTGAGTAGCGCTTCGCCAGCTCGACAGGGTCACCTGCTCGCTTCAAGTTTACAAAGTTTATTCCCTTAACCACTTTTCCATGGTCAACATCCAAGCAGGGAATAATACGCTTCGCTAACGCCATAGCTTAAGCTTCTCCTATACTCTTTAACGCCTCTTTCAAGGTGAATCTACCCTCATATAGGGCTTTACCAATAACCACGCCTGCTGCGCCTATCCGTTTTAGCGCTATTAAATCGTTTAAGCCTCCAATTCCGCCAGCCGCGATTATCTCCACACTCGGATACTTGCAGGCTTCTGTGAGTGTTTCAAGGTCGGGACCTGAAAGGGTTCCGTCCTTAGTTATGGAAGTTATGAGAAACTTTCGAACACCGAGCGTGGTAAACTTTTCCAATGCCGCTTTCATGTGCATTGCGGTTTCGGTTCTCCAGCCTTCAACCATTATTTTTCCGCCTTTATTATCCAACGCCACAATAACGGCTTCTGCGCCAAATTCACGCTGAATCTGCATTATCGCGGCTGGGTCGCTGAACGCTAACGCGCCGAGGATAACTTGGCTTATGCCCAGCTGCAGCAGCCGTCTCGCAGTGTCAACGGTGCGGATTCCGCCGCCAACCTGAATTGGCAAATCCACGTTTTTTACGATTTCCGCTATTACAGCCAAATTGTCGCCAGCGCCGAAAGCCGCATCCAAATCTATAATATGTAGTTTTCCAGCGCCATCCGCCTGCCACTTTTTAGCTGTTTCCACAGGCCCACCGAACTGGTCGTACACCTTCGCCGTCTTGGGGTCGCCCCGGGTAAGCCTAACGATTTTGCCGTTCATCAAGTCAATGGCTGGAATCAGCTGCAATTGGCATGTCACCTTTTTACTAACTTAGCGAAGTTTTCGAGGATTTGTAAGCCGACGCCGCCTGATTTCTCGGGGTGAAACTGGGTGCCATACACGTTTTTGCTGGCAACTGCGGAAGTGAATGTTAAGCCGTATTCTGTTTCAGCAGCGATAATCTGCTTATCATTGGGCACGGGATAAAGCGAGTGCACAAAATACACGTACGCGCCATCTGCAACGCCATCGAAGAACTCGTTAGATTTGACTATGCTGAGCGTGTTCCAGCCCATGTGCGGCACCTTCACTTGGCCACGCAGCCTGACGGTTTTGCCCTTGAAAAGCGCTAAGCCTCTGCCTGGGCCTTCCTCGCTTTCCTCAAAGAAAAGCTGCAGCCCAAGGCATATTCCCAGTAGAGGTCTTCCGCTCTCCACGGAGGTCAGCAGCCTCTCCTTTACGGCACTGAGCTTAGCGATAGCGGCGGAAAAGTTGCCAACTCCAGGCAGCGCGATTGCATCTGCTTCGCGTAATTGCTGCGCTGAAGCGGTGACTTTAGCTTTTAATCCTACCTTCTCCAAAGCGCACTTCAGGCTGAGAAGGTTACCAACGCCATAATCGAATATTACTGCCTGAGGCATCAAATTACACCTTTACTGCTTGGCACACCCTTCCGTCTGGGGTCAGCAGCCGCTGCTTGCCGCAGAGCCAGCGCTAGGGCTTTAACCGCGGCCTCTGCCTTGTGGTGGTCGTTGCTGCCGTACTGAACGAAAATGTGCACGTTTGCACAAAGCGAAGTGGCTAAGGACTCGAAAAAGTGGTTGAGGTCTTCTGTGGGCATGTCCTCGATTTTTTTGCCGCGCAGCTTCAAATCAACCTTAAAGTACGGGCGCTTCACGAGGTCGACGGCGGCGAAAGCCAACGAGCAATCCATTGGCGCTGCTGCGTAGCCGAAGCGTGCTATACCTTCTCGGCTGCCTAAGGCTTTGTTCAGCGCTTCGCCTAGGCCGATGGCTAGGTCTTCAACTGCGTGGTGCCGCAGGTCGCCTTTAACTTTAGCTGTTATGTCTATCATGCTGTGCGTTGCCAATGAAGTAATGAGGTGGTCAAGGAATGCTACACCCGTGTCGGCGGCAGCTTTTCCTTCCCCGTCAAGGTTTACGCTTACTTGGACTTCGGTTTCCTTTGTTCGTCTATACACTTCCTCTTTCCTCATGCCTCTTCACCTAAACTCTCTTTTAACGCGTTCAGGAGCTTCACATTCATTTCAGGCAGGCCGACCGTGGCTCTAAGGCAGTTCTCGTACGTTAATAGGCGCCCAAGCTTCTTTATGATTATGCCCTTCTTCAGCAAATTAACGTAAACATCCTCATACGGTTTGCTTGTGTTGATTAGCACAAAGTTTGCCTGCGAATCGAACGCCTCCACACCTCTTATCTCATTCAATCTGCTTATCAGTTTTCTCCGCTCAGCCTTCAATGCTGCAACAGCCTCCTGCGTTATTCCAACGTTCTCCAGCAGCTTCCTGCCCATAGTCAAAGAGACAACGTTAATTGCGTAGGGCGCTGGAATCTTGTTAACAGCCCGCGCCAGCGTCGGATTAGCCACGGCGTAGCCGAGCCTAAGCCCAGCTAAGCCAAAAGCCTTCGAGAAAGTTCGCAAAACCACAAGATTCTCATACTTATCTATAAGCGGTACAGCAGAGTAGTCGGCGTACTCGCCATAAGCCTCGTCAATCATCACCAAACCCGGAAAATCCTCAATTAAAGCCTCAATCTCCTCAAGGGCAAACTGGTTTCCAGTCGGGTTGTTCGGCGAGCACAGATACAGCATCCTTGTTTCAGGCGTGAATGCAGCGCGTAACCCTTCAACATCGAGCCCAAAGCCTTTCCGAAGCGGCACAGCCGCGTATTCGGCGCCGTTGTATCGCACGCAGTAGCGGAAGACGCTGAAGGTAGGCGTAAACGTTACGGCTACATCGCCTTTACCCAAGAACAACCTTGTAACGCGGTCCATTACTTCGTCGCTGGAGTTTCCCACGGCAACACAGTCGGGCTTCAACCGAAGATATTTGGCGATGGCCACGCGTAGCTGCTCTTCCTCTTCCTGCGGGTAAAGCCGCAAATCGCATTCCTCGGCCACTTCCTTCAGGAACGCGGCTATTTTTTCTCGTGGTATGTAGAGGTTTTCGTTAAAGTTGAGCTTAATGATGCTGGCTGGAGAAAGCCCGTACTCTTTTGCTACGCCTTCTATGGTTTTTTCAGGCGCATAGCTCTCTAGGGCTTCTATTTTGGCAAGCTTTTCTTTCAGCCACTTCTTATCTTTCGTGTTCATTTTTCCAGTCTCGCTTCCAAGGCTTTATAGTGATTGGGAAGGTTCTCCGCTGCAGTCATAACCGCTACAAGCTTCTGCACGCGCTGCAAACCTTCCCGTGAGCACTCAATAATGTTGACTCTTCTTACGAAGTCAAGCGCTGATAAGCCTGAAAACGCGCTTCCGAAGCCACCTGTGGGCAAAACATGATTTGTGCCGCTGGCATAATCGCTTAGAGCAACAGGGCTGTATGCGCCTACAAGGATGAGGCCTGCTGAGGTTATTTTCTCCGCTATTTTCTCAGCGTCGCGCGTCATTATCTCAATGTGCTCCGGCGCAAACGCATTAGCCAACTCGGCAGCTTCCGCCAAGTCTCTGCAGATTATTATGAAACCATATTTCTCCAGCGCTGCCTCGACTATTTCGCGCCGCTCGGCTACCGCAACAGTTTTCTCCAGCCAACACTGCACTTCTTCTGCAAGTTTCTCCGAGGGCGTTATCAACCCAGCAACGCTGTCCGTGCCGTGTTCAGCCTGCGAAATCATGTCAAGGGCAATAAGCTTAGGGTCTGCAGTTTCGTCAGCTATTACGAGAACTTCGCTAGGTCCAGCAGGCATGTCAACCGCGACATCCCTTGAAACAAGAATCTTTGCGACAGTAACGTATCTGTTTCCTGGCCCCACAATTTTTTTAACAGGCTTAATTGTCTCTGTACCATAGGCTAAAGCTGCAATTGCTTGGGCTCCGCCAACCTTATAGACCTCAGTAACGCCGCAGATATCCGCGGCAACAAGCACCAGCGGATTCACCGCGCCCTTAGCGGTAGGCGGCGAGCACACCACTATCCGAGAGACACCAGCCACCTTTGCGGGCACCGCGGTCATAATTAGCGTGCTGGGATAGGCAGCCAAGCCGCCTGGCACATAGCAACCTACGCTTTCGATTGGACGTAGAACACTTTGAATGATGATGCCATCTTTGGATGTTTTCAGCGGCGCCTGCTTCAGCTTTAGACTTTCAAACGTGCTGACTTTATCTTTCATTAGCTTGAGCGCTGAAATCTGCGCTTCGCTGACTTCTCGATAAGCTGCTTCTATCTCTGCGGGCTTAACTCGCAAATCCTCCGCGTTCAAGCGGACTTTGTCGAACTTTTCTGTTAGCTCAACAAGCGCGGCGTCGCCTTTTTTTCTTACCAAGTTGATTATGGCTTTAACGTCGTTTTCAATCTGTTCGCTTGCGTTTTCAGTTGGCGTCTGCCTTTTGAGCCAATTTGGCGGAAGCGCAGAGGATTTCCAGGCTTTCGCTAGCGCTTGGTTTCGCACCCGTTTCCTTCTCTCCTGCTTATCTCATCCAAGGCCAACACCTGCCGTGGCTCGTAGACTACAAGTCCCTGTGCAAGCTTGCGGATTTTAGGCAAAAGGTCTATGAGGCAGTCTTTTTCGATTATCGTGTTGACGGAGCACCAGTTTTCATCTGCCAACGGCGCTATGGTTGGATTTTTCAATGCGGGCAGCTCGGCGAGCAGCTTCTGCAAGTTTCTTTTTTCCACGTTTACGAATATGTGAATTCTCTTGGCGCCGTCAACCACGCCCTTCAGCAATGTTAGGATGTCAAAGATTTTCTCTTTCTTCTGCGGGTCAGCCAACGCCTTCTTGTTCGCTATAAGCACAGCTGAGGATTGTAGAACAGTTTCGATTATCTTCAGGTTGTTTGCGTCCAAGGTTGAACCTGTCTCAGTGACGTCTATTATGCAGTCCGAATTCTCCGGTGGCTTGGCTTCTGTGGCTCCGAAAGACAGGAATATTTTGGCTCGGGGGTTTTCGCCTTTTTTCCACCACGGCGTTACTATCAGCGGCGCAGAGTCGCCGAAGCGCTTCTTGTAGGCAGCATTGCCTTTCACGTATTCCGCGGCAATGTTCAGGTATTCGGTGGAGACCCGAAAGTTTCTGCCTTTGCTCCACACGTCCTCCATGAGTTCCGAGAGTGTGCTTGCAGCTGAACTTTTTGGTATGGCTACTACTAGCCTTATTTTCCCATACTCCAAGTTCTGAAGCACTTCAACGTCAGCGCCTGTCTCCTTAATCCAGTCTTGACCAGTGATGCCCACGTCTTGTAAGCCTTCAGCGACGAAAACAGGAATTTCCTGCGGTCTCAGGATTTTCAACTCGATTTTGGGGTCATTGATTGTCGGTCGGTACGTTCGGTCTTGACCGGAAACCTTGTATCCGGAACGCTGCAGAATCTCGAAGGTTGCTTTGGCTAAGGAGCCAGCGGGTATGGCAAATTTTACTTTCTCCATTTTTTCATCACCTTTAACTTTTTGTTAGAGATACTTCTAAACGCAGTTGTGGTATTGCGTGAGAAAACTGTTCTTTTGAGGGATGCACGTAGTTTAAAATACTTTTTCGCTTTTAGGCTAACGAACCATGGGTTGCCTTTACTGTTAATGAATGCAACCGCCTTGTATGAACGCAATCCCTCAACTTTGCTCACTAAAGCGCACCATAAGTTGCTCAGTTCCTAATAAACATATCTTTTCAGATATTTAACATTGGCATTCTTGTAATTACTGAGGCTGCAGCGTTTTTTGCAGTTTTATTTCGAAAACCAGCGGCGGCACGGTGGTTTTAACGTCCAATTTTACATCGAAAAGGCCTTCGAGAATGCCTTGCCAAATCTCCACGTGGCTGATGAAGGGCATTTTTACAAGTAGATACTTATCTTTAAGATAGAAGTCTCCGAAGCCTTGAACTCTTAAGCGTTTGAAAACGCTTTCCCAATTTTCACGTTGTGTTGCCTGAAAACCCAGCGTAGTTTCCATCGAGACTTTTAGGGCTTCGCCCATTTTTACGCCGACCTCAGGCCATTTCTCTCTTGGAATATACTGAAGCAGAATGTTCAATAGCTCCACATTGACGAAGGCGATGCGGCTTATGCCGCAGTAGTATTCACCTGGAAAACGCCAATCATAAACCATCATGCTTCGATAAACGTCAAGCATCTTGGAAATAAGCGGTTTGATGCCCGGCTCCTTTCCCTCTTTTATCAACGAGTCTACGAATTCTCTTTCTTCCTTGTCAAGTATTATGGTTGTTCTTTTTGTGGGCTCCTCATTTTTGCCAACCATTTCTTCGAGCCGTTTTCTCTTATCATCTTGCATACGTAGTATTCACTTGTGAATATTTTATATGCTTTTCCAACGGCGCAGAAATCCCGAAGAAGATTTAATAATTGCACCAACGGCTTTCTAGAAGATGCCGATGAAGAATCCAAAATGCTGACTGAGATGATGCACCCTGGGGTATCTGAGGCAAAACGGCTAAAATGAAACAACTTTCTTTTTAACGAGAAAGAACAGCAACAACAAGCCTGCTATAAAGAGGACGAAGCCTGAAACCACTGAAGCAACATAGCTCACGTTTAAAACGTTAGAAAGCAGGTAAGAAAAGTATGTTGGGCCAGCAAAAATTAGAAAAACAGCCGCGATTATCAGAAGAACTCTTCCAAATTTTGAGCTGACAAAACCGCTTTCAATGTTATTACTTTCGCCATTCTCAGCCATTGTGAACCCTACTTTGTAAGTGTTTAGATTAATGCTCTTTCTTATAACCCCTCTTTTATCTCTTTTCCTAAAACCTTCATCAAAAACTTGAAAACCAGAAAACCCGCGCCGCGATCTGCCTTGAAACCCGGTGTACTGCCAAGTAAGCATACGCCTTCCATGTTATGCTCCTTCGCAAGCGCTAGCGTAAGTCCTGTTCCTCCGACTATTTTGCCTTTGCTGTAGATTACGGCGCCTTTCTCCATGAATTCAGCTGCCAATCTCGGCGAGGTGGCTGCCACATACACTTGAGGCTTATCTTCCAGCATTGGCACTCCGCCAAGGGTTATTGCAAAATGGCAGCCAAGTTTCTCGATAAAATCCACTATTTCAGCGCAAACGTGATAATGCGCTACTACATCATCAAATGAGGGTTGCATTTCTCCCGTCATGATTACAAGATTGTTTTTCTCCATAGGCGCGAAGTAGAACTCGTATTTTGGCAGCAGACATATTCCTTTTGAGCTGACAGTCACGTAGTCTGGGAAGTAAGGTGAATATAATTCTGCAAAAGGTTTGGCGCTACAAAACTTTATCAAAAGATGCGCGGCTATGCGCCCAACATTGCCGAAGCCGGGAAGCCCTTGAACAAAGACTGGATTTTCAAAGGCTGGCTTGAATATTTCACGAAAGTACGGCTTATCCATTCGATTTTTGCACCATTGTTAGAAGAGTTATAGTCGTTGCTAAAATGCTTTCGCCAAAGTGGAAAAAGAAACTATTAATATTTGGCGAGTTAGTAGTTACTAAACGGGTTTGCAACTTCGGCCTTCATCTTAAACGTAGCGGGGTGGGGTAGCCAGGATTAACCCGCTGGGCTCATAACCCAGAGATCAGTAGTTCAAATCTACTCCCCGCTACCAAAATTCACGCTATTTCTGCTAACAGAATAGAAA
>JAWCMT010000008.1:0-49377 GCA_038849555.1 Bathyarchaeia archaeon | reverse complement strand
AACTTTTGGCGAAAGAATGTTCAGGCAACGCCGAATACGCGAGGCTTAATACTTTCGGCAGAGAATACTTCGGTCGGTATGCTGGCTACGCGCAGGAGTACCTGTACCACTACGAGCGCATGAGTGCTGCGGGCTGCAGAAAGTCGGCCTTTGGCTATGCTCTAAACTCGAACTGAACGTTTAGCAGAGTATTACAGTGGCTTTCTGTAGGCTGGTGCTCGGAAAACGTTTAAATTCCATCAAAAATAGCAATAGTAAGCGAAGCACAAGAGAATGCGGGCCCGTAGCTCAGCCAGGTTAGAGCGCCAGGCTCATAACCTGTTGGTCGCCGGTTCGAATCCGGCCGGGCCCACCACTTGCGAAAGGCAGCACGTTTTAGGCTAATCGTATTTGCAGTTCAAAGCCGTAGCAAGCGTGCAGTTACTGCTCTACTTGAATTCCTGGATTATTTCGTCAACGGTCATTATCTTGGCGTTGTAAACGTATTCCAGATACTTTAAGCCCTGCTCGTGGTCTTCCTGCGTAAAGGCTTCGACGCCGTCCTTGGCGATTATGATGTTGTAGCCACGGAAGAAGGCGTCGGCAGCCGTGTGTCTAACGCACATGTTAGTGTGCAGCCCGCCCAAGATGACTGTTTTGGCGCCTTCGCCCTTGTATAGGCTGCGCAGAAGCGGGTCTAAGCCTGTCTCATAAAAGCCGCTGTACGTGCGCTTCTCTACAATGTAATCCTTCGCCGAAGGCTGTAGCTCGGGGATGACTTCGGCGCCTTTTGTACCTTTTATGGCGTGGCTTCCCCATTTTCTGGTGACTTCCACGTCCTGCGGATAATGTGCATCGTTGCTATAGATTACTGGCACGTCATGTTTGCGTGCTTCTTCTATGAGCCGCTTGAGGTTTGGAATTATTCGCGATGCTCTTTTTGCTGCAAGTTTTCCAGTGACAAAGTCATTGAGCATGTCGATAATTATGACTGCTGGTCTGTGCTCCAAAAACAACACCTTCAACAATATAATGAGGCAAGCGCGCCTTTTAAGTTTGCCCTAATCGCTATGGCACTTCTGTGTAGGCGCTTTTTCAGCAGATTCGCGGCACGGGGTCGCCTACTGGCCTCGTGATTATCCGTTTGCCGCCGACCACCGTTTGCATAGCTACGCCCGTGAAGGTTCCGGTGACTTCGCCGATTATTTCCGCGTTTCTACCTTCTTCGGTTTTCTTCAGAAACTCTAGCGCCTGCTCCGCCTTCGCGGGTACTACGCCTATAATCACTTTTCCCTCATTCCCGACCTCAAGCGGGTCCAAACCCAACATTTCACAGGCGGCTTGCACATCACGCCGTACTGGAATCTTGTTCTCGTAGATTAGTATGCCCGTCTTAGATTTTTCGCTGAGCTCGTTTAAGGCGTCTGCTAAGCCGCCTCGTGTGGGGTCTTTCATGGTGACGACACCGCCGACTTCGCCGAGTAAGCGTTGAATAATGCGGTTCAAGGGTTTAACGTCGCTTCTTATCTCGCTTCCAAAATTCAGGCCTTGCTGCGCTGAAAGTACAGCCAGCCCGTGGTCGCCTATGGTGCCTGACAAGATTATTTTGTCGCCTACGCTGAGGTTGGAGTCTAAAACCCAACGCGCAGAGAAGCCGCTGCGGTGCCGCTTTACCACTTCCAAGTT
Organism: Bathyarchaeia archaeon; assembly: GCA_038849555.1. GTDB lineage: Archaea > Thermoproteota > Bathyarchaeia > Bathyarchaeales > Bathycorpusculaceae > JAOAIV01. The sequence goes on along the minus strand of JAWCMT010000008.1, from coordinate 47,712 downwards.
GCTTTCGAGCGCTTTGGTTCGGCGTCCTATGCCTGAAACGTTCATGATGCAGCCGCCGAGGCTGCCCTTTTCAACAACTTTTGTGTCACCAGTCACTACGCCCACGCCTGCTTCTATGCAGGTTTGCCGCATACTCGCCAAGATCCTCTCCAAATCCGAAAGCGGCAAGCCTTCCTCCAAAACTAAGCCGCACGCCAACGCATAAGGCTCAGCGCCCAAGCATGAGATGTCGTTGACGGTGCCGGAGACGGCTAATCGTCCGATGTCGCCGCCTGGAAAGAATATGGGTTTAACTGCATGCGAATCGCTTTTAAGCACTATATCGCCTATAGCTGCAGCGTCATCTAACGCTTCAAGCGGGACGTCAGCGTTGCTCAAACCGCTGAAGTTCTTTACAATATAATCTTTAACTAAGGCGTGCATGACTGTGCCGCCTGCGCCATGCAGCATCGTGATTGCGTTTTTATTTACCATTTTTTAGTCGCCTGTTTCTTTTTCAGTTAAGTAACTTTAAGGGTAAAACATAAACACATCGCACAAAACAAAAGAAATTCTTAATCGCCAAGCCGCCAGTCTGCATTAACCTGAACAAAAGTTGCCCCTACTTGTAGAGGGCGTATTGGCTTCGTCGAGCGCAACAGGTTCAGTGGCTTACTCAAGCGTGCCCATAAGGTGTGTAGAGAAGGCTTTCACAACTTTTACACGTAGCATCTTGCCAAGCAAGTTCTCTTGGCTTTTGATAACCACTGGTTTATAGGCGAAGTTTCTGCCAATCCATGAGCCGGGAACCTTGCCCTTCTCGTCTATGAGAACTTCGCCAGTCCAGCCAATCCAACACTGGTTCCTCTCTAGGGAAATGCGCTTAACCAGCTTAGTTGCTTCAGCGCTTCGCCACTTAACCTCATTGGCATCCACAAAATCCTCCTGCATTGCAGCAGCCGCCGTCTTTGGTCTAGGAAAGAACTTCGACACATTAACAATATCCGGTTTCACTTCAGCAATCAGCTTAAGCGTGTTCTTAAAAGCCTCACGTGTTTCGCCAGGAAAACCGCATATAACATCCGTAGCCACAGTAATCTCTGGAAAAGCCGCTCTAAAGGCAGCGATTATCTCTTTGAAGTCTTTGACTGTGTAGCCTCTCCGCATCCGCCTCAGAACCTCGTCATCGCCGCTTTGAACTGGCAAGTGCACAAACTTGAACACCTTAGGACTCTTGAAGGCCTCAATTATTTCCGACAAGATGTCTGCTACTCTGTTCGGCGTCATCATGCCAACTCGAACGCGGAAATCGCCATCCACCATGCATATTGCTTTAAGCAGCACTGCAAGATTCGCACCGATGTCTCTTCCGTAGCATGCTGTGTCTTGTGATGTAACCCAGAACTCCTTTACGCCGGCAGCCGCATCCCGCTGCACTCTTGCAGCAAGCTCGTCAACGGGGTAGCTCCTCAAGCGGCCTCGCGCGAAGACAACGCAGCAATAAGCGCAAATGCCCAAGCATCCATAGCTGACTGGCAAGACACTTAGCACGCTACTTGCCTTAACGCGTGGAAGCTCAAGCAACGGCATAGCTTCCAAGGAATCAGCCAGCATTATGCCGTTTTTGCCTTCTAAAACGCGCTCTACGATCTCAACGATCTTTTTGCCCGCGGCAGGCCCAACCGCACCATCAAAACGTACTTCACGCTGCAGTCTCTCAAAATTTATGAGCGGCAAACAGCCCGCGACAATAACCTTTTTCCCGGAGGGAACACGGCGCAACGCTTCAATCATGCGGTTCTCCGTAGGGGCCTTAACCGCGCAAGTGTTATAGACCACCACATCCGCTTCTGAAATAGAACGCGCCAGCGTGTATCCAGCTTCTGCTAAGCAACCCGCTAGAACCTCGCCGTCAGCCAAATTCGTCGAGCAGCCGAAACTTTTCACGAAAACACGCATAACTTCACATCGCAATACCTTAGATGCTTTAATAATAAATAAAAACGTAGAGGTCCCTTCTGCCAAGAATTTACATGAAACTGCAACATGCCTTATAAAATATTTATAAGATAAGGAACAAACATGTTTAAGACATATTTAAAACATAATATATAGAAGTATAACCAAAAAACACAATCTGATACTCCACCAACGGGAGAGGAAACCAAATGAAACTAATCACACTATATCTACCTGAAACTTACATAAAAGCTTTAGACCAACTCGTGGATGAAAGATTCTACCCGAACAGGGCCGAAGCCATCCGAGTTGCCATCCGCGACTTGATCAGTGCTGAAGTTTGGCGGAGGAAAAGCGTTGACTAAACATTTACCTGAGGAAATCGCAGCAAAATGCCCGATTGGGCTAGAAGAAGCGTATAAACTTAAATCTGGCCCGATAGAGCTGATTGACCGGGGTGCGCTGGCCATCTGCAGTGCAGGCTCTGATAAGGCAGCTAAATCCGAGGTTGCGCTGGTTGTGGTTCAAGAAGTTGAGCGGAGCAGATTGGAGAACGCTTTGTCTAGCCTATACGATTTGGAAAATGGTGTGCGCGAAAAGCCGTTAAAGCTCAAATTGGATCTAGATCTTTACCAGATGGAGTCTCCTTAGGTTTCCTTTTCTTTCCTTTTTGTTATTTTTCAATTATCTTTTCTCGGAGGAAAGCGTTATTTTTCCGCGTGCAAGAATACAGTGCTCATGAGCCCGATTGTTGAGCACATTAGAGCTGAACTGAAAGCCCTTGCTGATGAGGAAACTCGGCGAAGTTTTCAGCGTTTCTTCAAAGAAGAGGTTGCATGCTACGGTGTTAAAGCAGATGCAGTTCGCAAGATAGCAAGGAAATACTGGAAAGAAGCAAAAACCCTCAGCAAGGCAGAGATTTTCGCGCTTTGCGAAGACCTGCTGCGTTCGGACTGCACTGAAGAAGCCTTTGTGGTCTGTTATTGGCTCCCAAATCTCGTTGCGGTGCTTGAGCCAGCTGATTTGGCGGTTTTCGAAGGCTGGATTGGAAAATACGTTAATAATTGGGCTAAATGTGACAGCTTCTGCACTCGCACCGTCGGCAGCCTAATACAGAAGCATCCCGGCGTCATAGGAGAATTGAAAAAGTGGGCTAAGTCCCATAACCGATGGCTTAGAAGAGCCGCGGCGGTGTCGCTTATATATCCAGCACGAAAAGGCTATTTTCTAAGCGAAGTCTTCGAAATAAGCGACATGCTCTTGGAGGATGGAGATGCCATGGTGCAGAAAGGCTACGGCTGGTTGCTCAAGGAAGCAAGCAGAAAGCATCAAAAGGAAGTCTTCTACTACGTGCTGAAAAACAAGGCGCGGATGCCGCGGACAGCTTTGCGCTACGCCATTGAACTTATGCCGAAAGAGCTTAAGGCAGAAGCCATGAAGCGAAATTGATTTGCACTATGGCTTATAAGACGCGTAATTTCTATTTCAGAAAGCGACGATAGCGATAGACCCCCTCTATAGGTTTCTGCAATGAATTTCTAATATGCGCCAAATGTGACGGCGAAGCAGAGAGGGGCGGTTGGCTTATTATGGAATGTTTGGGTTTTTGCATGTTTTTGTGTGTTGTGGGGAAGGTGGGGTATGGTTTGGCATAAGCGCTTTTTGCGTGGTGTCGGCTTTGAGGGAAAGGTTTTATTTTTGGGAGTTAGGATAGTATACTGTTGGGGGTAACTTTGAGACTAAGCGCGATGGCGCTTGCGCTTGTTTTGGCTTCCGCCCTGTGCGCTGGCTGCGCCGCGTCTGCAGCCTCAGCCGCACTTTCGCCTGGCTCATGGGTTACGCGTGCACCCATGCAGGTAGCGCGGTTCAGCCTGGGCGCAGCAGCGGTGAACGGCAGGATATACGCTATAGGCGGTAATACGCGAAGCGGGGGAGGCGGCACATTAAAAGGTCCGCTGCCGGTAAAAGGGGGCATAACAGGAGTAAACGAGGAGTATGATCCAGAAACAGACACATGGCGCTTCAAGACGCCAATGCCCACAGCTCGGATGGATTTTGCCATAGCTGCCTACAAAGGCAAAATCTACTGCATAGGCGGGTACGCGGCTGATGGCAATGCCACTGGAGTAAACGAAGCCTACGATCCAGAAACAGACACATGGGAGACAAAGGCGCCCATGCCAACCCCCAGATGGTCACTTCAAGCAAACGTCGCCAACGGCAAAATCTACTTGATAGGCGGATATATACCAGACGATTCCGGCTTCGGCGGTTCAATCACAAACCTCAACGAAGATTACGACCCAGAAACAGACACATGGACCACAGCCGCACCAATCCTGACAGGAACCGCAGATTACCCATCAGCAGCAATAGACGGTAAAATATACATAATCGGGGGTCTATCATCAAGCCCTCAATCAGATCTAAACCAAATATACGACCCAAAAACGAACACTTGGCGCGAAGGAACAAGAATGCCAAACGGTCTCAGATACGGCGCCGCAGCAGCTACAACAGGTGCAAACGCAATCAAAAGAATATACTTCTTCTCGAATAGTGCAACCCAAATCTATGATCCAGCAAGAGATAAGTGGGTAATTGGCGCTACTATACCCACATCACGCTTTAGTTTCGCTGCTGCCGTACTAAACGATTTAATTTATGTTCTTGGCGGTTACACTACCAGCTATCCTGATGGATGGTACAGCTGGCCATATGGGCCAACCATAACTCCGCACGCCACCAACGAAGTCTACGTGCCATTCGCCTATGGAACGCGGGACCCCACGTATGTGCCGCCTGACACGGAGCCGCCAAAAATAGCAGTGCACTCGCCAGCAAACAAGACCTACCACACCACAAGCATACCGCTAAACTTCACCATAAACGAGCACGCCAAAACCATAACCTACGTGCTGGATGGCGGCCCGGAAACGCCGCTTGCAGGCAACATCACGCTTGAGCGCCTGGCGGCCGGCGTGCATAGCATAACCCTCTACGCGGTAGATGCAGAAGGCAACAGGGGCACCTCAGAAACCATCTGCTTTACCATTGCTGAAGCTTCACAGTCACCGCCGCTTATGCTTGTAGCAGCCGCAGTAGGCGTGGCAGCAGCCTCTGTTTATCTGCTATGGCGCCGCAGAAAACACAGAGGCCAGACCAGAATATAGAAAGGCCCAACTGCCATTTTTAGATCATCCTTCATGCGCACTTCACAAATGAACACAGTCTACCGATTTCTGGAACGATCCGCTAAATAGCCGCAAAATGTGAAGACACAGTTTTAGAATAGCCTAACTGCTGCTTTGACCATTAGGCTTGGACAGCACTGTAAAAGCCTACGGCATCAAAGGAAAAAATCGGAGATTATAAGAGTGGCTGCTTCGTTTCTATTGGTTTTATCTTGGAACCAGCCTTCTTTTCTTTAAAGTAATGATAATACATTTCAAGTTTCAGCCTAAGCGGTACCGACGCGCCAAAAGGTTGACAGCGCCCTGCAGAAATCGCCTTCACTACCGCGTCAACATCAAGCTGTGCGTCAACGATGGTGTAGGCGTAACCGATTGCCGGCGCGTAGTGTGCATCGGTTCCAGCGACCCGTGGAAGCTTTAGCTCCTCGGCGATTTCCTCAGCTTTCCGCACGCTACGCTTGAACGGCGCTGCAGAGGCATTAATGGTTTCGACAGCATCAAACGTGGCTGAAACATGTTTGCCTAAGCTGCCTTTAAAAAGCGCAAAGGGGTGGCATGCGATTGCTAAGCCGCCTGCCCTGTGAATTCGGTCAACTGTTTCTTCTGCGCTTAAGCCTTTTTGTATGGGTTCCTGCACGTTAAGGGCGACTATGTGGCCGTTGCGGCTTGAAACCTCCACGCCGGGTATAATGAGCAAGTCGGTTTTTTTGGCTAGTTTTAATGCGCCTTCAACAGTGTTGTGGTCAGTTATGGCTACTGCGGTTAATCCGCGTTTCTTAGCGTAGAAAACAATGTCCTCAGCGGTAATTATTGAGTCGTGGGAGTAAATTGTGTGAACATGAAGGTCTGCTTTAACTTGCATTGCCAGTTAATCACTGATCCCGTTTTAGATTGGCTTAGCCTGCTTTTCGCGGATCTTTGCCAGCATCTCGTCAAGTTTCTTCTCGTCCGCATCTATTTTTTTGAAGAGCGGCGTTGCCTTAGCTATTTTATGTCCAGCCGCCAGCGGCTCTACTGTTTCTTCCCAACTGCTTTTGTGAACGCTTCCCGGAAGGTTCAGTGTTTGCCAGAGCTGCTCGGCTGTCGATGGCATGAATGGCGCCGAAACCACTGCGATGGCCTTTACGATTTGTGCGGCTACATAGAGGATGCATGCTGCTTTCGCCCTGTCTGTTTTGATTAGGTTCCACGGCTCATTCTCGTTTAGATATTGGTTTCCAATGCGGCTTATGCTTATCAGCGTGTTCGCAGCAGACTGCAGCCTGGCATCCTCGAACTCTCGAGCGGCTTCCTCAACTTTCTCTTTAACCGTCTGCATGACTGCCTCGTCGTCAAGCGTTAGTTTCTGCGGCTGCGGAATTTCACTGTTAAACCTAGCGTTTATGAAGCTTAAGGTTCTGTGAATGAAATTTCCGAATGTGTCATTCAAATCAGCATTTATTTTTTCAAGGAAGAACTCCCATGAAAAGTTGGTGTCCTTCGTTTCCGGACGCGTGACCATCAGGAAGAAGCGCCAGTAATCCGCGGGAAACAGCTCTAACGCCTCGTCTATCCATATGCCGATCCGCTGGCTTTTGGATGCTTTTTCGCCTTTGAACTGGAGAAACTCGGTGGCTGAAACGTTCCACGGAAGATTGTAATCCTCTCCAGTAGCCAACAGCAGTGCAGGGAGAATTATGGTGTGGAATGGTATGTTGTCTTTCCCAACGAAATACAATGTCTTAGCTGACTTGTCAAACCAGAATTCACGCCACTTTTCAGGTTCGCCGATGCGTCTGCAGTGCTCTATGGTTGCGGATACATAGCCTAAGACGGCTTCAACCCACACGTAAATGGTTTTGCCTTCCGCACCGGGGAAAGGCGCTGGAATTCCCCACTCCACATCCCGCGTGACAGCCCGAGGCTTCAAGCCTTCCTTTATCCAGTTTAAGCTAAAGTTTTTGGCGTTTGCGGGAAGCTGCTGATTATTCTTGATGTACGTGGTAAGCGGCTCTGCGAACTTTGAGAGGTCAATGTACCAGTGCTGCGTGGTCTTAACCGTGGGTGCGTTGCCGCAGATGACGCAACGTGGCTCTATTAGGAAAGTGGTTTCCAGAAGCCTGCCGCACATGTCGCATTGGTCGCCGCGAGCGCGCTCATAACCGCAGTAGGGGCATTTTCCCTCCACGAACCTGTCAGGCAAAAAGCGCTGGTCATGCTCGCAATACAGCATCTGCGTTTCTTGGCTAAAGATATACCCATTCCGATAGATTTTCATCAGCGTTTCCTGCACGAATTCCTTGTGCACCAGGCTTTCGGTTCGCGTGTAATTGTCAAATGATGTGCCCCACCTTTGGAATAGCTCGGCTACACGCGCGTGGTTTCTGTCAGTCAAAGTCTTCGGCGTTATTCCCTGCCTAAGCGCTTCGACTTCGATGGGCGTGCCATGCTCATCCGAGCCGCTTACTAAAAGCACATCGTCTCCGCGCAGTCGATAATAACGTGCAGCTACGTCTGCGGATAAAATTGAGCCGACAAGATTGCCCAGATGTGGGATTACGTTAATGTAAGGCCAAGCGGACGTGACTAGAACCTTTCCTAATTTAACGGCACTCTCCAAGTTATTGCGTCTATCGTGCAATGAAATGTAACAACTATTACTTAATTATGACGCTGCAGGCTATCAAGAAGGTACTTTTACCACGATGGTCTGTGAGAGATAATTGAACGCTCGCTGCCGACTTTTAGGATAAAGCACCCAGCCTAAAATGCAGTCTATCGGAAGCAAGAACGCCTTGCCCGCGCTCTCCAAGGCGGCATTGCCAAAACCGATTTCGTCGCCATCCAAACGCACCACCTTTATCTGCATAATCATCTTTCCCAGCGATTGCCCATAAATGCCCTCCATAAACATCCAATACAGGAAGTATAAGATGCTGCCTGCGTTAAAGAAGGGAATCCAATTAGGCCAGCCTGCCAGCGAAAAGCTAGCAAGCAAGTTAAACAGGTTCAATATGCCTATTGCTACGCCTATAATGATAACGTCTATTAACCATGCAACAAACCGCTCTCCCCAAAACGCCAACTTCAACCCTGGCGCAATAGTCTGCACAGTTGCTGCAACTGCAGTTGCTGGAGTTTCAGCTACTACAACAGCCCCGCAAGCTGGACAGTACTTTGCTCCTTCAGGAAGTGCCTTTCCACATTTGATACAATAAGGCATTGTGATGGCTCCTAACCCAGCATTAAACGTGTTAAAGGTATATTTCCTTTTTCACTATATGTTTGTGCAAGCGCTTCGCTAACACTGAGGCATAACGTTATTGCCACTGCTGCCTTGGCACTTTTTCTTCACGCCAGCGCTGTAATAATGTAATGATCGCGCCCAATGTCTCTTATGCTTTCGATTTTGAAGCCTGCCGCTTCTATTAGGCTGGCGGCCTGCTCTTCGCTAAACCGTATATGCACAGGCGGCCCAAACACTGTGGGCTTTTTCTTCCAGTCCACATTAACAAGCTTGCCGCCTTTCTTAAGCATCTGCTTGGCGTTACGTAAAACCTTCGCGGGATCCTTAAAGTCATGAAGCACCGTGCTGTAGAAAACAATGTCGGCGCATTCCTCGCAGAAAACAGTATCCTCAGCCGCGCCAACTACCGCGTAAATGTTTTTCAAGTCTTCCGCGGCAGCTTTACGTTTTAAGCGTTCAACAGCCGATGCATTCACATCTACAGCGTAAACCTTGCCTGTTTCACCCACAATTCTGGCGGCTTGCAACGTGAAGAAACCGTCACCACAGCCTATATCCATAAACACCATACCCGCGGCTAAGCCTATGCTCTCCAAATTCAGTTTTGGGCGATGCCACTTTCGCAGCACGCCTTCACCGCAACGCCTGTGACCACTCATATAATTCGCTCTATAACTCGTGTTATTCTTCTTCATGGCGCTTCATAACCTTAGGCATCTTCCACTGCATCTTTGACATTGCCTCCTTCATCATATCCATCAGCGCCTCATTAACTTCCATCTCTATCGTCACTTTTACACGGCCCTTCTTTTCCTCAGACACCAAATCACCTCCCTTCCCCCTTCAGTTTACTAAGCAATAAATCATCAAGCGCACATGCTGCTTGCTTATGGGTCAATTCCAAATTAATTTCCATTTCATAATGAAATTTGCCCAGTCGGCGCGTTCTTGCATGAAAATTAGAAATTCGCCCTTCGTTTTCCAATCCCTGAAGCTGCCTGCTCAAATAATATGAGATTACATGTGGCGTTAGCGGCTCAAAAAAGAAGGCGACTTTTATTAGGAGACTGAAAAATCTCTGAGCCAGAGTTGACATGTCTTTCTTCTCCAAGCTTAACGTAAAATAAACCCACAATTGCGCCTTGTTTAATAGTGTGTAAATCGATTTTTTTAAGTTTGTGTATACGCACATGGCAGTAGCGAAGGCTGAGTAGCATTGAGCTTAGAGCAGATAAATATGCAAATCCGAAATTGCAGAAGATGCCCACTGTGGCAAGGCGCGACACAGGCGGTTCCAGGCGAAGGCCCACCTAACGCTAAAGTGATGCTGGTAGGGCAGAATCCAGGCGCAGAGGAAGACAAAGCAGGCAAGCCGTTCGTTGGAAGGGCAGGGAAGTTCTTGACCAAAACGTTAGCGGAGAACGGCATAAACCGCGAGGAACTATTCATAACAAACATTGTTAAGCATGTAACGCTTGGAAACCGTAGACCTTCTTCTGATGAAATAGCCGCATGCCTTCCTCACCTACTCGCGCAAATCGCCATAATTAAACCGAAAATAATTGTGCTTTTAGGCGCAACGGCAAAGGAAACACCACGCATAGAGGGCATAGAGTACGTGGAAATAATTCATCCCTCTGCAGCCATGCGCTTCAAGAATATGCGAGAGAAGTTCGAGAGGCAAATCGCCGAGTTGGCGTTGCATCTGCAGCGGTTAGCTTAACAATCTAACTCCTCATTATGCTTACCCGCACTTTCAGGCTGGACTTGTTTAACATAAAGCTTTAATCTTAATCGTGAATTCATAAGATACTTATTAATTAAATCCATATTAGCCATCAGAATTCAGAGTTGAAATTAAGAAACGCTTAACTGTTAAAAGCGCTTAAATAGAAAAAGACAGAGAGGAGAAATTTGCCGTCTATTGGGCTGTTCCGAAAACCAAAGAAGGAAGACGAAGAAAAAGCAGAGATGCCTCCTCAAGAAGATAAAGAGAGCGCTAATAAAACCTACTTGAAAGCTCTGCCTCTTCGCGAATTATCAGACTTGGAAGCCATCAAAAACGAAGTTAAAAGCGGAAACGTCCTTATTCTGCGGATTACGCCTCTTGCAAGCAAAAGCATCGAAGACGTAAAACGCGCGGTGAACGAGTTATACGAGTTCGCCGAATCCATTGGAGGAGACATAGCTCGCCTAGGCGAAGAACGAGTTGTCATCTGCCCGCAGAATATAAAAATTTGGAGAGAAAAACCGCAGGTTTCGAAGGAGACCTTGCCTACAGCAGCCTAAATGTTTCTAAAACTGATGGAACAATAGTGGGTATGCCCACCTTACTGCTGAGATAATTAGCTAAATTCGCGATTTTCTGTTTTTCTCCGTGGCACACGAAAATTCTCTCAGGCTTAGGCTTAAGATGTGTCAAATAACTGACCAATTGCCGCCTGTCAGAGTGCCCTGAAAAGCCTTCTATCGACTCTACATGCATTCTAACTTGGACGACAGCCATTTTGCCCTCGTTATCCATCATCGTGACCTCGTTTACGCCTTTCTGCACTCGCCTACCCAAAGTGCCCTCAATTTGGTAGCTGACAAAGATTATGGTGTTTCTCTCGTCTCCAGCCCAATTCTTGAAGTACTCTATTACTGGACCGCCTTCAAGCATGCCTGAAGTAGCAAGCACAATGCATGGTTCGCCTTCGATTATGTTTTGCCTAACGCTGGGATGCTCCACAATAGTGAAGTAATCCGACTGGAACGGGTTAACTTCCTCGTGGAGAATGCTGTGGCGAACTTCCCTGCCCAGATACTCCGGGTAAGCAGTGTGAATCGCCGTGGCTTCGGAAATCATGCCTTCAATGAACACGGGCGCCTCTTTCATTAATCCACGCTTCATGTAGCCGTCAATGATTAGCATTATTTCCTGCGCTCTGCCCACGGCAGGCACTGGAATTAGCACTTTGCCTTTGCGCTCCAATGTTTCATTTATAACACGCGTTAATCTTTCTTCAGCTTCAACTCTTGAGGGCATGAAGTCTTCGTGTCCACCGTAGGTGCTTTCGGTTATAACGGTTTCAATGCGCGGGAACTCAGCTGCCGCTGCCTCCAGCAGCATGGTTCTTGCGAACTTGTAATCACTCGTGTAGACAATGTTGTGTAAACCCTCGCCAATGTGCAAGTGCGCCATGGCCGCGCCGAGAATATGGCCTGAATTATGCAGTGTCAAACGAATATCAGGCGCTACATCGGTGACAACACCGAACTTCAAGGGTATCGTGTGTAATACGCTTTCGCGGACATCTTTTTGGTCATAATGCGGTGTTATTCCTTGTTTGCTTGCCACGTCCAAGTAGTCCAATTGGAGCATGGTCATCAAGTTTGAAGTTGGCGCAGAACAGTAAACGGGGCCATCGTAGCCGTATTTGTAAAGGAAGGGTAGCAAACCGCAATGGTCAAGATGCGCGTGTGTTATAACAACAGCGTCTAATTGGTCGATTTGAAATTCTGGTGAATCAAAACGTGGAAACGCCTCAAAAGGCCTTTGCGAGCCTGGGTTGATGCCGCAGTCAAGCAGGACGCTGCTTTCTCGGGTTTTGATGAGGAATGCGGAGCGGCCTACTTCTTGAGCGCCTCCAAGCACGGTCAGCCTGATGTCGCCGACGTCGTATGCTTTGGGTCTGAATATTCTTTCGCCCACATTGCGAAGTATTCTTTCGCGTTCTTTGCTTTCTGAATGAAGATAATGTCGCATGTGCATAACAATCTTGGACTTTATCGGAGGACTCCGCAAGACATGAGGGCGCCACTTGGTTTTCTTAATAATCTCCTGGAGAACTGCGCCGTTTCTTCCTATAACAAGGCCTGGTTTTTTTGTTTCTATTATTATCTCGCCGAGGCTGGGGTCGAAATTTATGTCTGTTATCTCTGCTTCTGGAGCTATTAATTCCCGTGTTAACTTTTCAGCTTCTGCTTCGGGCAGCCTAACCGACGGGTCGGGGCGGACCACTATTCTTTTGCGAATTACACTGACGATTTCTGCCACTATGTTGCTTTGGTCAACCAAAATTTCTGGCTTCTTAGTGTAGACGGCAAGTGCTGGGCCTTCATACTCTATTCTGGTAACTTCTGCTTCTCTTGGAACATGCTCAAGTATATAGTGGCTTATTTCTATCTTGTCTTTATCAGAGTTTCTTGCCACGATTCTTTACTTCCTCAATTTGACAGAAGCTTGCGCTTCTCTTCGTCTGTTAATTCGCGGTAACCGTTCTGGTCGATAACTGTTACATTATAGCTGTTGCCGCTTGCGACATCACGTTTCATGGCAGCGTTTACGGCTTTGACAACAATTGGCAAAAGCTCGTTAACCGACATGCCTTCTCGATAGCCATCCTCTAGCACGCCGTAGGCTATGGGTGAACCTGAACCAGTTGAAACCATTTTTTCCTCAGTCAAGCTGCCAAATGGGTCTAAATTGAACACATGCGGGCCTGTGTCATCTATGCCGCCGATTAGGACCTGCGTTGCCAGCGGCACGTATCTCGCGGAAAACAGCAAATTAGCGGTAAGTCTCGCCGCGGCGCTAACGGGTATGGGTCTGTTCATGTTAATCTTGTAAAGCTGAGCATTAGCGATGAGTATGTCGACAACTCGCTGTGCGTCGGCGACTGTTCCTGCTATGGTCATGCCTAAGTGGTCGTCTATTTTGTATACTTTCTTTCCAAATTTATGCGCAACATAAAAGCCCATTGTTACACGCGTGTCAGAGGCTAAGATGACGCCGTCTTTGCAGACGACACCAAGCGTGGTTGTTCCTTTCAGGACTAATTGGCTAGCTGCGTTGTTCTGTGCCATTGCTCTTTTGTTCTCCTTAAAATCGGATTATTCTGAGATTTCTACTGTTAGGAAGTAGTCACATGTAATCTTTCTGTGATGTTTATTAACCTTGCGCTTGCGGGATATATCTCTGGCATATAACGTATCGCTTTTTCTCTGCAACGTAGCCGCGTGCTTAGTAAAGCTTAGCCCACCTGTCCACTATTTGTATCATCTTGGCGAACTCGTATTTTCTAACCCACTCGCGGAAATCACTGTTATTTACAGCGTATCTGCAGATTTGCCTCGCGTTTTCTGCGTCATGCACAAGCATAAGCACACCCATCAAGTTGTGCCTACTTAGATAAGCTACAGTCTTAAGCAGGGCATCTGCTTTTTCGTCGTTCAACATTTCTGCGCTGACTTCTACGACGACGGGCTTCTTCAAAATTTTGACAAAATCTCTTGTCAACAAGTCTACCCAGTAATTTGTCAGGTAATCCCGCGAGGACAATGGAACATGGAAGTAGTCCACTAACTCCGCTATGCCTTCAAAGTCTATGCCGAATCTTTCTTTGGCAAGCACTGGATCTGGGAACATTTCCACCGCGAAAGCGCCTTTAACCAAGCGCTTTGCCTCTTTAAGGAAACTGGTTATTTCTTGTGCTCGCCATTCGGTCCAGTTTAGTCCACTCTTTCGCCATAGCTCGACGCATCTGGGGCAAACGCAGAATTCTTCCTCTGGAAAGTGATAAAGATTCAGCGTCACGCCCTCAATGTTTTCTCTGCTGATTTCTTCGATGTAGCTTAGAATTTTTGCACGGTATTCTGGATTTGTAGGGCAGATGAAATCGAAGGGCAAATTTATTTTCCTGTTCTTCCTCAAAGCTGGTCCAATACTCGAAACTGCTGCTATACGGGGGTTTTCTCGGATTGCTTCAGCGTCGCAGAAGCATGTAACGTCATTCTGCATTTCTTTTGCTGCCGGAAAAACTGAGCCGTCAGCACGTTTCGAATAGTAAACATGCATGTCAAAGCCTTCAACTTTTTCTGGAGTGTACGTGACCAATCCTATTTTCATGCTTAACAACCCTTAGCGCGCAACAGATATATTCAAGCGACTTATTTAATTGTTGACTCAAGATGGGTAAACACAATCCAATCATCATTGATTACGTAAAATGCTCTCCATGCTCTGCGCTTATCTGCGTTGGTGTTTGCCCATTAGGTGTTTTGGAAAAAGGTGCAGACGGCAAACCACAAATAACCGATGAGGCATCTTGCAACCGATGCGGCGTCTGTGCACATCTATGCCCTCTACAAGCGATTAACATAAATTACGATAACAAAAACAAATGATGTAGGTGGATGATATCACGAAACAAATCGGACTCTTCGGCAACTGTGGAAAACTCATCTTAAAAGATAACATATTAGCCATATTATCCGACATTGATCTAAGCACAGTCAGTTCCGCCATATATAACGGCGGCTTCAAAAAAGCTAAAGCCATACTTAACGTGCAAGCGACAGAAGACTTCAGCGATAAGCAACTGCACGCTGACCCTCAGAAATTTATTTTGGAATCAGCAAAAAAACTCGGGCTCCAAGAAGACTTCGTTGGGATGATAACCGCTGCGGCAGTCGACAAGTTCGCCTTTGCCTCAAAAAATGATGGTGAACTCTCCGTAAGCGTCGTTGCTACTGCTGTAGACCCTAAAGGTGAGACGTGCTCTCATGCTGAAACTGCCGGCGAACCCATAAATGTCGAGGAAATAACAGGTACAATAAACATTATGATACTGATCGATGGAAATCCGACTGAAAGCTGCCTTGTCAGCACCGTGATCACTGCAACCGAAGCAAAATCTGCGGCTATGTGGGAACTGGGCATCAGAAGCCGATACTCGGGCGATTTAGCCACCGGAACAATCACTGACGCTATAATCGTGGCGAAAACAGGTCGTGGCGCACCAATCATTTATGGGGGACCCGCCTCAAAACTTGGGCAGCTCGTTGGCTACTGCACCAGGAAAGCCGTAAAAGAAACCCTTATGAAGGCTAACAAATATTGCAATAAAAAATAGTTGGAAGCGCCCCTTGCAGAGGGAAACTGAAAAACTTAAATAAGTTGCCATTCATTCCGTCTACAAAAATCATTATGATAATGGTGTGAGAATCAGTTGAAGTTTGCAACATTTCTTTATCAACCGGAACCTGCTGAAGGTTTCGACATGAACTTCTACCGCATCAAACCTGAATCAGGAACAGTGGGCAAGCCGAACCCTCAGATGTACACTAACATTGCAGTTTTCGGCGACAACGCGTTGGCAGCGCAGCATCCCGAATGGATTTCCGTAAGCGCAGATGGACCAGCGTTCCGCTCAAATAAGAAGTTCAACTTGCGCTGGGATGTCCTATGCATGACCAATCCTGAAGTTCGCGAGTACAACCTAAAACTAATAGAGGAATGCGCAAAGAAAACGCCTGGAATAAGCATCAGTAGCCAGCACTTCGCGGAGCACGCGTTCTGCACTTGCCCAAGATGTGTAGAGCTTTGGCGGAAAAGCGGGCTAAACTGGGTTGATTGGCGCGCTAAAACCGTGGTTGAGTTTTTAGCTGAAGTTCGCGAGCGCGTGGTTGACAAGCCCTTGTTCGTGAACTGCCTCCCTGACCCAGTTTTGGGTAAGGTGCGGTTTGGCTATGACTTTGACGCTATGGCGAAATACGCTGACTACTTTGTTGTTCCAATGTTCTCAAAGGCTTACCCGACGCCATGGTACTGGGAAACAATAGCCAGAGCGTTTAAGAGTATTCTGAAGAAGCCTATGTTCGTTAACTTTTACGTGCGCGGTCCCGGCGAAACATGGGAAACCGTGGCGCCGCATAGGCAAATTATGACTGTGGCTACTCGCGCAGCAAGAACAGGCATTGACGGCATAATCTTCCTAGCCGAGAAGGCGCAGTGGATAAGAGAGTTCCAGAAGAAAGTTGTCGAGGACAAAGAATGGCGTAAAGAGCTTGAAGGCTACGGTGGAGACGAAGTGCTCGAGCTCTTTAACCGATGGGAAAAACTCTTCTAACCTCTTTATTCCTTAGTTTAGCCCTTTTCGTGAGCGCCAAAATCCAATTAATTTGGCATCAGAGTCATCTTAGCCGATGCCAAGTTTCAATTTCATGTATCCAATAAGGTTTACTAGCACAGTTATTGCTGTTGAAAGTTTGAATCTTCGGCTCTTATCTAGGAAGTAGGCGGGGCGTAGATAGAAGTGATGGAAAGCTTGTAAACGTAAATTCCTAAGCTCTTTCATGCTCAGCCATGGCGTTTCAAAAATTGGTGTTGCCGTGTCATACTTGTCGAAGTCGGTTACTTTCAGCCAACCTTTCTCTTTGACCAAATCATAAAGGGGCGTTCCAGGGAAAGGCGTAGCTATATTGTAGAAGCCCAGCGCATCTGGACTTATTTTCTCCACGAATTTTATGGTTTCCCAAGCTGATTTCTTGGTTTCGCCTGGAAAGCCCAAAATGACGTTGGGCACCGGCTTCAGCCCTAACTCGCGCACCCAGCCTAAAACTTTGATTGTCTGCTCTGTGGAAATTCCCTTTTTCATGGCATCAAGAACATGTTGGGAGCCGGATTCGACTCCGAACCACACGGAGATGCAGCCTGCTTCCTTCATCTTTGCGAGCAACTCTTTCGTGATCATGTCAACGCGTGTTCCGCAGTTCCATTGAATTTTCAGTTTGCGGTTTACGATTTCTCGGCATAGCGCTTCTGTTCTAGCTTGGTCAACTGTAAATGCGTCATCGCAGAATGTGAACTTGCTCACGCCGTAAGTTTTGTTAAGAAACTCTAGCTCGTCAACAATATTTTTGGGGCTGCGCATTCGAAACTTGCGGCCGTGCATGCGGACAGTTGCGCAGAACTCACACCAGAAGGTGCAGCCACGGCTTGCCGCCAAATAGAGAACATCCTCATACTCGCGAAGGCGCTCCATGGGCCATAGGTGCCTTGCAGGAAAGGGCAAAGAGTCTAAATCTTCTATGTAGGGTCTGTCTGGGTTTCGCACGGCTTGCCCGTTTTTGCGGTAAGTTATGCCTAGCACATCATGGAAGCTCTTGCCTGCTTCTACCCGCTGTGCCAGCTCCAGCAGAGTGATCTCGCCTTCTCTTCTTACGATAACGTCCAGCTCTGGGCATTCCTGCAGCGCCTTGTCATCCCAGAAAGTGACATGCGGCCCACCCATAATGGTCAGGCAGTTTGGATGGACTTCTTTGGCTATCTTTGCCATCTGCAGCCCCGATTTGTACGTGAGCGTAGTCGACGTGATGCCGACTATGTCGGGCCTGCGCTTCTCGATTTCACTTTTGAATCCGTCAGTTGAAAGTTTAAGCACTTGGCAATCAATCACGTCCACTTCGTATTGGTTTTTTTCTAAAACAGCTGCCAAATAGCCTAAGCCTAGAAGGGCGAAGGGTAAATGCCCAGTGGATCCGCTTGGTGTGGGCGGGTTCACGAGGGTTATGTGCGGCTTCATCTTTTTTCACTGAATGAGGTTCTTTCGAGAATACAAGACGCTGAGTGCTTAAATGTTTCGCATAAACTTTCAAGCTTAGCAGAGTAAAAAAACATTGCTGCCAGAAAAGGCTTGCAGAGAAGCACTGGACTGGACGCAGTTAGCGCTGTGCCACTTGCTTTTTATGCTGTAGCGGTTGAAATCTCTGTGAATAACAGAAGCTTTAATTGTCTTTTACTCCAACCATTTTACTCGTTGGATGCGATTTAATGAGGCTTGTTGTTCACTGGAGCGGCGGCAAAGAGTGCTGCTTGGCGCTTCATAAAGTGATTAAGCAAGGTCATGAAGTTGCCTATTTGCTCTCTTACATTTACAAGGAGCCATACGTTTTTCACAGTATTCCCTTGATGGAGTTGCAATCCAAAACTATGGGGATTCCACACTTGAAAGTTAAGATTAAACGTTCATACGAGGATATTCTCGCAACGCTTGCGCGGCTTAACCGTCAAGAAGGCGTGGACGGCTTTGTCACAGGTGACATTGTAGGTGCCGGCTGCGCTCAAGTCCATCAGACCTACTATGATGCCATGTGCGAGCAGCTGGGCATGAAGCTAATTATGCCTAACGAGAATCCGTCCAGAAGCACTTATGATATATTGGCTGAGGAGATCGCTGCAGGAATAAGGCCATTAATGAACTGTATTAATTTAGATCATTTTGGTGAGGAGTGGCTAGGTCGTGTGCTCGATGAATCCGCCATTAAAGAGTTGAAGGCGCTGGCGGACAAGCAGGGGATAGACGTTTGCAGCGAGGATGGCAGAGGCTTTCATACCATGGTGCTTGATGCGCCGCTTTTTAGGGAGCGCATAGAAATCGGCAAGTTCGAGAAAAAGAAGTTTAAGGAGAAGGCGAAGCACTGGAAAAGAAACTGGCTCTACATGGATATTAAAGAGGCATTTTTGCAACCTAAGTAGTACAGGTGCCTTTCACAATTTTTTATGGTAAGTAGACTTGTTGCTTGGTGCAGTTTATAGCTATAAGGGCGAAATGAATAGGGGTTTGCTGGGGCTTTGGAACCCAAACTAAAGGAGAATAGAAGAATTGCAATCTGCTGTTGCTGCAGTTGAATTTAAATCCAAAGCCCTATCAGCCCCTTTCTTTTTTGCTGTGGTAGCATGGATTATTTTTTATGCTATTTGTTTTATGGATAATCCATCCAAGTATATAAACTTTAGGTTAATAGAATTAATATTATGTTGAATAAGCGAGTTGTTGCACTTGAAATTAAAGGTATGCGTGCCTTAGATGAAGCTTTAAAATAAAAAGATTTCTATAAAGCAAACGGCGTATTTTTCATCATTTAATTTTGGAGAAAAGAATTTTTCCACCTATAATGGTTATCTCCACAGAGATGTCCCCGATTGCGGCTGAATTCACCTTCCTCGGATCATGTGAGAGAACTGTAAGGTCCGCTAATTTGCCTTTTTCAATTGACCCCTTGAGCTTTTCCTCGCCAGCTGAGTACGCAGCGTCAACCGTATACATGCGTAAGGCTTCGTCAACTGTTATCTCCTCTTCAGGGAAAAATTCTCGCGTAACAGCAGCTTGAATGCCCATCAAGGGATTCAATGGCTCCATAGGGCAGTCCGAGCCGCCGATGACGCATATGCCGCTTTTGAGAAGCGACTTAAGCGGATAAAGCCACCTTGCCCGTTCAATGCCTAAGCGCTCCACGGCTGACCACACTGAAAACTCGGAGGCAATAACCAGCGGCTGCACAGAAACGATGGCGTCCAGCTTTTTCATGCGGTCGATTAGCTCTTTGTTAAGCAATGCAGCGTGCTCAATGCGGATTCGCCTCGGCTGCATTTCCTCTGAAATCCGTTCAATCACGGTTAACGCTGCGTCCACCGCCCTGTCCCCCATGGCCTGTAGGACCAGCTGAAGATTCATTTTGAGAATTTTGGATGCGACAGCTGCTATCTCGTCTATTGTGCAGAGCATGTCTCCGCTTGCTTCAGATTCATCACTGTAGGGCTCAAAAAGCGCAGCGGTTTTTGCTGCTAAATAGCCGTCTACAGCGATCATTGCACCGCCGATTCTTAATGCCAAGGTATCATTCGTTTTGAAATTCGCTATGTGCTCTAATAGATTCGCGGGAATAATAACGTAAACTCTTAATGGCAGCCTGTTTCGCGCAAGTTTCTGCATCACCGAAAGCTCCGCCGAAGACAAAACTATCCAATGCACACTGGTAACGCCTGCTTCCACTATTTTCCTGCACGCCAGCTCCGCCGCCTCCGCCAGCTCTTCTTCGCTGGGTTCTGGAACAGCCTTCCACACGAGTCCTGTGGCGTTTTCCCGCAAAATACCTGTTAGCTCACCTGTCTCTTCGTCCTTGTCGATGTAGCCTCCCAGAGGCGCGCTTGTCTCCGATGTTACGCCAGCTAATTCTAGCGCTTTGCTGTTCACAACGCATAGCCGTCCTAGCTTGTGGTAAAAAATCACGGGATTATCTGGAGAAACCATGTCGAGATCAAAACGCGTGGGGAACCGTTGCTCCGAAAAACAAGTTTGATCCCAGCCTCGACCTATTATCCATCTCCCCTTTGGCGTGTGCTCTACCCGCTTTTTTAAAATAAGCTGTAACTCTTCAACAGATTTTACGGCATCCAGCTCCACCCAGCTTAAGAGTCTTCCAAAGTCAGCCACGTGAATGTGTGCATCTATGAAGCCTGGAACAACCGTTTTCCCTCTCAAATGGATAACTTGCGTGTTCTGCCCAACAAGCTGGCTGATTTCCTCGTTTGTGCCTACCCTGAGGATTCTGCCATCTTTGATGGCAACTGCTTCCGCATGGGGCTTTGCCGTGGTCATGGTTAAAATGTTTCCGTCCATTAAAGCCAAATCCGCCGACGTTACAGCATCACCCTTTCACAGTGCTTATGTTTCACGCAGCGTGTTAAAATTTTTGGGATATGGCATGTGCCATCCTCCGTAAAATGATTCTGAAAAGAGTGACGTCGGCAATAGGGAGAAGAGGACAAAATCATTTCTTAGGCCGTCGGGCATAAGCGTACACGATTAAGACGAAGGTCATCACAGCCAAAGCAGCAGCTGCAAAATAAATAGCCTCTAAACGTAGTTCCCCCTTTGTAGTCTCTGCGGATTCGATAAACGCAGTTTCGCTATACGCGGAGGTATAATAGCTTTTATCTGTCTGCCATTCGGCGGTAACAGTCCATCTTCCAGCCACGTCTGGAACACAAGTAAAATTGAATACGCCCATTTTTGACGTTACAACTTGCAGTTCCGTCGTAGACCCATCTGGCTTAATCAAGGCCACTTTTACAGAAGCATTGGGATAGGCAGGGGAGAGATAGCCCTTGCAAGCCACTGATTCGCCCACCGTAACCTGTGTCTTGGATAACTCAAGAGTGATGGCGCCGCTTATCGCCGGCTGATCCGCGAGGCAATAGACGTTCCAATCGTTACTTCCCACGTACACTCTCCCTTCGTATATTGTTGGAGAGCACCAACTGTTCGATTCGGTGTTGAAAACAGAAATTTTCTCGCCGTTTGTGGCGTTTAGCACATAGACGGAGCGTTGATCTGTTACCACGTACAGTTTTCCATCAGCGTAGCTCGGAGAAACATAAAGCTCTTCCCCCAAGTAAGTGCTCCAGATGGCGCTGCCCGTTTTGGCTTCGATGCACACTATGGAGAAGTGGTCAACAATGAAGAGTTTTCCAGCATTGTAAACGGGCGTGCAAATTATGAACTCGCCTGCAGTTGCCGTTCGATATGTCCATTCAACATTGCCCGTCTCAGCGTTTATTCCGTAGTAATCTTTTACATTGGAAGAGGCAAAGACCATGCCAGCCGCGACTGTTGGAGAAGCATGCATATCCGTGCCCCCAGTAAGTATCGTCTCGTAGGGCAGTTCTTTTTTCCAGATGAAACTACCATCAGCCGAGTTCAGCTTGTAAAGGGCTCCAGCGCTGGGCTCTTCGGCAACAATGTAAACTGCGCCGTCGGCAACAGCTGGAGAAGACGTAATGTACCCTTTAGTCTCGTATGTCCAAAGCACCTTGCCGTCTGCCGCGTTTAAGCAGTAAACCTTCTTGTCCAATGAGCCCACGTACACCTTGCCATCAACCACTGTGGGCGATGACCTCAGCGCTGGTGCAGCGCCAAAATTAACCTGAATGGGGCCGCCTGCATAAGCTGACCATATGAGGCTTCCGTTATAAGCGTCGAGGCAGTAGACGTAGCCGTCGTCTGGGCCTACATAAACTCGCCCGCTGGCTACTGCAGGCGAAGACTTAATGCGCTCGTTGGTGCTGAACTTCCAGATGAGACTGCCCGTTCGCGCGTTGAGACAGTAGACGTTCTTGTCATGTGAACCCACGTAGACGCGCCCATCCGCTACTGTTGGCGAAGAAACCACCGCGCCATTCGTGGCGAACTTCCACCTTAAAGTCAGATTTGCGGGGCCAGATTGGCCGACGCCACTATGTGCCGCGTCATGCCTATACATGGGCCAGTCTCTGGTGCCTATTGCCCAAACCTGATTAAACGTGGCATATTCCTCTCCTGATTCCACATCCACCAGTGTTGTCACATCGCCAGGTATTAGATACAAATTGCCATATGCGATGGCAACTGACTCCCGTGGTGCATGGGCTTCTATTGGCAATTTCCATATGAGCTGTCCCGTGAAAGCGTCAAGGCAGGCGAATTCCGATTCGCTTTCCTGCCCTGTATAAGACGCTGTCTGGCCCGTTGTAGCGTAAATTTTGCCGTCAGCAACCACTGGATTTCCAGGGAACATCAACGGCCCTGGCCCCTTGTACTTCCACACTAACTTGCCTGTGTCGATGTCAATTGCGTACAGGTGCCCGTCCTTGTTAAGCGAGTAAACCATGCCATATGCGACAGCGGGTCCGATGCAGAAATAGCCGTCTGGCGTCTGAGGATTAAAAGTCCAAATGATCTCTCCCGTGGAAGCGTTGAAGCAGTACAGCGTGTTATCGTGTGTGCCGCCTCTAAAGAACCTGCCTTGGTAATACGAGCCGGAGAAAACCATCGGCGTCTTTGTCTCCGTGTCCCAGAGAACTGTGCCTGTTTTAGCGTCAAGCGCCATCTGATGCGGGTCATATGCGCCAGGAAACACTTTGCCGTCGCCGTATGTTACGCCAGAGCCGACCAAGCCGCCGCCGGCAACATAGGTTTCCCACTTCAGCTTAGGCGGCTCGTCTGGATTAGAGAAATCCCAGCCTTGAACATATGAGCCGGTCTTAACGTAGAACATTTTTTCCTCTGGGCTGTAAACGTTGGCAACAAAAAACGGTGCTGGGTTAGACGAAAACACGGGGCTGGTCCATAAAATGCGGCCGGTTTCTATGTCAAGGCTACTGTTGCCGATAACAAGATGTGTGTCATCAATTTTGTAGACTGCTGGCCACGCTCCAGGCGCGGGAACCTCAGTGCTCCACAAAATGGCGCCAGTTTCCCTATCAAGCGCGTAAACCGTGGTTTTCGTGGTTACAAATACCTTGCCATTAAACGCGCTTACATAGCTCTGTATACCAGTTATGTTCGTCTTCCATAAAACGTCAGGCGCCTCAGGCGCTGGTCCAGCGGAGAACCGCGTAAACGCTGGATCACCTTGCAGCTGCGGCCACTCATACTTGAGCATGGGGTCGTTGCTGCCAGTTTCAGCGCCCTGTTTTTCTAAGAAACTTGAGTACCATTCTCTCACGTAGAGCGATGCTATTAATACCGCAACCAACGCGATTGCAACAAGCAAAATTATCTTGTACTTCATTTTTCAGCCTCTGAAGTGAAGGGGCAGCATAGAATTTTCATTTTTCTCTTTCTCCCCCATATTAGTGGTAAGATTTAATTTAACTATAAAGCTTGCGGAACATGGGTTCACCGCCATTTTCTCAAGAATTTAGAGATCAGCAAGGTTGCTACGAGGCTGCAATAACGGCTAAACGGGAAGAAACGCATAACCTTTTTTAGTATGTCAGAATTCTAAGGTGAATAATGAATTACCAAAATACTATGGGAGAGGCGTTTTAATTTGGCAAACAAGGGCCCTTTACTCATGACTTCTTGGCGTGCAACAGGCGCATGCAACGCACGCTGCAGATACTGTAATGTTGATGCAACAGCCGAGCATGCTCCGAGAGAATTAAGCACTAAAGAAGCGCTGCACTTGGTTGATGAAGTTTACAATTTCGGCGTCAAATGGTTCGGCATAAAGGGCGGCGAGCCGCTACTGCGGAAAGACATATTCGAAATAGTTGGCTATGCGAAAAGCCTCGGCCTTAACGTTTGCTTGCTAACTAATGGGCACTTTGTTGACGGAAAAATCTATGACAACCTCGTTAAAAACGAGGTCTGGACTTCCGTTAGCATAGACGGTCCAGAAGAAATAAACGATCAGCTGCGCGGGAAAGGCTCATACAAGAAGGCGCTGATGGCTATTCAGAAGCTGTCGAAGGGCCGAATCTTGAATGGGCTGGCTGCAGCGATAACCTCCATAAACTATCAGCACTTGGATCACGTGGCCGAGTTAGCTGAAACCTACCGCGCCAACTTTGTTTGGTTTAATCATCTCGTGCCAAGCGGCAGAGCGAAGGAGACCATGGAGTTAACGCCCTCTCCTGAGCAGTACGAGTGGACGCTTAATCACATATGGGATCTAACCCTAAAATACGAAGGCAAATTTGACATCCATGTGCATTGCCCACATTTCGCGCGGGTAGTTAAGCAGCGTAATCCCCCGAACTTTCAAGAATGGTACGATCACCGATTCCATGGGAAATGCACTTACTTCGCGTTTGGCGGATACATAAGCGTAACTGAAAACGGCGACCTGATACCCTGCTTCTACACGGATCTGCAGCCCTCGGAGCCCATGATGCTTGGAAACATAAGGGAAAAAAGCCTTAAGGACACTTGGGCGGAAATTCAAAAATCCGCTTACTACAATAGCTTCAGAGATAGAAGCATACTGAAGGGCAAGTGTGGCGTTTGCGAGTACCGTGAAATCTGCGGAGGCTGCCGAAACAGAGCCTACGCGTACACAGGCGACATATACGAGTCCGACCCTGCTTGCGCGTATGTACCCGAGAGCTTACGGAAGCAATAATTTTTGCATATTCTTTCTGCCATTGCGCTGTCGATAATTCTTCCGTTCTGCAAGCAGCTGGCAAAATCCGAGAAATTGTGAGGTTCAGTCAAAGCTTATTAATAACGCAATGTTTAAGTCAGTCAGCAACGTTGACAACGCAACTTTACAGAATAAGGAAACAGGCTTCGATAACTTTAAACAGGTATAACATATGAAAAAAACGAGCAAAGCAGCAAAGATCGCGTTGGTAAATTCGCCTCTTATCGAGGAAACTTATCAACACCCGCTCTTTCCGCCTCTTGGCTTGGCATACTTAGCCGCCGTGCTTGAGCAGAACAATTTTGAAGTAACCATAATCGACTGCCCAGCATGCAGGATTGATCATGAAAAGCTAAGAGCCGAACTGTCCGCCATGCAGCCCGCGTTGGTAGGAATAGCTTCTATGACGCCTACGATTCCTTCAGCGCTTAAATCCGCGCGTGTAGCAAAGGAAGCATGCCCCGACGCCATTGTGGTCATGGGTGGTCCACATGCTACCTTCGCAGATGCGGAGATTCTGACGGAAGAGCCGGCAGTCGACATAATAGTTCGCGGCGAAGGCGAGCTAACGCTTTTGGAGCTTGCGCAAAATCTGCCAGAACTGAAGAGTCTCGGCAAGATACGGGGAATAACCTTCAAGCATGGAGACCAAATAGTCAAGACGCCTGATCGGCCTTTCATAGAGAATCTTGATGAGTTGCCACGTCCCTCATATAAGAGCATTCCAATAGAGCGCTATCGGATTTGCGGGAAAAAGTTTCTGCCAATCATGTCAAGCAGAGGCTGCCCCTTTCAGTGCGCTTTCTGCGTAGCCTCGCAGATGTTCGGCGCCAAGTTTAGGGCGCGAAGCCCGAAAAACGTGGTAGATGAAATGGAATGGCTGATAAACACGTATGGCGCAGAGGGCATCTCATTCCATGATGACACGCTTACGCTTGATAAAAAGAGAATGTTCGACATCTGCGACGAAATAACAAACAGGAAACTAAAAATCGCTTGGGGTTGCCAAACAAGAGTTGACCAAGTTTCCAATGAAGTTTTGGCTAAAATGCGGCGCGCAGGCTGCAACGAAGTCTCCTTCGGAGTGGAATCCGGCTGCCAAAGAATTCTTGATGCTGTAAAAAAGAAGGTTTCAACAGAACAAAGCGCAAAAGCAGTTAGAATCGCAAAGGACGAAGGCTTGTTCGTCGCAGTGTCCACGATAATTGGGTATCCTGGAGAAACAAGAGAATCACTGAGGCAAACATTGGATTTCATTCATACCTTAGAGCCTGATGATGTATGGCTATGCTTGGCTACGCCGTATCCTGGAACGGAGCTTCGCGCGTTAATTGAGCGGATGGGCTGGAAAATGGTTACCGACTGGACATTATACAACACAATGAACCCTATATTCGAGAATCCTAATTTGCCTTCTGAGGAGATTGGCAGGATGCGGAAGCAGTTTTACGACAAGTTCTATTCTCCGCGGTATGTGCTTCGCCAAATGATTAAGGGCTACGTGAAAGGTAACTTTTACAGTAAAATAATGGCGCGGACATCCGCTAATTACTTGCTTTGGAGAATCAAATCCCACATGTAAAAGCCGAACAGCAACGCTATGGCGCTACAAAAAATTTGAGCTACTTGAAGTTTCAAATATATCTGTTAGTTGCCTTGAGTCTTGTTGCTGGTGCAATACTTGGAAGATTCGACGTTTTAACGGAAACTTTATTACTGCTTCAAACGGTTAAAAACAATGAAACCTCGAGGAAAAAGTAACATGAAAAATGCTGTTCTCGAACCGAACAAGTCAAATGTTTATGACTCAAGGGAAAATTGGCCGCCCTACACTTACCGTGATTATCCCGACATAAAGCCTGAAACCTACAAGGCGTTCCTGGAGTTCTTGTCAACTGAGAACACTTCTGGAAAATTGATGGAGCTGCAGCCGTGGATATCCATCTGCGACTCTAAATGTGCCTTTTGCTATTTCCCCACCACCGCCACGGCTAAAGTGAGCATAGACGATTACCTTGCGGTTTTAAAGAAAGAGCTGGACATGTACGCTAAAACACGGTATGTGCGGACCAGCGTGTTCGACGAGATAGTCTTAGGCGGCGGAACACCAAGTGTTCTCTCGGCTGAGCAGATGATTGACCTTATCGAGTTCTGCAAGCAGCGTTTCACAACCAATAAAGAATACTTCATCAAGGTCACAGGTTCCTCGAAGACGCTGGCGCTGAGCAAAATCGATAAGCTTGCAGCCTACGGCGTGTATCAAATGGACATTGGCGCGCAAACGTTCGATGACAAACTGCGGAAAATGCTGTGCTTGCCTGATAGCGCTGCAAGCGTTGAAAAAGCCATTCGCCACGCTAAGAAACTCGGATTATGTGTGTGCGTTGATTTGATGTATAATCTTCCGGGGCAAACAATGGAGAGCTGGATAGATACGCTAAAGAAAGTCATAGAGCTTGACGTCGAGGTTGACACTTACTCGCTGCATGTTGATCCCGGCACGCCGCTTGAGACGATGATAAAGAAAGGCGTGGTTCCTCCACCGGGCGACGCGGAATACGAGAAGCGGCTGTATCTGGTGGCTTATAAGATGTTGACGGAGGCAGGCTACAAAGCCGTTGGCCACGACCGTTTCAGCCGGGTAGAATGGCATTTCAGAGAAAACTGCTTGAACGGGTGGCCTTGGGGTGGCATATTAACCACTGGCGCAGGCTGTTTCATGGGTTATCTGCAGAGATTCTCCTACTCTAACATTGAAGACGTCGCGGAATACATGGCTGCCGTTAACGCTGGCAGATTACCAATTAACAGGCTTTCAGAATCCACAGATGAAGACATGATGAGGCGAACTATGACGCGGCTTTATCTGCGGCTTCCAGTTGACAAAATAGACTTCAAGCGAAGGTTTGGCAAGCTTCCAGAAGAAGTTTTTCCGCAGCAACTTCAGCGGCTAAGGGAAAAGGGCCTCATTGAAATTGATGATAAGGAGATTCGGATAACCAAGCTTGGCGACATCTGGAAAGGTAACATTGCATGGGAATTCGCGCCTAAAGCGTCTTAACAAGCAATCTAACTTTTCTTTAAAAATAAAAAAATAAAAGGGAAGAAAAAATTTAGCTTCCGTAGTGTTTCATTGGTTGTATTCCGTACCAAGTCATCACTTTAGCAAGTATGGGCACTATTATGCCTAATGCAATGCTTGGAACAAAGTTAATTACAACTGCCATCAGCGGATCTGTTGCCCAAGAGTTCTGCGCCATCATTCTGCCTGGCTCAAGAGCGACATTGTAGTTCATGAAAGCTTGGATTATTGCGGTTGTTATCGCTGCGGTTAAGCTTGCGCCTAGCATCCGTTTGAAATTCGTTGAGCCTTTGCTTAATGCTCCAGCCATGTAACCGATTATGACGGCGTTGACAAGGTAGAATAGCATGCTTATGTCGCCGAAGAAGTTGTAAACGGCGTAGCCCATGCTTGCATAAAGTCCGTTGTATTGTCCTGCGCTTGCGACGTAGTACATGCCGCCCATGATGAAGCCTGCTGCACCGCCAGCCCACTTATTCCACAGTAAGCCTAGGATAAGCGGCACACCGAGGACGATCATTTGAGCAAAGCCCTGTGTCAGGATCACTGCGATTACGTTTGTTTCTCCGAGCACATGATATAGTCCTGTAGGGTTAACGTAAACTGCCAGAACAAAAATCAGAACCACAAGAATCAGCGGTATGACAATGCCGTCAATTAGATCAGCTAGTTTAAATTTTTCTGGCTCCAATTCCCATCCCTTGAACTATTTACTTGCTAGTGAGTTTATAAGCTTAATGCTAAAAAGTTTTGTTGCGTCTATCGCAAATTTGTTAATAAGCAAACAAGGTTTTGCATCTTGGAAAGCGGGTTTTTAAAGCGAATAAAAAATAGAGAGGGTTATGGCAGCTGAGGGATTTTACTGTTGACGTAACATTGCTTTTGCTCTGAGTACGCTGTTTCTGAGGTCTATCCTTGCAGGGCAGACAAAGGTGCAGTGCCCACATCCGTCGCAGAGGTCTGCTTGAAGTTTAACCAGCTTGTTTACGTCTTTTTTGTCGAATGCTTCCTTGATCAATATCGGGCTCAGTTTGTGACAGCATACACGCATGCAAGCGCCGCATCTTAGGCAGTCTGTTGTTTTCACAACTGCGAATTGCTTGGCTTTAGGAAGCTTCGGCTCCTTCTTCTCCGCTATGGGCTTCAGCCGTCCAACTTTATCCAAGAACGGCGACGTCAAGTTCATTACGACTAGCGCCAAGATTGAACCGCCAAAGAAACCCATGTATGTTTGAATCAGCACTGTTAATATGGCCAAGCCGACGCCGAATATTATCTGACCCAAGTATGTCAGCGGCGTTGTCGCTGGATCAGTAGCCATGAAGAACGCCAAGAAAATCGAGCTGCCAACGAATAGGTGGAACATTACTCTCAAGAGTGGATCTGGGTCGCCGAAGGCAAATGCGAATGCAACTGCCGCTAGAGCGGCTGTCGCAAGGTACGCAACGGTTATTCTCCATTTAATGTATCTGCGGCAAATGGCAAACAGCGCAATTCCGACAAGTATGACCGCGATGCTGCAGGCGCCTCCTGCCCAACCGTGGAACTTCTGCAATAGTAGCGTGTTTACTATATCCGACTGCGATGCACCCATGATTGTTACGCCTGGATTACCAAAGCAGCCATAAATGTAGAAGCTGAAAGGAGCCATTCCATTACCGTTGATAACATCATATCCAATTGGGCCTGCTAATGAGGGCACGCCAAGCATGCCTGTGCTCAAATGGTCCGATGGAATCAAAACGGTGAATATGCCTACAAAGGCTAGTACCAGAAGCTTTGCGGCTGCTGCTGGATTCACGTATTTTCGTCCTTTCAGCCCTTGAAGCTTTTTGAACAGCACCATGCCTACAAGGGTTATGAGCGCCACGTACATGAATGATTGCGGTGCAAGCAATGGCAGAACTTCCGCTGCACGCATCGAGGGTTCGCCATAGCTGTAGCAGAGCGCGACAATCATGCCGAAAACGGCTGCGGACAATATGTTAAGCGGGCTATCAGCTGCTACTTTGTGTAGGAGTACGTCTACGCCTACTGCAACACCGACAGCGATGGCACAGCTCAGGATGAGCGTTACACCATAATCCATGCCGATGGGCGATTGGGTCATTGGGTCTTTCGCGGTTATACCGAACCACATAGCCGAGGTTATGGCTGCGATTATTACAAGCGCAACAAATGTGTAGAGCATAAGTTTATCTTTAGTCATCGCTGAGTATTCCTTAACTTTCGACATTCTCTATGCACACTCTCCTCGATTGAAAACTGACCTCACTCTATCTCGAAAGACTTATAAGATTTTCTGAAAGTAAAAATTGAAAGCGCCAATGTAAAGAAAGAGCCGCGGATACTGAACTTTTTGGAAAAGTCCCTTCAAAACTGAGAGCATATGAGGCTATTTCTGAAGCAGTTTTACACCATTTTGATTCTCTTGGTTATGATGGCGAAATTGGGGTTTTTATCGTAACTCTTATATCGTAAAGATTTTATCTACATCTGCTTGTGAGCTTGATGGCTTCGCGAAAAGCGCCTTTGTATATGGTTACATGGCGATGTACAAGAAGATGTGTGGGCAACTGCATGTATTGCAGTTATACACCTGAATACGCTAAAGACACAGAAGTCGACACCAAGACTGCTTGCAAGATTGTTGATGAAATTTACGATTTTGGTTCTCCTTGGTTTGGCATAAGCGGCGGCGAACCCTTGATCCGCGAAGACATATTCGATGTTATAGCCTATGCAAAAAAAATCGGGTTCGAAGTCAGCCTCATAACCAGCGGCTTCGCATTTGACGAGAAGCGGCTTAATAACCTTGTGCGCCACGAAGTACACACGGCTGTCAGCGTCGACGGCGCCAGAGAATCAAACGACATTATACGAGGCAAGGGTAGCTACGATAAGGCGCTCTACGCTATGAAACGCCTGTCGGAAAACGGTATCCTTGATTGTATAGTTACAACGATGACTAAGTATAACCTCAAAGACGCCGAGCATGTGGTTAAGCTTGCGGCTGAGCACAAAGCCCGTATGGTTGTCTTTCACAATCTTGTGCCCGTGGGCCGGGCTGACCCGAACATGCCTGAGTTGGCGCCTAGCGCTGAAGAATATGAGTGGGCTTTTAACAACATTTATGATCTCCAAGTGAAATATGCTGGTCAAGTGCACGTAAACGTTTACGCGCCTTTCTATGCTCGAATTGTGCGGCAACGTAATCCAGCTGACTTCTGGGACTGGTTCACACAGCGCTTCCTCGGCAAATGCACCATAGGCGGAAACTACATCAGCGTCACAGAGAACGGAGACTACCGCTCATGCGGATTCCATGAGGGCTACCGGGTTGGAAACGTGAAGACGAAGGGCTTGCGTGCAACATGGGACGAACTGCAGCGTTCTGAGCTTCACCTTAAACTCAGAGACAAAAGCAACATCAAGGGCAAGTGTGGCGTTTGCGAGTACCGTGAAATCTGCGGAGGCTGCCGCACCCGCGCCGAGTACTACACGGGCGACTTATTCGAAAGCGACCCTGCATGCGCATACGTGCCCAAAGTCCTTCGTGAAGCATAAACAAAGCCCTTAGTAACTTCCTCTTTGTCACCAATTTTTAGTATGATATTTAATGTACTGCGTTTTAGGCTTCAGCTCTTGATTTTGAAAATTACATATCGGTCATTAGAGTAAATCATTTCTAAGCGCCTAGAACGGATAATTTTCGTGTCAAGCTGGTTTCGGTCATACACAATAAATCGGATATTTTTTTCTTTAATGAAGTCTGAGTAGTCTCTGCTTTTAACCTCAAATGGCGCTGTGTGCTTAGCTGCAAATAGGTTTTTGAACTCGCTTAACTGCACAAATTCTGGATAGCTGTTTTTCGAAAATGTAAGCACTTGATACTGAAAAGAGGCTGTTTGGTTAACATTAATCCTGTCAAAGTTGTATTGGAAGCGTACCGCGTCTATCTGGTTGCTTGCCAAAACACCCACGTTTCCCCAGTCAGGCAGCTCACTGAAGCTTAGTGCAAAGATTACTTCGTTTTTCTCATCATAGAAGCTAAGGTAATTATCTGTCAAGGTTGAGCGGGAAAAGTTCACTACTGCCCACTCATTTCCATGAATGTACGTGGGGCGGCTCCACGGGTTCTCCCAATTTAATACGCCGGGGACATAAGCCTTTTCGAGGGAGAAGCGTAGATCAAAGAAAGTACTCAAATACAGCGAGACATTGCTGACGCTGCTTTTCAGGGGCGACACTGCCCAGATGACATTTATTGGGTATCTGTCGTTTTGGATAAGAATTGTTTGCATAATGCTTATCTCATCGTTGAAGTAGCGGATAGCCAGCTTCTTAAGAGAACTAGTATTCTCAAAAACGGTTTCTCTGTTAAAATCAGACAGCCGCGGTCTTTTTTCAACACCGTTTACGCTGTAACCTATAAAGTTTCCATCTGCCGCGGAGTATGAAACCATGTACCAAACATGGTTTATGGAAACGTAGTTCTCATCAGAAACATCGCCTTTCGTCATGTCATACACCCTCACCAAAGTTAATGGGTGCTCAACCTCGTAAGTTAAGTCCAGGACAGCCTCCGCAACCACGTTTCTTTCGACTGTCGGGCTGGTTTGCGCTATCACCTGCTTGCCAGAGAATAATTGGAACCAAAACCCAGGAACCTCCGTCACAACCACTGCTGCTTCTTCTGGAAAATTGCTCCGGAGCCAAACGCCCGCGTCGTATGCTTTCAAATCAGTTGTTGAATAGTACACGCTTGCCTCCATGATTTTCCCATAGACCACTCCGGCGCGGAACATAAAGGTCAAAGATGCTAAAATAATAAGGGCGAGCGTCACTGATTGCAGCTGGATTTTCTTCCATTTTTGTTTATACCTGCGATAGAAACCTGCGGTTCGGTCGATTATGAATGTAAGTGAAACGGCTGCGAGAATGGCCATGGGCGGCGTCAAATAGTAAATGAACCATTGAAACGGTAGGTACAGCCCAAACAGGTGCGATTGCGATAGAATAAGCGGCACAAGAAAGCTTAGGAATAAAATCAGGAAAAGTGCCGGCTGTTTTTCTGCTCTTAATTTGAGGAGGGCAAGGAAAATACCTGCCAACGCGAGCACGAGGATGAAGCCAAAATTTATCATGAACGCGTTAAGGCTGGTGTATGGAATCTGGTATGCATACGCTTTTTGTGTGAGGAAGACATGCTCGATGATTACATCAACATAAGCTATTGTTGCTTTGAAATAATAGAGGAAAAAGGCTAATCCCCCGCCCAGAACCAGCGCAACTAAGGCCTTGAAGTATGTGCCTCTAGATTTTACGAGCAAGAAGAGAAGGATTGGTGGAAGAACTAACGCGACCACAAACGTCGTCAGCTGATGCGATAGAACTAAAGAAAAACCTGCTAAGAAGGTGATCATTACATGCCCCGTATCTTTGGCTGAAGGCAGATATGAAAACAGTAGGACCATGAATGCCAATCCAAGCACTGTGGTGTAACCGCCCCACAAGTTGACTTCATACATTGGCACACACATTAACAACAAAATTGCGGCTGCAGCACCGATTTTCTTGCTGAAAAATTTGGAGCCAATTAAATAAACCGATAAAACCAGTAGCCAATCGATAATCACGGCTGCTGCCTTAACCAGAAAAATCATTTGCTCAATGCTGCCTGCGCCGGTAAAAGCGATGAACGCGGCAAGCATAATCGAGTAGAGCGGCGGAGCCCAGCCTAAATTTTCCAAGGGGATCTTGCCGGTTCTTAGAAATATCTGTGCTTTTTCTAAATGGACAGCCGGGTCATTTCCTAAGACAAGCCCGTTCATTGATATTAGCGCATAAAAGAATACTAAGATGAATACTGAAAAAGCAATTACAAAAATTGCTTCGAAAAATTTGCCGTTTTCAAGTTTATACGTCAAGGCTACGGTGCTCTCCTCGCTTGGATTTAAGACCGTTTAACCCCAAATATTGCTACCTCATCGTTAATAAACACGAGGCTGAAGGCGGGATCCTTCGCAAATTTTGGAATTAACTCAGAATCACGGCAGGCAATATAGGAAATAGCCCACTTTTTTATCGCGTACTTGTAATCAAAAACGTCAATAAGGGGTTTCTCCCCGTTCTCTTGAGATAGCTTAAGTAACTTTCCTTCATGAAACGCTTTAAGATTATCCAAGACTATTTCCGTCATACTTTTTTCTGTGTTTTCTGGGTTTTTATAAACTTCTGGGTCGTCTGTAACTGAAAATGTGCTTGCCATAAGCTGAATCTGCGCTTCGGATTTGCCTTTCAAGTTGTATTCTAATTCGAGTATGCAGGGATTTTCCTTGTTGATAACTTTGAGTTTTAATGTTGATTTATCAAAAATTAATTGCGCCAGCGCTTTCACGCCTTCATCGAGCAAGCCTACAGTCTCATTTTCCAGCGTAGTGACTACCTTGCCTTTGCTGTGCACTTTAAAAGTAAGCCAATCCAAAGAAACATCGTCAATTGCGCTTTCCAAAGTGATGGTCATATTAACGAAACGTGAACCTTTGTAAACTGTTGTTAGTTGCGTATAATTGAAGAAATCATTGCCCTTTTTCACAACGATAGTGGCGTGCTCTCCGTTGCTTTCCACCCACATTTCTTGCACTGGGAGC
The DNA here is from genome assembly GCA_038849555.1 of Bathyarchaeia archaeon. Lineage (GTDB taxonomy): Archaea > Thermoproteota > Bathyarchaeia > Bathyarchaeales > Bathycorpusculaceae > JAOAIV01. The sequence continues at coordinate 13,107 of JAWCMT010000008.1, read as the reverse complement.
TCAGTTAAGCTTAACGAATGCAGTTTCTCGCCAACTCGGTATTTGATTTCTGATGCGCTGTTATTGAAATGCATGAATGGGTAGGGGAAATAGGTCCAGTTAAGCTTGGCCAGAAACATTGGGTTATGCCTACCAATGTAGCCGCCGTCTTCTCGAACCTGAATCAAACCATTATCTACTAGGTAATCCGTGTCCAGCAGGTTTTTGGCGGTCTTTGCGGGTTCAAGTTCGCGTGCAAGCGTCAAGTACTGGGGGTCAACAGCGCTTAGGGTTGGGCGCTCCGCGAAACCTGAAAACCACCAGCCGTAGAGCGCGTCGGAAACAAACACTGAACCTGCCGCGGTGTTTTCTCGCGCCCATTTTATTGCCTCGTAGCCCTTGTCGTTCATCACTTGGTAAAAACTTTGCACCGCTATGCCTTGAGATGGAGTCACGAAAAGTGGCACGCATAAAAACGCGAATAACAGAAAACCGAGAAGGAAGCTGGAATAGATAGTTTTGCGAGACAGGCGCATCCAGCGTCTTGACCCTGCATTGTGTGTCAAAGTTAGGTACGTGTCTATTACCCGCGCGAAGAAGCCTGCGCCATGATCGATTCCAAGCCCAATCAGCATTATGATAGGTAAGATGATGAAGTACAAAAATCGATTATAATCTGTATATATTCCCACAAGGTATCCTTGAGTAAAAATCATCGGAACCAAAATCCACGCAACGAAAAACAAAGCGGGAACCGTAAAGGAGCTGCCCTTGTATTTTCTGGAGAACAAGAAGAAAAAGATGACAGAGCCGAAAAGAGGGATCACCCACTCCAGAGGCAGAACTCTTGTCGAAAGCAGCGCTTGCCGAATGTCGGAAATGCCGCCTGTAAAGGTTTCTCCGTTTACATGCACATACGCAGGCGCAACTTCAACCAGAAAAGGCGAAACCAGTATGGCGCCGAGAAAGATGGGTACAACCCAGATTAAAAGCTGTTTCTTCACTATGCCAAGTTTCTTGGAGAAAATTAAAGTAAGTAACACTGTAGTGAAGGTTATTCCCACGAACATAACTGCGCTTAAAGAGTGGGTTAAGAATACTGTTCCAGACAAAAGGGCGGTTGTGGCAAGAAATGCTGGCGGCGAAAACTTATTTTTTTGCAGGAACAAGTAAAAAATCAGCGGCATCAGCATTAGCGTTATGACGTTAGGGTAGCCGCCCCAAAGGAGCATTTCTATATCAAACCTTGAAATCGCCACTAAAAACGCGACTATCAAGGCGGTTGATTCCATCCATACCGCGCGTGTAATTAGATACGCGACTAACACAATAAGCGAGGAAAAAAAGGAAACAACTAACGAATGCGCCAAGTAATCAGGAATGCCTGTTAACAAAATTATGTATGAAACAAAGATGTGATATCCCGGGAAAGTTAGAGAAAGTCCGCCTCCCATCTGATAGTTGTTCCATAGGAAATTCGTGTTACCCGATAATGTGATGGATTTGATGACGCTTTGGTGTAGCCCAATGTCCGCGCCTGGAGGGTAAACAGCCCAAGTCATCAGCAGCATTCGATATACAAAGGCTAATGTTAAAATGAGAAACGGCAAGAGAGCCTTATCAGCTATTTTGGGCATTTTCGGCCTTCCCAAGCATATTTCTTGTTTCTTGAATGGTTAATATAGATTCAGAGTTAAAGTTTAAATATGATATTCAAATATAAAAAGCGAGGGTAAAACCTGAAGGGAAGTAAGTTAAAATGTCATGGCTTAAATCTATGATGGAAAAAGAGCCACCTGAACCTGAAAACCCGCTTGGAACCGTTGTCATCGGCAATCTTGAACCAGACATGCACGACACCGCGAAAGAGGCAGTTAGAAAGGCACTGAAGCGCGCTGGTTTCAAAACTGTCGATGCTGGCAAAAGTGTTGCGCCGCAAGTTTTTGTAGACAAAGTCAAAGAGTCCAATGCTGATATACTGGCGCTTTCAATTAACACTGTGCCAGCGAAAAACAACCTTGCAAAATTGGATGAATCATTGAAGGCTGCTGGGCTTAAAGAGAAGCTGATAATTATCATGGGCGGCGCTGCAGTGAAAAAGGAAGACGCTGATGCCTTGGGAGCCATATTCGGCAAGAACAAGGAAGAAGCCGTTGAAATCGCGAAGAAAGCAATAGCAGGAAAGAAAAAGTAAATTTAAGGTTCAGATGAGGCAACATGTTCAAGTTCAACACAGAACAAAAAGTATATCAAATAGGAAAAGTGCAAGTTGGCGGTCAACCAGGCGAATTACCAACCTTCTTGATAGGCTCGATTTTCTGGCTCGGCCAGAAAATGGTGCAAGACGCAAACAGAGGAATATTCGATGCAAAAGAGGCTGAAGCCATAATCAACAAAATGGAAACATTGCGTGACTTGACTGGCGTGCCATTTGCTTTGGACGTTGTTGGAACCACGGAGGAAGCTTTCTCAAAGTACATTCCTTTCGTTGCTGACCACACCGATGCGCCGATTATGTTGGATGCTATGAGTCCGAAGACGCGCATGGCAGGCGCAGAAATAATCAAAAACGCCGGTTTGCAGGACAGGTGCATTTACAACTCGTTCTACAAGGGTGTCTCCAAGGCTGAAGCGGCAAAAGTCAAAGAATGCGGAATTACAGCTTCAATAGTGCTTGCTGACAATCCAAAGGACAACAGCCTCGAAGGTAAAATGCAGGTCTTGGAAGAAGCCTTAGCATTGGCAAAGGAAGGCGGCATCACAAAACCGTTAATTGACACAGCTATTCCAGCGTTCGAGCCAGATATGGGCACTGCTGTACGGGCTATACCGAAGATAAAAGAGAAGTATGGTCACCCAACGGGCTTGGGAACTGGAAACGTTGTTACCACCATGGGCTGGGTTAAAGCGCATGTTCCTAAGGAGTTCAGGTACGGAACTAGAACTGCCACAAACGCTATCATGCAGACGCTGGGTGCCAACTGGCTGATGTTCGGGCCTGCTGAGCAATCAGACTTTGTGTTCCCTGCAGTGGCGATAGTTGACACTTACGTTGCTTCTGCGATGGGCGACCTGGATATTAGACCGCTGCATGAGCAGCATCCGATCTACAAGATTTTCCTCTAAACATCTCTCTTTTTATTTTTTGAAGCTTGTTTGAAATCTGTTGAAGGATAGAAGGTTGAAAGCTTCCAGTTGGCTTGGAATAATTATATTCTATACTCTTTTGACTCTGCTTTGTGTTTACCTCATTCCTAGCAATTCGCCATTTTCAGTACTCACGTACTTGTTTGGCTTCGTGTTTGTTGCGGTTGTGCCTGGCTACTGTCTTGCCACTGTCCTGTTTCAAGAGGGGAAATTGGATTTAGTTGAGAAAGCTGTGTTGTCTGTGGCGCTAAGTTTTAGCATAGTCGGCGTATCCGGGCTTTTCTTGGGGTTATCGCCAATAGGGATATCAGTGCCTTCGATTATAGTTTCACTTACCAGCATAGTTGTGGTTTTAGCTTTTCTCGCTTTTCTCAGAAAAAGAAAAGTTCAAACGCAAAGTGCAGAGCCCGCAAGTAACTAAAGCTTGTTCGCCGTTAAGTCTATCTGATGGTTATGGCTGTTGCTTGCGGTCAGCTTTATTGCCTCCCTAACAGCGTTTTCAGTGTTTTACGTGGGTTTCTAATGGCTCTTAGCATTTTTTCGCGTGTGAAGGTTGGGTTCACAAGATTCGCCTGTGCGCATAACTCGCGCAGTTCATCAGCTGTAAATTCGGGCGTTTCAATGAGTGGTTCCGCTCCAGCTAAGGCGTCATCGCTGAAGCATTCCCTTAGAAACCCTTCGCTTTTTGCTTGCTCGTAGAGTCTGGTGCCATAAACGGGCGTGGCTATGCTGAAGACGAAGCTTTCCGCGCCCAACTGCCTGAGCTTATAGGCGTACTTTATGGTTTCCTGTATGTCCCTTTTTGTTTCGCCTATGAAGCCGATTACAAAGAAGCAGCCCACCTTGATTCCCACTTTCTTGCATAGAGCCACTGCGTGCTCTACACGTTTGAGGTCAAGTTTCTTTTTGATGATTTGGTCTATGACATGTTGAACGCCTGATTCTGGCGCTATGCGGATTTTCCTGCAGCCAGCCTTCTTCATTTTGGCCAAGAGTTTCTCGTCAAGTGTGTCTGCTCTGACTCCGTTAGGCGTGAACCACTCAAATTTTAAGCCTTTTTTTATGATTAGGTCGCATATGCTTTCCATTCTTTTTCTGTCAAGCGTCATGTTGTCATCTAGAAAATCGATTTGTTTAACATCGTACGTTCTGATGACATGCTCTATCTCGGCAACCACGTTCTCTGGTCTTCTGCCACGCCATTTTCTTCCCCAAACTATGTGGTGCGTGCAAAAGATGCACTCATATGGGCAGCCGCGGCTGGTTATCAGCGCCGTCCAAGGCTTGTAGATTTCGCCTCTAAGCGGGTTCTCTTTTACAGCGTCATAATAATCCTTAATTGGGAGAAGATGTCTTGCTGGAAAAGGAAGCGCGTCCAGATTCTCCAGTAGCGGCCGTTGCGGAGTGATGACCGCCGCGCCATTTTTTTTGAAGCCTATACCCCTTATTTCCTCGAGTTTTCCTGTTTTCTTGTCCAGTGCGTCGATTAATTCAGCGATGGTTATTTCTGGTTCACCTATCACGACAAAATCCACATTAGGGTTCGCGAGGCAGTCCTCGGTGCGTGCGGAAGGATGCTGCCCTTCCAGCACCGTGACGACGCCGGGGTTAATGCTTTTTGCGATAGCCGCCACTTCAAACGCCGTTCTAGACCAGCCGGAAAACGGAATCTCAATCACAACCATGTCTGGCGCCCAACGCTTGAGCCTATCCGCTATTTCGGTGCGACTTAAGCCGACGCGGTATTTTGTCTCATCTATCTGCTGTAGGTTCCGCCAGCCTTCTGTTGGCGCGTCTATTATGCACACTTTATGCGTTTTTTCGAGCACGGCGGCTATGTAAGCTAAGCCTATGGGCTGGAAAACGCTTGGTTTACCCCATGCTTTAGGTTGAATACGTGGCGGATTTATCAGGCAAACATGCATACGCTATACCTGCACTTTGCGGTTTTATTTTTGATTAGGCGATAATTGGCTGTGAGAATCTGCCGCTGCGAAGAAGCCGCCGTAGCCATGCCTCTATGCGTCCTTTTTTTGAAGAAAATAGTTTAGAACGTGCGATTAATAGGTTTTGCAGCTGAGCAAGCCCCTTGGCTAATAGGGGAAAAAGTACATTCTCGTAAGCAAAATTATCAGCAGGCTTAGTAACAGGCATAAAAGTAGCGCTGCATTCCTGATTTTTAGTGCCTTTAGTATCTTGTCTGGTGTAAGCGGTTCAATTTGGTCGCCGAGAATGTATTGTCCCGGCTTCTCCAGCTGCACGCGTAATGCTCCGGCCATAGCGGCCATTGGCCAGCCGTGGTTTCTGCTGGGCGTTTTGGCGTGGTCTCGGCAGGCGATTTTCCATGCGTTTTTGTGGTCTTCGCCGAGCATAGCGGCGGCTATCACTATGAGTAGGGCGGTTAATCGTGCTGGGACATAGTTGACCACTGTGTCAAGGTTTGCGCTGAACCAGCCTGTGTGGATGTGTTCGCTGTCTTTGAAGCCGACCATGCCGTCGAGCGTGTTGATGGCTTTGAAGGCTATTGCGCCTGAAACGCCGAAGAGCGAGTATGCAAGTACAGGTGAGATTTTGAAGTCGATTAGGTTTTCCGCCATTGATTCGATGACTGCGGAGCTGATTTGCGGGCCAGTCAGGTTTGTGGAATCTCTACGCGAGAAGTGCGAGTATTTTTTGGCTTCGTTTAGGTCGTTTGCTGCGATGGCTTTGGCTGCTGCTTTTGCCCAGTCGGTTTCAAGTTTTATGCAAATCGTAAACTTCAAGAGTATTATGCCGAAGATGGCGTAGGCTATTGCGCTTAAGAAGGCGTAAGCTGCCCATAGGCCGAGGAAAACAGGTAACGTGAAAGCGGCTATTATTGTTAAGGCTAAAAGGGCGCCTTTCAGTTTAGCCACTTTCGGGTTTGAATCCTTAAAATGCGGCTCCAGCTTCTTGGTGAACGTGCCCATGAGCACGGCCGGATGCAGTTTGAATGCCATCTTCTCGGGGTAATTCGGTGATGGATCTCCAAGCAGCAGGTCTAATGCTATTGCCAACAGGAGGATGGAAACGGCTAATGCCACGGCTATCATGCAAACCACGAATGCTGAGATGGCTAAACTTCTGAGGAGTGCAGAATTTATCTGTATCGATTATCACGCGTCCTCCATCCTTAATGGGCAAGCTTGGCGTGTCTAAGGTAGTCCCCCTCTATTGTTTTCTGCATTGATTGGCTATTAGCCGCCAAATATGAAGGCAGGCTGCTGCGGGCTTAAGCAAATATACTCGGTAATTGTCAAGATAAGCTTAAATAAGCAAAATCCGCATTATCCATTTCGCATCTTAGGCGTTTGACAGCCCAGGTAGTATAGTCCGGTCTAGTATAAGCGGCTGTCGCCCGCTAGACCCGGGTTCAAATCCCGGCCTGGGCGCCATTTTGCTCTACAGTTTTTTCTGTTGCTATAGGAAAGCTTTTGTTAAGGCATAATGAAATAGTGTAGAATTAACCACGTATTGCTTTGACAGCAGTTGTTTTGTAGTGTTAAAATGGAAACCGAGGGCCGCAAAGAGGCTGCTGCTAACTCCTGTCGTAACATCTTAGGCTTTGTAAGCTTTATCACAAGCATTCCCGCGAAATGGTTTTTCAGCTTTCTCCCCCGCATTTCTTCTAGGTTTGCCATGCGCTAGCTGATAGCGCTTTTTACCTTCAATGCTTACTTTTTAGCATTTTGATGTATAGTTTTCCAATATTTTTTAGGCAGCGCGCCTTCAATTTTTGCCGCTTTTAACTGCGATAAAAATAAGAAGCCGCTACATCCATTTTGAAGATGACTATGCCACTGCCATCCACACTCCACAATGCATCAAGCAATTGGATAATGGACATGATAAAGCGAAGCAACAATTCTGCCGTTGAAGAAAGCATAGTTACGCGTGCTTCAAGAAGCAGCCCATGCGTACTCTGTAAGGGCTCTAGGTTTCTCTGCGGGAAAACACGCTGTCCAATAATGGTGAAAGTCAACTATTACCTGAAAAGTGTGCCGCTTATGGCAAGCGAAGACATTGCAGGCGTCTCGCCGCCCAGCGTATTCATCGGGCGAATTGGCTATCCCTACGTGTACGCGGGGCCTCTTGTGCCGCCGGTCCACGAGGACACCAGCCTCTACGACTTGCCCGAACAGTGGTTCGGTCGGTCGATTGATGAAATCGTGGGCTTCCGCTCGCTGCTTATCCGCGGCAAGCACCGTGTTCACGTTGAAAAGTTTGAGCAGGCTGGCAAGATAGCTGAGAAAACGCGGGAGTTAGCGCTTGCAGAAAACAGCGTTGACCTTGAATTAAACCTCACAAAAAAACCTCGCGGCTTCCTTTTCATGGATGATGATGTTCAGCCTTTCGGGCCGTCCGCGCCCATACGAGACATGCGCTTGGGCAATGCACGGTTTGATAGCAGAATCGAGAAAGCTTACTATGATACTGACCTGCGCGCTACTGAAGCCGTGTTGGAGCTTTACAACCGCGGCGTCATGGTTACAAAGATTCAGCGTGCCTTCAGCGTCGGCGCCTTCGGCATCGAGAAGAACAGGCGTCTGGTGCCGACCCGCTGGAGCATAACCGCCGTGGACGACATCATCTCGAAGGCCTTAATCGAGCAGGTGAAAGCTTTCCCTGAGATAAGCGAATACCGCGTTTATGAATCCGTTTACCTGGACAATGTGTTTGAGGTTCTGATGATTCCTGACGCTTGGGGCTACGAATCCATGGAGGCATGGTACCCAGGAACAGTGTGGAATCCGCGTGGGAATAGCACGTTGATTTTTTCAGATTGGGAAGGCAGAGATGGAAGGACAACTTATGCGCAGATTGGCGGCTGCTATTACTCTGCGCGTTTAGCAGTTTGTGAGCAACTGGTTAAAGAGCGGCGGCAAGCCACCGTGATTGTGTTGCGTGAAGCGCGGCCAGGCTACATAATGCCCGTCGGCGTCTGGCAAGTGCGCGAGAATGTGCGGAACGCCATGCGGCAGAAACCACAGCTTTTCAAAAGCTTAAACGAGGCGTTACAGTTCATCAGCAGCAGATTCGAGATTCCCCTGCGACGATGGGTAATGCAAAGTGAGCTTTTAAAGAAGGCGCTCTTCCAAAAGAAGCTTTCAGACTTTTTCTCTGGTAGACCATAGGTTTTGTGACAAATTTTTAAATGGCACATGCACCATTTACTCTCGAGGGAAACGGATGTCAGGAACGGGTTCGGCGCTCAAAGAGTTTATTTTGCCGTTTACTGCTCTTTCAGAAAACCGTAAGGAACCCTTCACCGCCGAGTTGGAATCGGCCGCCGTTTTCGCGTTTGCAGAGGAGGAAAGAGCAAAAGGCGGCGGTCTCATTTCATCGCGACCTGAAGAGAAAATCGTTTTCATCGCCCAAATAGGTTATCCTCTCTGGCTTTTTCCATGGCAGGAAATCACACTGATTTTTGATGGCTTGAATAGGGCTAAATCCACATTGCCTTATGCGGCTGTTCCAGATGTGGGCGTCTTCATGGAGAACCTTAAAAGAGGAGCGAAGACACGCGAGACATATCTGGCTTTTCTCTCCGACCACCTTAACTATTTTCAGGCGCCAGCGACAGAGAAGAGCATGCAAATAAACGGTTTAGTCAGCGAGCCCGAGTTTTTGAAGGAGTTTGATGTTTACCGCCGTGAAGCCGTAGAAATAAGCGAGCAGCACAGTAACGTGGCATTGCTTTCGCCTCTTCTGGAAGAAGCGCCGATTGCGGCTGCGTTGGATGAGCTTAAAAGCGTGCATTCATCTCTCAAGGCTGATCGTGACAGGCTTTATTGGTGCATGAAATTTCTAAACAAGGCAACTCGCCATTACGTTAAGCTGCTGCACGGCAAAGCCAAGGCCGTCAGAGACGAGTTCGCCGTGAAAATTAAGGCGCAGGAGGAGCTTATTGAGCCGAAGATTACTCATCTTAGAGAGGATTATGACCATAAAATCATTGAGGTGGCTAAGAATTACGAGAAGCAGGAGCATGCTCTCCAGAAGGAAAAGCTGAAGCTTGAAAAGTCTCGTGAAGCGGCGCTTGCGAAAATTGAACATTACAAGTTGGAGGCCAAGACCCGAGCGGAAAAAGACGATTATGCTGGCGAGCAAAAGTGGAAGGAAAAGGCTAATCAGATGAAGCAGGAGCTTTCTGAAATTGAAAAGAAGCTTGAGCAGGCAGAAAAGGCGCTTAAGGATTTGGAGGAACGCAAATCCCTCGAAGTCTTCAATCTACGCAACGAGTCAGAGGCTAAAGTTAAAGAAGCGCGGCAGCCGCTGCTGGAGCTTGAGTCTTCACGCGACGCGAAACTTGTTCTTCTGAAGCAGGAGATGGAGACGCTGGAGCAGCAGACCAGGCTGATAACTGAGCAGCTGGGCAGAGCCGCCAAGTTAATCGAAACATGCATGGACAACTTTGCAAAACTCGGCATCAAGCAGGAGCTGCCGCTGAAAGAGGTCGTTTTGTTCTATGTTCCCTTTTATGTGGCTTGCTATCAAGCGGAATCTGCAAAGCGCTACTTGTTCTTTCCGCCTTCAGAAGCAAACGCCTTCGGCTTCTCCACCAGAATCAAGGGTGCATTGGGCAAGACGAAAATTAAGCAGCTGCTCACGCCACGCTTTGAGGTTGTAACTTCGCTAATGGATACGCTTCAGGTGCTTGCGTATCAGAATGCCGCTTTCGAAGCGGAACTGCGGGAGCTCTGTGAAAGCTTAAACATGCTAAAGCAAGATGTGACGCGCGAGAGCATAAAGCGAGGATTAGATGCCTTGCAGAAAGAGGGCTGGTTATCCGAGAAGGAACAGCAGGTTCTAAGCCAGAAATTAGCTTAAAAAATTTTTGTTTCTGTGATTAGTTTTTTCAGATACTGCTTATTTGGAATTTAACTTTTTTGATAAATACTTTTTAAGTTGAGGAACTCAAAGTTTTTTTGCAATTGTTTGTTTAAAACACTCTTTGGTTCAATAATTTTGTATACGATAAGATGGTTTATAGGGAAAATTTTATAAGATTTAACTTCGTAGATATAACCGAGTGCATGCATTAATTATACGAGGCGAAAATGAATGAAGATAACTCGTATAGCTACATGCGCACTGCTGCTTTTGCTTGTTGTGACGCTATCAGGGCGTGTAACGTCGTTTTCAGCGGTTGCGCAAGGTGTCTAGCATGTTGGTGTGACTTGGGGTTCCCGCTATGGGCAAGAATACCCTGAGGTAGCAGAGATGGGCTATCTTTGCATGGACATACGAGGACTTTTTGAGCAAAAATATCCGACTTGGGCGGCGAACAATTTTTTTGGCCCTGACACATACGCATCAAATGTTTATCAGTGTTCTGATTCGGTGAAGAGTTCAGGTAGCTATGATTATCTGGCTACTTTCCATGTTGGGCATATGTTTCCATATATGTATCCTTACGGACATTACGAGTGGCCTCCTGGTGCACCTGGGCCTATCTGGGTTATTGATGGCTACGTTAGACATTATGCTTACTACGGCGATAGCGGAGAATATACAGGAGTTATCGATTTTGCGATGTATCCTCATGGTGGTGCCAAGCATTATTTTACTATGATTTGGACTTGCACAAATGGAGACCTATTCATTAATCCGCTTACTGGGCAGTTATGCTATGGCTATTACGATTCGGCTCACGGAACAGGATGGGTAGGTATGCCTTACGCTTGGACACAAACTACAGGTCTAGACAAAACAGGCTATGATCCTCCTATTGAGAGTAGCAACTTCTGCTACATAGGCTTTGAAAACATGTCAAAGCTGCTCACGGCATCCTTCGAGGGTCATCCTACAAATAACTATGGCGATTTCATAAGACGCTTCTACTATCATGCACTAATCAATCAACGGTCGATAAAGGAGGCTCTCGATTATGCAACAGCTGACATGGGTGTTGGAATGAGTAAATTCAATGCTCCAGGCAACGATCTCTATTGGGGTTGGGATGAATATGCACAAGGGCAGTGGTGGAAATGTCGAATGCGCGTCTACGGCGACGGAAACAACATCCTAGGAGTGATTGGATAATGAAGATTGCTAAGAAAAAATTCATGGCGCTTTTAGCTCTAACCTTGATCTTTGTTTTTTCATTTCTACAAATGCTTGAGGTATACTCAGAAGAGTTAAGTGCTGAAGTTGAAAATAGAGCTCTTTCTTTCGTTGGGAACGTTATAGGGCTTGACATGACGAAGTATGACGCGGAACTCTACAATTACAACTCGGAAATTTATAATGGTCTTTTTCGGGAATATGTTGATTATACTCTAGAATATGCTGGAAGCAAAATGCGAGTTATGATTACGTTTGCAAACCATATTCTGATTCGATGGTCTATAGATCCGCTAGAGGGTTTCCCGCTTTACGCTCAGCCATTACCTGCCAACAAGTTGGATGCAGTTAAAGGCATGCTACAAAGATACCAAGCATACTCAAAGTCGTCAATAATTCAAGAAGCACTAAATATCTTGGGCGATGTCGCTGAAATAAAGGCTATGAATATAACAAAGGGCAACTTGAAAATGAGGATAACAGGCAATTATATTGATTGGGTGCGCATAGTCAACGGTCTCGAATTTCCTACAGGGTTAAGCCTTAGCTTAAACAACGGTATAGTAGACGATTTTGTGGACGAAACAAGCTTTTACCGTATAGGCAGTGCAGACGTGAATATTTCGCAGGAAGAAGCCGTGCGCATATCTTTGGAGAAAGCCAAAACTATTACTAACGTAACCATCTGGGTTGGAGATAGATGGGCGGTATTTCCGTTTCGCGTAAAGGAAGCGCCCTTGATGGTGCGTCTTCAGGTTGGCACAGCAAACTTTACGAGTTATCCTTACTGGTATGTTTGGTTTGTTGCTGACCCAGAAGTGTATAGCATTACAGGCGTTGAAGTGTATATGCGGGCTGATACAGGCGAAATCGCCTACTGCAAGACAACAGGATATTATGGAGTTGTTCCTGACGCAAATTCGCCCTCAGTTGCATCTCCTAACCTTTCGGCTTCCTCTGACACTAAACACTGCGAATTCGAGTCGTCGCTTGCTGCATACATTATAATTGGAGCAGCTGTAACCGTAACAGCAGTTGCCGTAACTACAGGGGTCTTAAAGAAAAGACGCAAATAGCCCTTTTTCTTATTTTTAGTTTAAGCGATAAGCAAGTTGCAGTGGACATTACGTTTTTCGGTGATCGAAACGGCTAAGCAAAAACGGTTCGTAAGCACTAATAGCCACAGTGCTCCGCTGGACTGCGACTATTTTAGGTCTAATTCGTGATATTTCCGCATGGCTTGCTCAACGATTTTCATGGCTTCAGCGGCGTTCTTCCACTCCTTCGCCCTAGCCCACTTGTGCGGCTCTAGGCGCTTGTAGGTTTCAAAGAACTCCTGAATCTCCACAAGCTCATGCTTATGTATGTCAGATATGTCCTTGTATCCTTCAAAGCGTCTGTCGTTTTCAAGCACTGAAAGAATTTTCGGGTCTACGCCATTCTCATCTTCGATTATCAAGGCGCCTATTACGCGTACTTTGGCTATGGCGCCAACTTCCAGCGGCTCAAAGCTTAAAGCCATAATATCCAACGGGTCCTCATCATCCATCCATGTTTGCGGAACAAACCCGTATTCCACCGGGAAAATTACTGATGAAGGAATTATCCTGTCCAACACGAAGGCTTCCCATTCTGGCCTGTACTCGTACTTGTCGCGGGAAGCACTTGTCACCTCAATAACCATGTTCAGGTGTGCTGGAGGCTTGTCTCCTGCTGGAATGTTTTTCCAAAGATTCATTTTCGCCCTTTCACCATAGAAGGCAAGAAGCCGCTGGAATGATTTAACGTTATTGCTTGAAGAAGTCTTCCAGCTTCGCGGTCTCTGCTTTCCTTAAAATCTGAGCGCATTTTTTTGGGTCCAACGCTTTAAACTCCAACCCAAGCGTCGCCAGCATC
>JAWCMT010000007.1:41672-53783 GCA_038849555.1 Bathyarchaeia archaeon | reverse complement strand
TGGAAAGGTGAGGTGGATGTGGAGTTTTGGCTTCGTGTTGCGCGGTTTTAGTATGTATATTTCAGATTTTATTTCAACATCTAATTCGAAATTCGAATAAATTTTATATATCTAAACACAACTAAAAATATTACAACGTGACTGAACATGGTGGCACTAACAGTTACCGTTAGCAACAGCAAACTCGAAATACAAATCCTCAAAAAAATACACGAACGCATCATCAAAAACTTCATGGACATCATAATAATGACTGAACTACGAAACGGACCGCTCAGCGGCTACGACGTCATCTCATACATACACAACAAATTCAATCTCCTCGTCAGTTCAGGCACCGTATATTCACTATTATACTCGCTAGAGAGAAACGGCCTCGTCGAAGGCGTATGGGAAGAAAATAAACGCGTTTATAAACTCACGGAGAAAGGCGAAAAAACAATCGATACATTACTGGGTGCAAACGACAAAGTTAAGGGTTTCATGGCCAGCATTCTAAAAGCACCAACCAATTCCTAATTTTTCTCCCAGTATTGAATCGAAACGCTAAAAAACCCCTTTTTTGTTTCTCCTATGAACGTAAAATATGCCAAAGGGCCCGTAGCTCAGTAAGGACAGAGCACCGGACTTTTAAGCCCAAGGCCAAAGAAATCCGGGGGTCACGGGTTCAATTCCCGTCGGGCCCGCCTTATATTCAAATTGTCCCGATTTCTGGCGCATAGTTTGTGCATTTTGAGGAATTAAGTAATCTTATTGAACTCTGTTCTAAAGAAGCGGTTCAAAAATTTAATGAAAACTTTGAAGATGGAGGTTTGGCGTGGAAAAAAGTGATATCGGGTTTATTTCTTCTTTTAACATCGACCCTACTCAGTTATAGAGTACTGAGATTCAGCTATAAAGTGTTAAGTGTTAGGATATCGGTACTATAAGAGAAGACACGTTATGCTTAATCGGCATAGTGTTTGCAGACAAGCAGTGTGAAAATTTATGGCTATTTTGAATAGAACTTGCAAAAATAAAAAAGGAGGAAAGTAAGAGCTCTATTTGCTTCTTTTTTTAGAAGTAGGGTTGTTGCTACTGCAATTGCTATCGCCGCGATTGATATTACCACTGCCATCCTGGGGTCTATTAACGCTTTAGTATTCTCTTGAGTTGGCGATGTGGGCGACATTGCAGGTGATTCATAGCCTGAATTGCCATCCAGTATTAGGTTACTACCGCCGTATGCTTGATAGTGGCAAAAGAATACTTCTCCTGAGTCAGCCCAGATTCCTAGCAGAAGAGAGGTGACGCTGCCAGGATACGTCTGGTTAAGGTAAAGTGTAATGCTCCAGTAGGGATATAAAACATTGGCCTCTCTTACTGTTGGAACCAAGTTTGCAACTGTTCGTTCCTCAGTAACGTTAAAATCGCTTATCCAAACACCCTCTGCTATTTCGTATGAGTAGTTCTTTACGTATTCCATTGCAATTTTCACAGCTTGCTCTTTAGAAATATTTACCGCAGTGTTGCCTATTGAATATAGTTGACGATGGTCGATAATGTTTGAGAAGACACCATCGCGAAAAGCAAGATCTACTGCGAGGTAGTCGCAGCCGTTGAAGGTTTGCACCCAGCGGAAGTCAACAGTGTCACCGAACCATGTGCCTGACAAGTCCTGGTGAGTCACGGTAAGCTTGAGGACGCCCGATGTTACAGTCGCGTTTTTAGATGGATCAACATTTGATAGCATATTTATCATTTCTGTTGAATCCAATTTAGAGTAGGCTTGGTATTTCTTAAGAAAATCTTTAGCGGCATCCAATAGATTACTGTATTGACGATCACTAATAACAGAGCCCTCCACAACATACATGCTACCGATGGTCAAGATTTTGTTGCTGAAGGCGCAAATCACATCGAGTGCACTATCTTTTGACTTCAAAGAGTATGTGAAAATTTCTTGTTCGATAGGGCTTTGCTTGTAGTAGCCTATATCTGGCAGTTCTGGTGCACCGTAATTTCTAAGCGTAATATTATATTTTGAGCTGTCAATCGGAAGCACGTTCTTTATGAAGTCTATTGCCTTTCCTTCAGATTCTGTAAAAGTTGACTGCACGGGAGAAATAATTCCAAGCTGCGCTGAGACTGCGATAAAAAAGATAGCGCAAACCACTTTTTGTATTTGCTTCATTTTTTGTCATTCACTCCTTTTTTAGTAATTCAAAGGCATATCCATATTACCTAAAACAATCAATTAGTTATAAAGTGGGCTTTGGTTAAAGTTGACGCCGTAAATCAAGTTTGATAGATAGTTAAGCGTATAGCCTAGACTCCAGTAATTGTAGTGCATGTAATAGAAGACTGCGACTGCTAATTGCCCCCATTGCCAAGGATAGTGATCGGGAATGACTGTGTAGAACTGCGGTGAGGCATAGTCCCACCCTGCAAAGACACATGAACCGCTATTACCATATTCAGTCATACCTAAATTGTGGGTGAATGCGAACGGCATAGAGGGAGGTCCGTCCGGTGGGAAAGGAGGCCAATAAGGATAACTATTGGTGGTGCCGCAATGCCAAATGAAGTTAAAACGGCATTTGAACTGATCCGTATGCGGATAAATCTCTATAGAATCTCGAGCATATGTACCATTAATAGTGCAATGTAATCTGCGGTATAGGCCGCCATAACCCCAAGGGCTACAATGACCCTTTGAAAAAACCGTTACAGCACTGTAGTGTTCTTCTAAATAATCAAGACAATCCATGTATGTATCGGGTGTGACAATGGGATCGTTATCAAAAGGATCACCGTATTTATAATAGACTTGCCCAAGGTAGTAATGGGAAAAGAGATATGCAGAAATGTACCAGCAGCATGTGATAGAAAAATTTATTTCATCAGGTGTGTCCCAAGGCCATTGATTTGATATATAGTTGTTTGGACAGAAGACCCCTGCACCATAGTATGCATTAGCTGTATCTATAACAATACACTGCACTGATAAGGCAACAAGTATGCTAAGAAGCAAAAGAGTGCCTGTTGCAATGACTTTCAGCTTCATGCTTCTCGTCTCTGTCAAGACTGTTTGTCTTGCAACAGCATCATTAGTAGAACCTAATATTTAATTCTACACCTTAGAACAATTGTACTAAACTATAGAACACCACTAATTTAATTGGATTCGCAGTTAGTTAGAAGCAATCGAGTTTGGGCGATAAAGTAGACCAACCTATGCGGAACTTACCGAGATTGAATTTTGAATCTGTTTCAGTGAACGCATACACATTTCAAAAAGGCAACATTGAATTGGCAAAATCATGCATATAAAAATCGCATTTACTTAGAGAATCTTGACATGCGCAAACGGATTAAGAGATATGTAGAAGTTGATTTTAGCGTTTTACGTGTTAACAATCTTTTTTATGTTTGAATAAGAGAAGTTAGTTGGCAGGTGACAATTGGAATGTCGGTGCCTCCGCTGAGCGACGCGGTAAAGCAAACGTGTAACGCGCTGAAGCAAAGCGCGACTAGGCAGATCTCTGAGTATGAGCAACGTTTTGCCTCGCTGAAAAATCTGTATAGCGAGTTACTGGCTGACCTGATTAGGGCGGGTTTCAACTCAAGCGAGGCTTGGCGCACTGCGGCGGAATTCTTCGGCCAAACAAGTGTTCGCTTCGCCGGTGTAGATGGCACTATGTACTCGCGGCCCATGTTTGATATGGTTATCTTTTTCGGCGGTGCATACGCGGCGACGGGAACTGTGACTTTTTCGGAGAATACAGCGCCGCAAGTTAGGTATGACAAGAAAACGCTACAGCAGAGCATGGGAATATCCAGCGTGGTGCCCATGTACATTAACGAAATCCCGGAAGTGGATCAGGCTTTCTTTGCTCAGGAACAGCCCGGCGAAGTAAGCCCAAGTAAAGTGCTTACAGACGAGGGCATAATAAGTAATGCCACCATCGCTAATTCAATAATGACTTTTTCAGAGTATTACCTCGCCTTCAAGCTTGCCACAGATCCAAAACAAGAAACGCGGATAATCCTGCTTGACAGGAGCTTATCGGTGGAACGTGCAAGCTTGCTTTATGACACGTCTAAAATGGAGTTCTGGACTGCCAAATGCAGTATTCTCGGCTGCAAAGTGGACAATGTTGCGGTTGACGTTAATGATTTAGCTTTAGCGCGGCATCTCGTCTGCAATGATGGTTTAGGCTTGCCGCCGCCCAGAGCGGATTATCTCCGCTATGCAATAGTAAACCTCATCAAAAAGCAAGGCAAAATAACTTTTGAGCAGATTAAAGCAGAATTTGGTGTTGCAGATGAGAAAAGAGCCCGTAGAATCGAACGAGCCCTCAAAAATCTCGTTAAAAAGGAAATACTGATCGAGGAAGAGGGCGTTTACAAGCTAAGCGAAAAGTACACTTCCAGCTGGGAGCGCATAAAAAAGCTCACTGTTGCCATAGGGGATAGTATATTTTCCAAGTCGCCTAGAGAAGAATCCGCAGGCGCCATGAGAATTGTGAAAGACGGCAAGGAGCAGTGGCTGACGACGCTTGACACCGCGTTTCTCACGCTTTTCACGCTGCACATGCTCATGGAGGAATGCTGGAAGAGGCGCATACTGCTTATAGGCGTCACCAAGGATACCGCGGCACGTGACTTCCAGCGGCAACTAATCCCCATAATGCATCAGGAAGGCTTATTGAAAACACAGCTTAGGCTGGAAGCGCTGCAGGATTTGCCTAACACGGATCGCATGATACTCCAGTCAGCGAGCATCTTTAACTCGGAGCAGATTCAGCCGCCATGGAGCCTCATCGAGTATGATTCCGCATTTAGAACCATGCTGCCTGATAGGCAAAAGCGGAAAGGCTACGTTACAGGAGCCATAAAAAACAAAATAGGCCTTGAAAAAGCTTTCTTGAAAACCTACGTGCAGCTAAGCCAGGCTAAGACGGATCCGATGCTGCGAAGCAACGTGCTGCTAGTTGATCGATTGGCGTACCCCGAATACGATTATAAGCCTGAAAGCGTTATGCAGTTCTGCAATGAGCTAAGTGACGGCACGCTGGAGCCATTGGAGACCATGCTGTTTAGGGATAAAGATGTGCCTAACAGGCTGCATAACTTAGCCATGAGCATTCTGGTGGCTATGGCGCCCGCCAATATCCCGGAAGCCTTCGGGCATAATAAGGCGCTTTTTATCGCGGATAAGGTGGCTAAGTGGAATTACAGCCAATTTAAATGCGTCGTGGACACAACGGCAGCTTGGATTTTGAATAATCATAAATTGCGCAAGTTCATATTCTACATGAGCACTTTCCGAGAGAGGCGAGCAAGCATTGAACAGGCAAGACGAGAAAGCCATTAACAGCCATTGTTTCACGGATTTTGACGGCAAGTTCCGCGGCCGCTTGGCTGCGGTTATTCCACGCTACTTCGGCGGTGGAGAAGAAGCTAAGGTTACAGGCACGGGCGCCCGCTACCAGTGCCGCGTCAAGATTGAGTATCAAAAGGACCTGATGGGTTTGCTTGAGGAGGGCATGCTGCTTGCGGTGCGGAATTTTAAGCGGGCAAGCGAGGGCTCAACGCGTTATACTTTGATGGAGATTAGCCGCGTTTGGCCTGAGCATTTTGGTTTGCGCGGCTTAGGTGATCATGGCTATTACCCGATGCAGTTTGAAATCATCGAGCAGAGCGAGGAGGACTGGCAGACAGATGACACTTCAACAATGATGATCCAGATAGATGCCATCCCCATAAATTACGATTTGATTATTAATCGGGAATGCGAGTTTGAGTTTGTCAAGGGCTTTTCGTATCCCATAGTGGGCAGCTCCGTTTACGTTTTGAATGGCGAAATGATAAATCGCATGTATAACCAGAAAATCGCCGCCTCGCTCGGTGTTGACCCGACAAAGACTGTGAAAGATGCGCGGCTTGACCCGAGGCTTGGTTTGATTAAAATGTTTGAAGCCAGCAACGCGGCGATACCGATTTACGTGGATTTTGAAAAGCTTATCAGATATCATTTCGGCGTTTTCGCTTTCACCGGCGGCGGGAAAAGTAATTTAATGTCTAACATTCTCAGGCGCATATTGCTGCACACAACTGAAGAGAATACCAAGATGGTTATTTTTGATATAAGCTGCGAATACACGTTTCTATTGTTAGATGTGCTGGCGGATCCGAATGTGAAGGCTAAGGTTATTCTGGAGCATCGCATTGACTCGCTGGAGCAGTTTTTCAACTCGGTGGTTAAGCCGCGCGAGTATGAAACTGATCAGCGAACAAAGAGGGGGCTGCAAGCGATAATGGATCAGGGCAAGCTTTCTTATTACACTAAGCCTAAGCAAAAGATTCCCACTTACGCCGCGTTTTTGGAAGAGCTTGATGATCAGCGAAAGGACGCCATCGGCAAGCCGCACTATCAGAACGCAGTGGATGCCATTCACGATGCCGTGCTGGAGTTTGTGGAGAAGCATGGCTTAAGCGAGAGTCAAGAGGTCAGTGAAGAGTTTGTCAGCTACATCGATGGCGTCGCACAGGACACTGTTGAACGATTCAAAGTTCACGACAAAAGCGGATTGTATGCTTGGGCCACCACGCGAAACACCATTTTAGACCTATTCAAGAAGCGAAACGAGAAAGAAGACAAAGCCGCTGCGGGCTTGACGGCAGAGGGCATCCGCGAGTTACTGGAGGATAAGTCAACACGGCTGGTTGTGATATCAATAAGCGATCCGTTCACCATTAAGGAGCTTGCCATAAGCTTAACACAGGATTTGCTGGTGAGGCGAAAAAGGAGATTCACAGTTAAACCCTACATACTTGTCGTGTTCGATGAGGCGCAGGAGTTCGTCAGCAACAAAGAAAGCGGAATAGAAGGCAAGTGCTCTCAGCATGTGGAAACGCTTCTTCGGCAGGGCCGCAAATACGGCTTAGGCGTATGCATAGCCACCCAGCGCATCGCATACCTGAACACAAACGCGTTGCAGCAGCTGCACACCTACTTTGTGGGCACGCTACCACGACCATA
This sequence comes from Bathyarchaeia archaeon, assembly GCA_038849555.1. Taxonomy (GTDB): domain Archaea; phylum Thermoproteota; class Bathyarchaeia; order Bathyarchaeales; family Bathycorpusculaceae; genus JAOAIV01. The sequence continues at coordinate 46,756 of JAWCMT010000007.1, read as the reverse complement.
CGATAGGACGCTGGTGAGCGATACGTTCATGATTGACAAAGGAATTCTCGAAAAGACATTGGAGTTTGCACCGGGCGAATGGCTGCTCAGCAGCTATATTGCCACAGGCATCGAGAACGTGCCAATCTTCATCAAGGCGGACAATGCGGAAAAAGAAATAGAAAAATACCTTCAAAGGAAAGCGTGAAATGAGCAGGTATCCTTTGCAACAGAAATCCACTGATTTATAGTGTGCCAGAAAAGATTGCTTTAGCTCTGCAGTTTAGGACACTACTTTTGAATAAAGCTTGAATAGAAAAAGGAGGGAAGTGATTGGTCTATTTGCTTCTTTTCTTCTTGAGGAGTACTGTTGTGATAGTGGCTGCTGCAATTACTGCCAAAGTTGCCGCGGCTATTAAGCGCATATCCGTTGCCGGCGATGTGGGCGTTGTAGAAGTAGGTGTGGCTTCAGGTGGGGCGGCTCCGCCGTAGCTTAGTGCTTCGATGTATCTGACTTCGCCTGTGTCAGCCCAGACGCCGACTACGATGCCTATAACGCCGCCAGGATACGCCTTATCAAGGTATAGGGTTATGCGCCAGAAAGGATACAAAGTCAGCGGCTCCCGCGCTTGCATGCTAAGCTCCGCTTTGACAGGCGTTTCCAGTATTGTGAAGTCTTTTACTTCAGTTGCATCAGCGTCTAAACCTACTTTCCACGAGAAGTTCTTCGCCTGCTCCCTCGCAATGCTAATGGCCTCTTCCCGAGAGACTTTTATGGTGGTACTACCAACTTTGAAGATGCCATATATGTCGCCGAAACTCCAGATGTCGCCGTCGCGGAAACTAACGTCCATTCCAGGTTGTTCAAAGCCATCGTATGAATATGCCCACTGGAAAGATGCGAAACTTCCTTCGACTAACATGGTCAGTTTCACATTGCCCAGCGTCACTGTTGTACTTTCAACCTTGCTGACCATGTCCAGTATATCTTTTAGTTCTTGATACCGGGGGGACCCAGCCCACTTTTGATACCTATCAAGGAAACCCTTAACTTTGTCAATGAGGTTAGCAGGTTGCGCTTGAGTGTAAAATGGCGGCCTTGATCGTTCAAGAGCGTCTATAAGGCAATATGCCAAAGCATTGTTTCTATACACGGCAGTAGCATCCAGTTTACTTCCATTGGCTTCAAGTTTATAGCGCACTTCCTCTTCAGCAATACCGCCATATTCTGCAGGATAAGATACTTGGTCGTACAGCAAAGTCATGTTGTACTTTGCCAAGTCGAGCATAATGACATCAGTCAGAAGTGACAATGTTTTCTTCTGGGCAACTGATTCAGCAGCACACGTAGAACCTTGGACAAGTGAAAAGGTTAGAACAAATGTAAGAACCAAAGCCACGTAAATCCGTTTTATAGACATATCCATTTACCATCCGCTCCTTACGGTAGGCTCATGCTTCCGTCGCCCCAGACTCTAATTTTGCAGAGAAGGGTAACGTTTTGTTCAGGAAAATACTCCCACCACCCTTGATAGATTGTGCTGTTCACGAAAGGACGACCAAGGTAATTCCTAGATGCTCTATCCAAGGCGCCATTTATTGTGTAGCCGCCGTAGGTGACGTAGTAGAAGAACATTGAGGCGAAAATCTGATATGTATATGACATGTGGCCTGTGGATTGGGAGAACGGCTTTGAGGCGTATTGCCAGCCTATGAAGCAGTGGCGGCTTCCATCAGGCGTAGTGTAACCAGTAAGATTTAGGTTTGTTCGTTTAAGCCACGAAGCAGCCATGCCCCATGTGTGAGTCCCGTTGATGCCGCCTATCTGAGCCTCGTTTGCCGTGCCGCAGCTCCATAGGAACACGAAATCATGCCTATGGTTAACTGTGCGTAATCCAATTTCCTTGTCCCAGATGAGGTCGGCGTCAGCGCCGCCGTCATTGTCATAAAGCACCGTGTGATTATGCACGCAGGGATTTAGCCGATGGCCTGGCGGAAGACATGTGGAGTGCCCCTTGTAGAACGCTGTTGCAAAATCGTAAGGATAGGTTTCCAAGTAGTTTGCGACACTGTAGACATAGTAATTCTGTGTATTAGCTCCGCAATAGTTTTCTAAATAGGCGTAGCGCCCAGTGAGGGAGAAGTAGTATCTTATGGCTGCGCAGCCGTCGATGGTTGCTTGCGCTTCTGTAGCGTCCATTTGGGCGGGTATGCCGTAAATCACGCTTCCGTTAAGTACTGCGCTAGCAATCTTTATGCTGCTTTGCGGTGAGGCAGAGAAGGCGAGCATGCCCAGAAGCAGCAGTACACAGCTGCTTTGATTTCAAGCTTCATGCTTCTCGTCTCTGTCAAGACTGTTTGTCTTGCAACAGCATCATTAGTAGAACCTGATATTTAATTCTACACTTTAGAACAATTGTACTAAACTATAGAACACCACTAATTTAATTGCGTTTGTAATAGGTTATTTGTAAGCAAGAACCAAACGCTGAGGGTTGTGGGATTATGCAACAGTCATTGCTCTATCGCCATTTTGTTTTGAGGCGAAATGGTTTAAATCGTTGAACTCCGTAACCCCTTTAAAATAGGTAGCCCCAATCGTAAGCGGAGTGTCGTAGAGGTTTGAAGAGGTTTCCAGCAGAGGAATATGCGCTTAAGTTCTTTAAGGAAGAAGGGTTCATTAGAAAGCTTTGTCCTGGTTGCGGGGAATATTTTTGGACACAGAATGCTGAGCAGGAAACTTGTGGCGAATCATCTTCCGACGGATGCGCATGCTACACGTTTCTGAAGAATCCGCCGACAAGGAAAAGATACAGTCTCCCCGAGATGCGGGAGGCGTTTCTCTCCTTCTTTGAGAAGCACAATCATATGCGAATTAGGCCTTACCCTGTTGTGGCGAGGTGGCGAAACGATATTTACTTGACACATGCCAGCATAATTGACTTCCAACCATACGTAACCGAGGGCATCGCGCCGCCGCCTGCTAACCCGCTGGTTATCGCGCAGCCATGCATCAGGCTGGTTGACATTGGGAATACTGGGCCAACGTTCGGCAGGCACTTGACCATTTTTGAAATGGGCGGCGCTCACGCGTTTAATTATCCTGATTTGGAGGTTTACTGGAAAGACGTCACAGTGCGCTATCACCACGAGTTTGTCACGGAGGTTTTAGGCGTTAAATCCGAGGATGTCACGTATAAGGAGGACGTTTGGGTCGGCGGCGGAAACGCAGGCCCCGACGTAGAGTGCATCATCGGCGGCTTAGAAGTTGCAACGCTTGTTTTCATGCAGTATAAAGTCGTTAACGGCGAGTTCATCAAGCTGCCCATACGCACCGTGGACACAGGCTACGGGCTTGACCGCTTCGCGTGGCTCTCGCAGGGCGTGCCAAGCTGCTTCCACGCCGTGTACGGCGGCATGCTTGACAAGATTTTCGCTATGGCAGGGTTAAAGCCTGATAATGAGTTGCTGTTTTCCGTGGCGAAGTACTCTGGATTGGTGAGCATTGATAAGACGGCGAATAGATTGAACGCGCGACGCCAAGTGGCCAAGCTCGTCGGCTTAGATGTGGACGATTTGGATAGGGTGCTGGTGCCCATCGAGAACGCTTTTGCAGTTGCAGATCACACGAAGTGCCTAAGCTTCATGCTTTCAGAAGGCATTGTGCCATCAAACATTCATGAAGGCTATTTGGCGCGGCTTCTGTTCCGCCGAGTTTACCGTCTGCTGAGGATGCTGGGAATTTCGGATAGGCTTTATGACATTGTTGATTTGCAGGTTGATTACTGGTCCAAGGATTATCCGCACATCAAAGCTATGCGCAACGAGATTATGGAGCTGCTGAAGGCAGAGGAGGAAAAGTTCACTGAGACGCTGAAGAGAGGCGAAGGCATGGTAAAGCGGATCGCCTCGGAGCTTAAAGCCAAGAGCGTCAACCGCTTGGCAGAGGCAACTCTTTCTGAGCTATATGATTCTCATGGGCTGCCGCCTGAAATTGTTAAAGAAGTGGCAGAGGCGGAAGGCATAGCTGTCGAGGTTCCTGAAGACTTCTACACTTTAATCGCGAAGAGGCACATGCAGGCGGAGAAGCCCACCGAAGAGGAAGAAGTGAAAGTGGAAGCCGACTTGGAAGCTGCGGTGGCGGATTTGCCGCCAACCGAGCAAATGTATTATGCAGATGCCTATGTGAGAGAGTTCGAAGCGAAAATTCTCAAAATAATCAATGGACAACACGTTGTCTTGGACCGCACTTACTTTTATCCTGAAGGCGGCGGCCAACCCGCAGACCAGGGATTCCTGCTGCTCGGTGACGCGAAAGTAGAGGTTGTGGATGTGCAGAAGGTAGGTCGAGTCATTCTGCACCGGGTTAAGGATGCCTCTGCGCTTAAAGTGGGCGCGGTTGTCAAGGGCATGCTTGACTGGGATAAGCGTTACGCGCTTATGAAGGCGCATACGGCTACGCACTTGGTTAATGGCGCTGCAAGGCGCGTGTTAGGCGAGCATGTTTGGCAGCATGGCACCCAGAAAGGCTTGGAGAGCACGCGGCTGGATATTTCGCATTATCGCCGCTTAACGCCTGAAGAGATACATAAAATTGAAACTCTCGCAAATCAAGCTGTTTTAGCGGATATGCAGGTTACGACTGTGTGGATGCCGAGAAGCCAGGCGGAAGCGCAGTATGGTTTCAGGCTTTATCAGGGCGGCGCTGTGCCTGGAAAGGACATCCGCGTGGTCAAAACGGGCGACTGGGATGTGGAAGCTTGCGCTGGAACACACTTGAAGCGGACAGGCGAGATAGGGTTTATAAAGATTCTCTACACGGAGCGTATCCAGGACGGTGTGGAGCGGCTTGTGTACGCGGTTGGGCTTCAGGCGTTGAAGGCGGTGCAGCAGCAGGAGCGGCTGTTGTGGAAGGTTTCGGAGATTTTAGGCGCGCCGCTGGAGAAGCTGGATAAAACCGCTGAGAAACTCGTGAAAGAGCTGAAGGAAGCCAACGTGGAGAATCGCAGACTAATTAAGGAGCTAGCGGCAAGAGACAGCGCAGCGCTGGAGCAACCGAAAGCAGCAGAGCAAGCCGAGGAAATCAATGGGGTAATAATTGTTGA
>JAWCMT010000007.1:30613-41662 GCA_038849555.1 Bathyarchaeia archaeon | reverse complement strand
GAGGTGGACATCGACCGCATGGTGCAAACTGCGAATGAAATAGTAAAGCGAAACGAGGCAGCGGTTGCACTGTTTTTTGCGGTAGACGAGAAAAACGCGCGGGTTCTCGTAATGGCGGGAAAAGTTGCAGTGGAAAAAGGCGTCAACGCTGGCGAAGTGGTCAAAGCTGCTGCGCCTATAATTGGTGGTGGCGGTGGTGGAAAACCCAACTTTGCCCAAGGCGGCGGAACCCAACCGGAAAAGCTGCAGGAAGCTGTGAAAACCGCGAAAGAGGCCATCAAGAAGCAGCTAAAACATTGAACTTGGCCTATCTTAGCAGTGCTCGGATAGACCCCTCTACTGTTTTCTGCATTGATTGGCTATTAGCCGCCAAATATGAAGGCATAGGCTTCTCTAAGCAATTGTTTTTGGTGCTTTGTCTTAACTTTATAGTTTCTTGAGCATTGATAGTGCTGCAACTATTAGGAATGTTATTCCAGCCCAGAACAAGCTACCTGTAAAGAGCCAGACTACAATAGCGAGAAGTATTGCTGGAATAAGCATAATTAGCAGTCGGATGAGTAATATGATTATCACGCCGATTATGACTAAGGCAACAAGTGTGATTATGTCGATTTGAGTAATAGAATCGAAAAGGTGCATGAACGCGTAAACTAATGACAACATGATATTTATCATAGTCATTCAGAATTAATTAGGGCGGGTAGGGCAGTAATATGCTTTTGCCCAAAGCGTTAATCGGTTATTTTCGCCTTAATTTTTGGGAGAATTTCTTTCTGCATTTGGGCGATGCCGAAGGTTGTGATTCTGAACTTTTCGTCCACCGTCTTTGCTGCTAAGTCGCTTTTTACAAGTTCGCCCAAGCGGGTGCTGGTTATTTTGCTGCTTTTCCCAAGCTTCGCCTGCAACTCCTCTTTTGAAAGCGTATCACTTCCCATCAAGCCCAGTTTATGCCCCATGTAGCCTGCCAGAAGCCACAGGAGCAGAGTCTCATTATCTGTTATTTTGTTTTTTGGCACTAGGAGATTTGCACCTTCCGTCGAGAAAGCGATTATTCCTTCGCAGTCTTTGGCGAGCTGCTGAAGGTCAACGCTAAGCCATAGTTTATTGGCAATTTCAAATTGGGGAAGAAACTCGCTGAAAAACTTGTTCAGCAACAGCCAAGTCTCTTCAAGCGTTGCCGCAAAAGATTTTTCCAAATCCTTGTATTTTATGTGCACTTCGGCTTTTTGCTGCTTTTCGGTCAACCTATTTTACCTCTAAGCTTGGATAGAACTTCATCTTCTACCCATTTTTCACCCTGAATCGTCAGCTTAAACTCGGGCTTGTTTGGATCAGGCTTGAAAACGTGTCCCCGCTTGGTCATCTCGTTTAGGCGTGCGGGCACCATGATTTTTATGCCGCTGGACTCGAGAAGTTTGGTTATCTGTGCGGCAGTATTAGTTTTGTCCGGCGAAGCGTAAAGCACTAAGCCTACCGCCTCGTAATGGGTGAGTTTTTCTCGTGCTACTATGACTGGACCTTCAGTTGTGAGTTCAACTATGCCTTTCAGTTGCGCTCCTGAAGGCGTAAGCTTGTTTGACACGAAGTCAGAAAGTTTCTCGAGAAAGTTTTCTGGCATGTTTTCCAGTGCTTCAAGGATTTCTTTGGGGGTTTCCCCTTGAATAACGATTTCGCCGAATGGCGTTTTAATTCGTGCTTCGATGTGTTTCATGTTTTGTTTCTCCTTCGGTGCTTGTGGATTTTTCTTCGGCGAGTATGTAGACGAAGCCGGTGTTTGTGTTCCAGCGTCGCACCATGCCCTTATCGGCGAGTTTATTCAGTGTAGCCTCCAGAGTGTGTGGTGTGTATTTGAGTTTGTTTGCTTTTATGGCGTCGTTTAGTTCCTCCATGGTTCTTGGGCGCCATTTGCCCCAGTCTGTTTCAAGAAGCCGCAGCACGGCGTCTTCGCAGCTGGTTACATCGGTGATTTTTGGGTATGCCTGGATGGGCGTTTTAAGTGATTCTTTTGCTTGCGGCGCGGGTTCTGTTTTTACGGTTAGGGTTGCGATGGTTTTTGGTTTTATGCTTTCAAATGCTTTTTGTATGTTGGTGATTATGTTTGGGAGGTTTTCGAGGGTTTTTGTTACTTCTTCGTGTGTTCCTTTGATTTCGATTTCTTGTTCTCCGATTTTGACGCGGAAGGAGAATGGGTTGATTTTTTCGTTTGTTTCGTCTTTTTTGTTTGTCAATGTTATCCCTTGTTATACAGTTATGTGTGCTTTTTAGGATTTTTGTCTTTTGGAATATTTCGACTTCGGGAATAAACTGTTATATATTGAGTCACAATATTCGCTGTAACTGAGCCAGCAAACAGGAGACCTAACTCATTTGAGAAAAAAAGGAATGACCATATGGCTCTTCAGCACCCTCACCTTCATCGCCCTCATACACGTAATAGACGCCGCAACAGCAATACTTTCCAACAGTCCACCACGACTTCTCCAAATATATCCAATCATAAGCAAGCAACTCCCCACAAACATCTACCTCCTTGCATCAACAGCAGCCACAATCATTTTTTGGGCCGCAACATGCCTAATAGCATTCGACAACCCAATAGAAGCCTTCCTAAATAAAATCATTTCAGAAGCCCAGCAGCAAAACACCATCGAAGCACAAGTCCTAGAAAGCAAAAGCGAACTCTTCGACCTAATGTATGAAACAATAGAGTCAGACAGCGAAATACTCGCCCAAGTTAAGGACTTAATGCGAAACATCCGCGCCGAAGTCAAAGACATCCAACCAATAAAAGAGACAATAGAAAAAACCCGCGCCGAACTCGGCAACCTAAAAAAGGAAATAAAAACACTCGAGGAACAGTTCCTTTTCACCTTAGCCTGCTCAAGCTGCGGCATGCTGCTGCGCCCCGACTTTAAACTCTGCCCCTACTGCGGCGAAAGCATAAGCCTACAAGAAAAAATGATAGTAGTCAAAGAATGCAAGCAGCATTAGCCGCTAACGCTAACTAAGCCGCTCTTTCAACAGCGCGCTTACAACAGCTGGCTCGGCTTTCCCCCTCACTTCTCGCATAACAGCGCCCATCAGCATCCCAAACGCCTTTGCCCCCATCTGGTCAACCATGTGGCGGTTCTCCGCGATTACTCGATCAACGAGCGCGGCTAACTCAGCTTTAGAAACCATTTTCAGCCCCAGCGCCGCCATCGCGTCCTGACAGCTTTTGCCTTCATTTTTGGAGAGCCAAACGAAAACGTCCTGTACTGCTTCCTTAGCAATTTCGCCTGCGCCGACTGCCTTGAATAGGTCTTTTATCTGACTGTCTGTGACTTTTTCTATGGCGATGCCCTCGCGTTTCAGCGACTTCAAGGTTTCAGTTAAAAACGCTGCAACCGTCGTGGCAGCCACGCCCGATTCGCGCACAACAGATTCAAAAAGCACGCCATACTCCGAGTCAACAATCTGCTTAGCCAACTTCTCGTTTAATCCATACTCGCGCATTAAACGGCTAACTTTCTTCGCGGCGGGCTCAGGCAAACGCGCTCTGACCTGCTCGATTAGCTCGGCAGTTAAGCGAACAGGCGGGATATCCGTTTCAGGATACATCCGCGCGGCGCCCGGCCTAGGCCGCATATACCGTGTTGTGCCATCCTCCTTAGCGGTGCGGGTTTCAGCTGGCACGCCCTCTAAGGCTTCCTGCGCACGCTCCACAACAGCCTTCAACGCGTCGCGCGCGTTTTCCTCTTTGTCTGCAACGAAAACCACGGCGTCTTCATCGCCTGCGCCTGTTGCTTTGCGTAGCGCTGCAACCTCTTCTGCGGTTATGCCGTAAGCGGGCATCTCGTCAGTGTGAAATATCCCGCCCACTCTACCCCAGAAACGTGCACGGTCAGCCAGCTCAGTGCCGAAGCGAACGTTTGGTATGAGCTCGCGTTTCAGGATGCCGCCGAACAGCGAAAGCTTAACTGCCAAGATACCGTAGCCCTTGTCAAGCGCTTTGCGTATAACCTTGCACTGTGTTTGCTTGAAAACCTCTGTTACATCGATAAACTGCAGCTGCAAATACTCTTTTTTAACGCCGCGCGCCTTCAGCTCATCTTTGATGCTTATCAGCGCTAGCTGACGTTGAACCTCATACTCCACAACCTTCGAAATAAGCTCAAGCTCCTGCACACCCTTTATCTCCATCAAAGCGCCATTAGGCAGCGACACGTTAAGATCTTGGCGTATCGTGCCCAGCCCACGCATGGCTTTGCCCGTGTCCCGGAGGATTCTGCCGATGGCAAACGCGACTTCCTGTGCTTCGGCGGGCGAGTAAATGACAGGCGCCGTGGCGACTTCGATGAGCGGTATGCCCAAGCGGTCGATGCGGTAGCGGATGATTTTGCCTCCGTCTTCTTCGCCTGTTTTCCGCGCTGCATCCTCCTCCAAGCTCACTGCTTGTATTGGAATAGTTTTCTCGCCCACTTTGATCCAGCCGTCCGAGGCGATGATGCAGGTGCGCTGGAAGCCCGTGGTGTTGGAGCCGTCGATAACGGTTTTGCGCATGACATGCACCTCGTCGATGGGCTGCATATTCATCATCAACGCGGCAGTCAAAACGGCTTCCACGGCTTCCATGTTCAGCGGATGCGGCGGCTCCTCATCCATCTCCACGAGGCAGCTGGTGGCGCGGTTCGCCTCATACAGGATCTGCACGCCCTTCTGAAATTCGAAAAATGCTGCGGGGTCCACTTGGCCGAGTTCGCTCTGCGTTGGACGTAGCCGGCGTAGAAAGGTTATTTCAGGCTCTTCCTTGAACAGCGCTGGCGGGCAACTGCAGAAGAGCTTCTCTCGTGTGTTAAGCTGCTGATGAATCTCCAAGCCTACTTTCAACCCTATCTTTGCATAGTCAATTTCCATGTGAATCGCCTCCTTGGAAGCCAAATTCTTCGGGCAGTGTTCTCGGCGAAAACTCGCCTGCAAGGTTAGCCTTCAGAAGCCGCTTCGCCTCCGCCGGGTCGCTGGTTTGCCCGAAAATCCACATGAGCTTAACCAGCGCTGTTTCGGGAAACATGTCCTCGGTGGACTCGACGCCCAGTGCGAGCAGGTCGCGTCCCGTGTCGTAGACGTTCATGTTTACGCGGCCCCATATGCACTGTGAAGCCAACGCAACCAGCACGCCGCGCTTAACCGCGTTGCCTATGGCGCTGAAGCAGTACTTGCTCACATGGCCTAGGCCTGTGCCCTCCAGCAGTATCGCCTTGCAGCCTCTTTCCACATACCAATCGATGACGGCAGGGTCTAGGCCGGGATAAAACTTGACAAGCGCCACCGCATCGCTGAAGTTTGGCTTCAGGACAAGCTTTTTGGCGGGATCACGCCTTTGATACTCACTTGTAAGCATGGTTACTTCGCTGTCGTGTACTCTGGCAAGTGGCGCCGCATTCACGGGCTTGAACGTGTCCCTTCGGCTGGTGTGGCACTTGCGCACCTTCGTGCCCCGCGTGATGACGACGCTAACGTCGGAAACGGTTTCGTGCATGGCTATGGCGACTTCGGCGAACGGCGCCCGAGCAGCAGCTTGCACAGCAGCGATGAGGTTAGTTGCCGCGTCCGAGCTTGGGCGATCCGAGGAACGCTGAGCGCCGACCAGAATCACGGGCACAGGCAGATTCTGCAGCGCGAAGCTCAGCGCCGCAGCCGTATAAGCCATCGTATCCGTGCCATGCGCGACGACCACACCGTCCACGCCTCGGGCTATGTGCTCGGCGACGCGCTGCGCCAGCTGGCTCCAGTGCTGCTGCGTAAGGTTTTCGCTGTAGAGGCTGAACACAATTTCCGTTTCCACCCTTGCGATGTCGGCGAGTTCGGGCACCACGCCGTAAAGGTCGCTTGCCGACAAGGCGGAGCGCACGGCGCCCGTGCGGTAGTCCACGCGGCTGGCTATGGTACCGCCCGTGCTCAAGATGACGACGCGCGGCAGCTCAGGCTTCTGCTCTGGAAGCGGCGGAGAGGCAAACGCTGGCTTCGCACCCTTGCCTACCCTCTCGATTTCTACGTCTGGCGTTATGCGTATGCCGATGTTATAGCCGCTTTTCAGCTTAACCACGATGTGCTCGGCGTCAGCGGTTTCCGAACGCGGAATAAGAATCCCCTCATACGCTTTGCCACATTTGGTAATGCGTATCAAGTCGCCAACTTGGCAGCCCGCCTTCTTTAAGGCACGTAACGCTACGCCCTTATAACCGGAACTTACAGCTTCTCCGCTCATGCCTAAGTCTCCAACAGTCCATTGAGAATGAAGGCAGTTTAGCGCTTTAACTTTATCGCACAATAACCGGCCGACGGTGCTTACACATTGCAGTCAATGTGGAGACAAATTGCATGCTTTTGCCGTAATTAGGAATTCTATAATGTTGATAATCCTTTTATGAAAATACTGCCCAATTGTTATGGGGTAGCTCATTATGATCAACATAAATGTCATGGGCGCACCAAGAGCAACCGAATTTATTTTCAAGGATGCTATTCAAGTTAGCCACAAAACAATTTTGAGAGAAGCGAAAAAAGCAAAGGCTCACCGCATTTTTCGCAAGCAAGAAGCACGAGCATACTCTAAAGTTGGCATGTCACAGCTTCTTGTTGCAATGCTTGCAGTGCTCTTTTTGTTTTGTGTTGCGCTATTGATTCTAATTCCACATATTGCAACTCCTCCAGTAGAAGTAACCGCAGAAAAACTATCCAGCATCCCCGAGCAGTATTTCGTTGTAACCGAAGATGACCCCGTTTTGTTACAAGCTATTTCGCAGTTAGGAGAACCCGTCAGTGTTAATTCATTAGCCGAAACAGAGATTGACAATTGGATAAAGGAACATGGAACCAATAACTTAATTTCAAGAGAACTATTACAAGGTGTATATCCCTATAGTCGAGCCACCTGAGATTTATGCACAAATATTGCTGCTTGCACTTTTTGGCGCTATTGCAGCAGGAATAGCTCTAATTTCCGTAATCTTAGCAAACAAGCTGAGAAAACGCGAACGCAACAATATAAACGCAGTCAAAGCTCTCCTCGCTGGAGAGGGGAATATCAGTATAAAAAATTACATGAGGCGCAATAAGCTAGCGCAGCATTTTTGAGACGTATGCGCCATCGTGTTTGTAGCCGAATCGCATGTAATACCTTTTCGTGCCCAATGCACTGATGACCAGAAGCTTATGCAAGCCGTACTCTTCGCGTGCTATGCGTTCTGCCTCGCTTAGGAGGATTGCGCCGTAGCCTTTGTGCTGCCACGCCTTGGTTGAGCGCTTGCCCACGGGCACCACTGGGCCGTAAACGTGAAGCTCGCGGACTATGGCGGATGGCGCCGCGGTGATTTCGAGTCTGTGTGCTTTGGCTGAGGGCACACGCAAACGCAGATAGCCAATTAGCACGTCACGCTCTGCATCTTCGGCTGAGATGAAGATTTCTTCTCCCTCCGAAGCCTCATAACGCGTTGTCAATAGCTTTACGCGTTCCATGTCGGGCTTTACGCCGTCAACCACAGAGCGATGCCCAACCTCCCGGCAGCGTATGCAGCGGCAGCGCGCGCCCTGCTCCGCCAGACGGCGCTGGACAAGCTGGCGCAGGTTGCTTTTATCCACGCCTGCTACAATAAGCCCAGCGGGAATATCGCGTTGCACACGCATGACGCGCACCCACGGCGGCAGCATCTTTTTGATTTCAGCTATAAGCGCTGCAGCCTCCTCAGTCGAATAGGGCCTATAAGCGCCCTCGCGGTACCACTCATACGCCTTCGTGCCCGCTATGACGAGGCAGGGATAAAGCTTTATCATGTCAGGCTTGAACGCCGCGTCAGCAAAAACCCGCCGGAAAGCCGCCAAATCAGCCGCTGGGCTTGAGCCGGGCATCCCGGGCATAAGGTGGTAAACGATTTTTAGGCCAGCGTCTTTGGCGATGCGTGTAGCTTCAGCAACATCCGCCACGGTGTGCTCTCTGCCCACTAAGCGGTAAATCTCGTCAGATGGGTTCTGCACGCCGATTTCCACGCGCGTAACGCCCATATCCAGCATCGCGTCCACATGCTGCTGCTTGCACCAGTCTGGCCGTGTCTCCACGGTTATGCCCACGTTACGGATTCGACTTGTCTCCGCCAGCGCCTTCGCCTCCTCCAAGCTCGCCGAGTCCACGCCAGTCACCGCGTCTAAGCAACGCTGAATGAACCAGCGCTGATACTCAAGCGGCGTCGCGGGGAAAGTGCCGCCCATCACAATAAGCTCAACTTTATCCACCCTGTGGCCAATCGCTGTAAGCTGCTCGATGCGGCTGCGCACTTGCAAGTAAGGGTCATAGCTGTTCTGGCTTCCACGCATGGCTGCAGGCTCATACCCAGTGTAGCTCTGCGGCACGCCCTGCGCTGGACCGCCCGGGCAGTAGGCACATGGCGCAGACTGCGGACACGGATGCGGCTTCGTCATAACCGCCACCACGGTGACGCCTGAAATCGACCGGGTTGCCTTACGCCGCAAAAGAGGCAGTAGCCTCCGCTTTTCCTCCTGCTGCAAAGCCGCAATTATCTCCGCGTTAGAGGGTATCCGCGTAAGCTGGAGTTTAGCGGCAACCTGCGTTTTTATGCGGTGCACATCCTCACGAGTAGGCGACTGCAAAAGCAGCAGTGCATTGATAACTTCACGTGCAGCATCAGCGGCATTCAACGGTTACACCAGCTTAAGCGTATAGCCAAAACTAGGCGATGCAGAAAGATAAAACTTTGAAAAGGCTTCCGCTAAAAAAGGGGCTAAAGCCAGTTTTGCCCAGCTTTCCGCTGCAGAATCACGCGTTTCTCATAGTTGCGTCTGCTTCTAATCTTCGGGTTAAGTTTGGTTTTCTCTGCAGCCTGGATTTTCGGCGTCTGCGACCTAACTTTTCCAGCTTTTGAAAGCGACCCGTGAGTTGGCATTTCTCATTCACCTACGCAGGAGAATAGGCTAAATGTAACTCTTAAACCTTACCCAACCATTTAAGGCAAAAGTTGCGCTTTTTAACACGATATTTAGCGTTTAATATTTGCATGCCCTGAAGTAGCACACGTTGTCTACAAAGGCACTATCCACGCTTCTCTTTTAACCGTGTCCAATAGCGCCATGGTGGCTTTGCCCGTTATGTAACCACAAACCTCTCCAGGATTCACAACCAATGTTCTCCCGTTAACGCGAGAAACTTCAGCGTGGAAATGCCCGTAAACCACCGCGTCAAAGCCGCCACAGTTGATTAAAGCATTCAGCAGCTCGGTTTCGTCGCCATGTAACAGCGCAATCCTGAAGCCCTCCACGGTGACTTCGGCGAATCTGCCGCGTATCTCGCAGTTTCCAGTTTCGCTGCACCGTTTCTTTAATAGCTCGCGGTCGCCGTCATTGTTGCCGAAAACGCCTATAAGCGGGGCGTTCAACGCTTTGAACTTGGGAATGACAAAGGGTGAAACATAGTCACCCGCATGAAGGGTCAATCCGACTTTTTCTTCATTAAGCCGTTTAACGGCTTTCTCTATCATGGGCAAATTATCATGAGTATCAGAGATTACGCCAACAAGCATTGTGCATCACGGCTTTCTGTTTTTAGCACTGATGCAAATTAAGGTTTCCCGTTATAGAAGAGCATTCTAGAATATTCCAGCATGGTAATATGTAGAGCCGCGAAACAGCCCTTAAAATACGCTGGGTCTAACTCAGCTATAGAAAACAGTTCTATCAAGGAGAGCGTGAACATGGAAATAACGGATGTGGAATCAAAAAGAAGAGATAAACTGAATATAATTGCGGAAATTTTGGAAATCGCGAAGGATGGCACGCTGAAGACTCAAATAATGTATAAGGCGAATCTCAGCTTTACGCAGTTGAATGAGTATCTTCGGTTTATGCTGAAAAACGAGTTGCTGGCAAAGGTTTCAGATAAAGAGAAAACAGTTTATGCTGCAACGGGGAAGGGTTTGGATTTTCTGCAGCGATACTGTGAATTGACTGAACTGCTGAAGGAAGCGGAAAAGGGCAAGAATGGCGTGAAAATTCCGCCTCAAAAACTGCTTAAAAACGCTTAATATCCAATTTAGCATGCCTTTTCTGTTTTTGAGGCAAAGCCTGGCAAGTGTTAAAGTGCAAAATTAGTATTAATCAGTTTTCTGTTTTTTGATGTAGTCTTTGACTCTTTCTCGTAGTGTAGGGAATTCGTCAAGCATGGCTTTTACCACTTGCCAGCGGATTTCTTCTTTGTCGATAGAATTTTTCATTCTGTTTTTCGCCTTGACAGTTAAATCTTATGTCACACTATGCAATATAAGTCTTTTTCCCAAACCAGAACCCCCAAGCATAGCAACCGAAATATTGCATCTTCGGGAATACTCGCTTTATTATCTGAAGCAAACAATCCCATGAAAGAGGAGCAAGGCTTCGAGGCTGCAGCACAGAATGCAAACAAATAAACGCTTCAAAGTACACTACATAGCCTTCACCATACCTTTTATTCTGGCTGTGCTCTCGTGGCTTTACTTCCCTACCATAGCCGCATGGGTAATAACCAACCTCTTTGGCTACACAACGGTGGAGCAGGTTGCCAACCCCGTTTGGTACTGGCTGCTAAGATTCTTTTACAGCTGGTACACGTTTTTAGCCATCGGCATCACGGGTCTCTGGATTGTAGCCGCATATTTCTCGAGAAAGCACTATGCAGAGGCTAAGCACGAATTTTACCCCATGGTAAGCTTTGTAGTTCCCGCTTATAACGAAGAAAAGCACATAGCAAATTGCCTAACCAGCCTCTTTAGGTGCGCGGAACATTACCGGGGCAACTGCGAAATTATAGTAGTCGACGACGGAAGCACAGACTACACCTACGAACTGGCATACGCCGCCGCAAACATGCTCCACGCCAAAAATCCACGAGTTCGCGTTAAAATATCAAGACACATGGTTAACCTCGGCAAAACCGAAGCGCTAAAAACAGGCGTAAACAAGGCATTAGGCCAATTAATCGCGGTTGTTGACAGCGATTCCGAATGGACGCAGGACACCCTGCAG
>JAWCMT010000007.1:0-30603 GCA_038849555.1 Bathyarchaeia archaeon | reverse complement strand
CTTTCAAACGGGAAAAGCGCGGTCACAGGCTACATCCACCCCAAAACTGAAGGCGCAAAAGGCAGTTTTCTCGTGGCTCTGCAGCAGCTGGAGTACAGCCAAGGATTAGGAATTGACCGCTGCGCTCAAGCACTTGGCAATTGTGTTCTTGTGGTTCCAGGCGCCATCGGCATTTACAACGCGAAGGCACTACGAGATATCTTGACCGAGTCAAACATTCGTAGCGTAACTGAAGATTCTGAAATTACCTTGGAGCTGCATAAGCGCGGCGGAAGAGTAGGCTACCTAAGCTCTGCCCGTAGCGACACAAATGCGCCTAACCGTCTCAAGTCCTTGTGGCATCAGCGCCTCCGATGGCTTACTGGATGGCTACATAACACGCTGGATATTCATGTTGACTTGTTCCGTAAGCACTCATGGCTCTCAGCGTTACTCTGGTATAGCCTTATATTCGAGTATGCTGGCGCCTTCGTGGACTTAGTGGCTATTGCATCGTTTCCGCTGCTTTTCTGGTTTGCACCTGACAGGCTGCATTTTGCATACAACCTCATCGTGTTCGCAGTTTATGGCCTAATAATCAGCATTGTTAACCAAGCAGTTGCGTTGAAATATGCTTACGGCAAGCTACGCCATGACCGCTTGCTCAAGTACACGCCGTTTTTCCCGTTTCTATGGTTAATCAACTTGTTCGCGCGATTGCGAAGCATGGTCGCCTACATGCTCGGCAGCAGAGGAACATGGCATCTTGCAGAACGCAACTAAACCATGAAAAGCGTTTAAAAGCCGCATGCATTTTAGTGATGCAGGATTAATTGCTATGCCACTCAAAGCGGTACTCTTCGACATGTTCGACACACTAATGCTAATTGAACATGACCATGCATTTTATCAGCCTTCATTGAAGCGCATGCACAAGTTTCTCGCCAAAAACGGCGTAAAAGTCCGCTTCAGCAGCTTCAAGGACGCCTACATTAAAGCCCGCGATGCACTTTACGTTGAAGCCGATGCGAAGTTGGAGGAGCCGCACTTCAACATGCGCATCTCAAACGCGCTGAAACAATTAGGCTTCAACTTTGACGTCGACAGCGAAGTTGTGGCTGGCGCAACAAACGCTTTCTGCGAGTGCTTCATGGACTACGTGCGAATTGACGAGCATGCCGCGGCGGTTCTGCAGAAGCTTAATGGCAGGTATAAGCTTGGGCTAGTTTCAAATTTTGCCATTCCAGAATGTGTTACCAAGCTACTGGCGCTTCATGGCTTATCCAAGTTTTTTGACGTAGTGGTTGTGTCAGCCGCGGTTAACAAACGTAAACCCAGCCCAGAGATCTTTCAGAGGGCGCTGGAGAAATTAGGCGTTAGTGCCGCTGAGGCAGTGTTTGTGGGCGACACGGTGGATGCAGACATTATAGGCGCGAAGAACGTTGGCATGAAGACCATATTCATTGAAAGGCGCGTGCAGAAAGAAGCAGAGCAAGCCTGTCCAGATCAGACCATAAAAAGCTTAAGCGAGTTAACCGCAGCTCTAGAGCGTTGCTGAGGTTTTTCGCCGTTGTGTTGAAAAGCTTTTATTCGTAACCGCGGTTAGTTTACGGCTGATGTCTGGTAAGGAGTTTTTTGTAAAACGTTATAAGCAGTTAGGCTGGAAATTTATAGACACCACGCCCAGACAGGCTATTAGAATAAACGTTACAAACGCAAAGGGGAAAAACCTAGAAGAACGGCTGCGCAAAGCCGGCGTTCGCCTTGAGAAAATTCCCTTTCTCGAGGCAGGTTATTGGGTTTGTGAATCCAGCGTTTCCGTAGGTGCCACGGCTGAATATTTGTTGGGGTTATATTCTATTCAGGAAGCGGCAGCCCAGATTCCGGCGACGCTGTTCACCGACTTGAAGAATAAGAAGGTGCTTGACGCTTGCGCGGCGCCTGGAGGGAAAACTGTGCAGCTGGCGGATTTGATGAGCAACAGCGGCCTGATAGTAGCTTTGGATGTCAGTAAAAAGCGGCTTGCTGCTTTGGCGAATCATCTGGAGCGGTGTCGCGTCAGCAATACAATCGTTTATCAGCTTGATGCGAGGCGCGTGTCTAAGTTGAAAATCAAGTTCGACAGAATCCTTGTGGATGCGCCATGCTCTGGAAATTTTGCCACGGACAAAGAGTGGTTTAAACGAAGGACAATGGCGGATGTAGAGCGAAATGCGCGGTTGCAGCGGGAAATTTTAGCTGAAGCCACCGCATGCCTAAGCGATGATGGGGAAATTGTTTATTCGACTTGTTCTTTGGAGCCGGAGGAAAACGAGGTTAACATGGATTGGGCGGTGAAGCATCTGAAGCTGCAGATTGAGGAGATTAACTGCCACGGTCAAGAAGGGCTAACTAACGTTTTTGGCAAGAAGCTGGATGCCTCTGTGGCGAGGTGCAGGCGGATTTGGCCAAGTGAAACCCAAGGCTTTTTCGTCTGCAAACTCAAGCGGCTGGGAAAGCAATGAAGGCGATTATGAAGTTCGCTTTTCAGGTTGGTGCTCAGTTGGCGCTGAAAGCGGATTTTGTTGTGAATAAGGCTGGCAGATATTTTCTTTTGAACGAGACGCTGTGTAAAGTTGCCCGTAAAGATTTCTATTACGCTGGAACTTATTTGGGGAAAGTTAAGAAGGGGAAATTCTTTCCGAGTTTCGACTTGCTGGCAATACTTGCCAAGGGTGACGCAAATAAGGTTATTATTGATGGACAGGCGGCTTGGCTGTTCATCTGTGGCAGAGACATTTTCCGAAGAAGTATAACTGCCGTGTATGGCGCGCGGAAGAAAGGTGCGCATACGTTGGTAATTAATGAGTTCGGCGAGTGTTTGGGCTTCGGTAAGATTCTGTGCTCTTTGGATAAGAAGGCTCGAGGCGATGAAGTGGCTGTTAAGAATGTTCTTGATGTGGGTGATTTTTTGCGTAGGGAAGTTTAGGCTATGCTATTGTATGGGAGTTTGTGTGGCAATGCATATGTGTTTGCGCAAATTTTTAATAATTTATAGTCTGAATGAATGTTTGTTAAATGATTTTAGCGATAAGCTTATATATGTTTATGATAAATGTGGTTCCAATAACAAGTGAAAACCAAAATACGCAAAAACATTGCGAGGATGTAAAAAAAATGAAAAACTTTAAAGACTCAGTTTGGAAAGAAAACGTCGACAAAGTAGTCAAACAAATAAAAGAACAAAACATAAAATTCGTGAGACTGCAATTCACCGACATCAACGGCATAATAAAAAACGTAGCAGTATCCTCCAAAAACATCGAATCAATCTTCGAAAACGGTCAATCCTTCGACGGTTCATCCATAACAGGCTACCGGCCAATCGAAGAATCAGACATGGTCTTATTCCCAGATCCAACAACTTTTGCAGTGCTGCCTTGGCGACCAAAAGAAAAAGCTTCTTGCAGGCTTATCTGCGACGTGTACACGCCAGATAACAAACGATTCGAAGGCGACCCCCGCTATATACTCGAGCGTGTCCTCGCAAAGGCTAGAGAAGCAGGTTTTACTTATATCTGCGCCCCTGAACAGGAATTCTTCATAGTAAAAGAAAACGATTCGGCTTTGCCAACACCAATTGATTTGGCAGGCTACTTTGACTTCCACCCAGGTGACCTCACAGACGACTTGCGACGAGAAATTGCGGATACCGCTGAGCAGTTTGGCATTGAAATCGAAATTTCACACCACGAAGTAGCCTTAGGCCAGAACGAAATAGACTTCAAATACGATGAGGCGCTTGTCACAGCCGACAGAGCAATAACGATGCGAATGATAACCAAAGTAGTAGCCGCAAGAAATGGTTACTTGGCTACATACATGCCAAAACCCTTCTTCGGAATCAACGGTTCAGGAATGCACACGCACCAAAGCCTATGGAACGCAGACATGACTGAGAACATGTTTTACGATGACAACCCAAAGAATGGTTATCTCTCGGAGACCGCCCTGCACTTCATAGGAGGACAACTCGCCCACGGCCGCGAAATGTGCGCTGTACTCGCCTCTTGGCCCAACTCCTACAAGCGACTAGTGCCCGGCTATGAAGCGCCAGTTTACCTTGCATGGGCACATAAGAACCGCTCACCGCTAATCAGAGTTCCCAACTTCGGCGGAAGAAAACGTGCAGCCAGATGCGAAATCCGCTGTCCTGACCCAGCTGGAAACCCATATCTCCAGTTTGCTGCTCTCTTAGCCGCTGGCTTAGACGGCATCAAGCACAAAATTGACCCAGGCGAGCCTGTGGAGCTAAACGTTTACGAAATGAGCTATGAAGAACGCAAGGAAAGAGGCATAGTCTCACTGCCTGAATCTCTGAAGGAGGCCTTGGATGAGATGGAAAACAGCAAACTAATGCGTGAAACCCTCGGCGAGGTAGCCTTCGAAAACTTTCTACGCGAGAAACGCAAAGAATGGGATCTCTACCGAACACAAGTAACAGAATGGGAAGTAAAAAGATACATTCGACGCCTCTAACACTGGCGCCTATTTCCCTTCCAATTTTTTAGTCTCTTAATTTTTCAGCTAACTTCGCGATTTTGACGGTTGTCTGCTCACGTTTTGCCAAGTCACGAACAACAACTGCGCCTTCTTTAAGCTCCCGCTCACCTACAATCACTGCGTAATCAACTTTCCGCTTGTCAGCATCCTCCAAGGCCTTAGCCATTTTCCGCCCCATAACCTCAAACTCCACCGAAACTCCAGCGTCTCTAAGCATCTGAGCAAGCTTCAACGCCTCAGCACGCAACTCCTGCTTTACAGGAATTACCACCGCCGTAATCTTTCTTTGTATTGAAGGGCGTATCTTCTGTGTTTGCATTGCTAAGACTATTCGGTCTATGCCATGAGCTACGCCAACAGCAGGTGTAGGTTCCCCACCAAAAACCTCAATAAGCTTGTCATACCGGCCGCCGCCGCCTACGGCTACGTCAAGCGCGGGCACATTCACCTCAAAAATCATGCCCGTATAATACTCAAGCCCTCTAGCGAAAGCAGCGTCCACCGCTTCAATGGGACACCCATTTGCAGTAACCAGCTGAAGAATCTCCATTAGATTATCTGCTGCCGCCTCAGCCTTCGCATAGCCTGCAACGTACTGCCGTATTTTCTCCGCTGTCTCAAACGGTGTGGCACCCTTAAGCGCTAATAGCCCCTGCAGAATTGCGCGGCACTTCCCCTGCTCTATCAGCCTGAACGCTTCTTCATACTCCTTCTTATCCATGCGCTGCAAAACCGCGTTTTGAACTTTTTCGTCCACGCCTTCTTGGCTGAGGATACCCCTTAACACGCCCACATGGCCAATTTTGAATGAGTAGCCACGCAAGCCTAACGCTTTCATCACATCGTTGGTAAGCATTATGATCTCAGCATCAGCTTCAGGCATGCTTGCGCCGATAAGCTCAAAGTTTGCCTGCCAAAACTCTCGGTAGCGCCCGCGCTGCGGCTCATCATAACGGTAAACGCTGCCCACACTGAAAACCCGCAGCGGCTTCGGCTCGTTTCTCAAGGCGGTTGTAGCTAATCTCGCTATTGACGCCGTAAATTCTGGCCGTAGCGCCACCATTCGGTCGCCTAAATCTTTAAATGTGAACATTCGCTGGCGGATTTCCTCGCCAGACTTGGCGCTTAGCAGCTCATACGGCTCAACAACGGGCGTTATAACTTCCCGGTACCCGTAGAGCTTCGCTGTTTCCCTAGTTTTAGCTATAACGTTGTTCAAGGCTTCTGCATCTTCAGGCAGTAAATCGCGCATTCCACGGACAGTTTGAAACATCGGCATAGCCAGATCACTACTTGAAGGTTAATTGTGAAACTGAGTAGTAAACTATTTCTCCTCTTCGGTTCATAACAGCCAAAATTAGCTCTTTCTTCTGGCTTTGACAATGCTGCAGCGCACTGGCTAGCTCGCTTATAGGCAATGGTTTGCCCTCTTGAACGCCCAGCACCAAGTAAGCAGCAGTGTCTTTGCCATAAGCGCCGCGCTCATACATGCGAAATTCCGTGCCAACGCCGAAGCCTTCGCGGACCACGTAGCCTCTGCTGCGTAGGTCTCGGTAGATTAGGTAGTTAACCCATGCGTTTGCATCTGCTTTTTCATAGCGTTGCAAGAGGCTTTGGAAATCTATTTGGGCGTCGTTTTCGTCTTTAACTTCCAGCAAGCCCTTATCCATGAGGTAAAGCGCCTCATAAAACGCAAGCAGCAACGTGTCATCTTCGGCGGTGCCGTATCCACGCTGCGAAAGCGCGTCGATGCTGCTTTTTTCAGCTACCCTAACGCCTTGTTTGGTAAGCACACCTGTAGTTCTAATTTCTGAACCAGCTGCATCTTTCTCGCTCATCAAATATCCACTGTATTAGCATTAACTCTCTAGCGTTAGGCTTTTATCCTTTTTATACAATACGGAACCCTGCTACCCCTTTTCTAGGCGGCAAACATTGTGAATTCCAGATTCATAAATCATATTTAAAATAGTGGCTAATTTTGGTTTGGAGTATCCTTCCATGCAAAAAAGCAATGACCCTCAAGTAATAGCCAACCTCATAAACTGCCTCAGCATTTTAGAAAACAACACATTTGAATTATACACAAACCTTGCTGAGAAGATAGACCAGCCCATAGCCAAATCCATTTTTATTCACATAGCCGTTGATAGCCACAAGCATTCAATGTCGCTTAAGTGCGTCGCTGAAAAAATAGGAAAACCAGATAAAAAACCAAAGAACTGCGAAAAACACGTGGGCGAAGTATGGCACACAATTGAGAAAATAAGCAAAGAAATAAGCAAAAAAGAACGAATAACCAAAGAAGACTGGCCTGATCTTCTCGAGAAACTCTCTGCCTTGGAAAGCGTAGTAGGCGAAGAATACTACATGTTTGTAGAGCTAAAAACTCTACAGCTGATGGCTAAAGAAATAAGGCAAATGTATCATATTGACATAAGCGATCTCGAAAGCATTTTCACACGCATAATCCAAGAGGAAGAAACCCATAGGGCGCTAATAGAAAAAGTGAAAAATCTGCTCACTAAGGTAACGGAAAAGAAGAGCCGCGCGCCAGTCGTGAAGTATCAGCAGCCTGATTCATGGAATAAGCCGATGCCATCCACGCTATAAAGCAGCTTGAGTGAGCGTTATCTTTTAAACTTAGCAAAGTCCTTTTGGTAGTAAACGCCGCTTTCGTGGATTATTGCCGTCACATACTTTAAAGGGGTAATATCAAAAGCGGGATTAAGCACTTCCACGCCTCTAGCTGCGACGCGATGAGCACCAAAATGCGTGACTTCATCAGGATTTCTCTCTTCAATGACGACGTCTGCGGCTTTGCGTGTTAAATCAAACGTAGACTTCGGCGCCGCCACATAGAAGGGCACATCGTGCTCATGGGCTAACACTGCCACGGTGAACGTGCCAATCTTGTTGAACACGGCGTCTTGGACTATGCGGTCGGCTCCAACTATCACTTTGTTGACTAGGCGCTTGTACATGACGTAGCCAACCATGTTATCAGTTATCAACGTGACAGGAATGCCATCACGTTTAAGCTCGTAAGCCGTAAGCCTAGCGCCCTGCAGCAACGGCCGAGTTTCTGTGGCGATAACCTTAATTTTTTTACCCTGCTTCCACGCTGCACGCACTACGCCAAGGGCTGTGCCGTACTCAACTGTGGCCAGTTCTCCAGCGTTACAGTGCGTTAAAATCACGTCGCCGTCGCTGATGAGCGCAGCGCCGTTTTCGCCTATGGCTCGGTTGGCCTCTGCATCCTCATTTGCTATCCGCTGGGCCTCTTGAATTACAAGCTCCCGTAGCTCTTCAACAGCACCTGAAAAGCTTCGCGCTTTGCTTAGGATTCTATCTGCTGCCCAAAAGAGGTTCACCGCCGTGGGTCTTGTGCTCTTTAGGAATTTCGCCGAGTTTTCCAAATCCTCAAGCAGTTTCGCTCTGCTATTTGCTTTTGAATAGAAAGCTGCCAAGGCTAAGCCGAAGGCTGCAGCGGCGCCAAGTAATGGTGCGCCTCGAATTCGCAGGTTCTTTATGGCTTCCGCCATCTCTTCAACCGTTTTGATTCGCAGGATTACTGTTTCGTGTGGCAGTTTCGTCTGGTCTATTGTGATGACGGTTCCGTCTTGCCATTCTATTGTTCGCATCCAAGCCCCCTCTGTTTGCTTAAGTGATCTTTGCAGCTTTAAGCTAAAATGCTTAGGCATGAGTTTCTGATTCCAAGGGTGATCGCAGGGAAGTTATCACTTCAATTGGGGCGTCATCGCCTAATTTCAACCGTTTCTTCCATTCTTCACCCACGGCTATAAGCGCGAAGACACCTGAAACCTCTGCCCGCGCCCTTTTAACAAGGTTAACCAGCGCTTCTTGTGTTTCCCCGCTCTTAATCATATCATCTACTATGAGGACGCTGTCACGCCTTTTAATTGCCTCTCTGGGAATATAAAGTGTCATGGTTACGCCTGAATCTTTGCCGAGAATATAAGTTTCCTCCAGAAAGGCTTTGACGCCGACTTCTTTGTTCCTCTTCGCCACGACTAGGTTGACGCCGAGGGCGTTGCCAACCATAGTAGCGAGGGGGACTCCGTCAACTGCAGCAGTTAAAATTTTAGTAACACGTTTCCCAGCGAAGTTTGCCAAGGCATAATTCGCGGCTTGCTGGAGTATGTTGTGGTCGCCTATTATCTCGGTATTGTCAAAATAGCCCATTTCATCGAATTTTATTCTGCTACGCAGTTCAGGTTCAAGCCCGACAATTTTTGTAAGCACGCGCCACAGCTGCTTAGCCCGCGTTGCGTTTGGCAAAACATGCCCTTTAGCGTATCTGCTTAAAACCGTGACGGGTAAGCCTGTTTTGGAAGCTAATTCACGATAAGTAATGTTTCGTTTATACTTTGCAGTTCTTAAAAGTTCGATAGTCATTAGGCGAAGCTTTAAATTTTCTGCGTGTGTGCTCATCTTTTCCCCCATTTAACCGTTTAAACACAGATGCGTCAAATACTAAAACGTTTACTTCTTATGATAGATTGCTAATTTATAATTTCCGTTAAAAACATGGCGCCAACCTGTGGCGCACTTATGCATGTCCTGCGGCATCAAGCTTTTTAAAACGGGAACATGCCATGTTTACGATAATGGAGGGGTAAATGTGCAAAAAGCGCAGCAGCTGTTCATAGTCTCGCTCTTCGGCTCCATCCTGTTCGTAACCAAGGTCTTCTTTAATCCTCCATGGGACAATCTCCTAATAGTTGTTCAAGCGGTCTTGCTTGCCTTAGCCGCATTCTTCATCAGAACATTGGGCGCCACTTACGTCGGCATTGTAGGCGGCATCTTGACGTCGCTGGCAAGACCCGCTTTAGGCCCGCTTACATTTTTATTCACATTCCTTTTCGGTTTCCTAGTAGACATAACCTTCCACATATTCAAAGTTACATCAAGCTCTGCGGAGGTAAAACGCGACAGAACAGTGCTCGCAATGGCGCTGAACACCGCATTGATTGCGTTCCTAAGCTATTACATAACCACCCTGCTGTTTGAGTGGCTCCCGCTAGACGCCATGTGGGCAGCGCTTATGGTGTTTTTAGGCGCCGGCAGCGGCATCTCCGCAGGATATGCGGCAGCCTACCTTTGGAACAAATACTTGAAAAACGTTAGATCCCTCACGTAAATGCGCCAGCAGACTGCATTATAAGCCAGATTAGGAACGATATATCACATATTGAAATACCCTTTTTAAATTCCGCCTTCTTCTAAAGCACGAGTAAGGAAAGGAGAGTGCTGCTTACGAGGCTTTTCCGCAGGAAATGTAGCGCAGTAGCTAAGTGGCGTGAGCGCGCGCGGATGATAGATCCCAAAAAGACCCGGTTAACTATAATTAGAACGAAAGACGCCAAGCAGCAGCTTCCTTCATGGGTTTACAAAAAATATGCGCCCCAGTATTTAGCAACAAAGGTGGAGTAGAGCAGCAAAAAAATTTGTTTAGCAATGTAAGGAATTTATTGCCTATATTTTTCTTTTATTTTCTCATCCGCTATTTTAGCGATTAAAGCATTTGAAATTAAAACACACTTAACGCCTGTAAGTTCCGCTAGCTCCGCCGGCTTCTGATCTTGCGTCACGAGAATTAAACCGTTTTTTCCAGCATACTCAACTATGTCTTTGTCTTTGGCTGAGCGCAAGCCGGCTTCCTGTGCTGTTAAAACCTCGTAGCCCAGCGTCTCAAAGTATTCTTTTAGGCCTGCGTACATCTCGTCAAGCAGCAGCTTCATCTCTTGCACCCTTCTTGGAAACTTATCTTGAAATTTCGGATATTTAGCTGTTTATTCTTCAATTTAGCAGACTGTTCTAAAATGTAGTACAGAGTGTTCTAAAAAATAGCAATATAGCCTTGAAACGCGCTATTCTTAAGCGCGGAATCGCGGGTGTCTGGTTTGAATAAACTCTGCATCTTTGTTATGTCGGCAGTGGCAATCGCATTATCCGTTGGCATGATAAATGCCTTCTACAGTCTCAGCTCACGCCAAGTTATCACAGAAAATTTTGAGCAACTGCTTGGCGACGAAGACTTTGGAGAATGGGTTGCAAACAGTCATGTCCCATTTGACCCTAACCGTCCCGGTAACACTGTGGAATGGCATATAAGGCGTGCATCAAACGTTTCTCGCTCAGGCATGTACTCCGCAGAGTTTTTCATTGACGGCAAGCAGGATGACGGCACCATATGGCTGGAGAGAAAAATAAACGTTACAGCGAATGCACAGCCGCGTGTCAGCGTGTCTTTTTGGCTGTACAGCGAGCAGGAAAGCTTTAACACCATTGCAGCGGTGGTTGCGTATGCCGGAACCACTAAACCCGCCGTTGAAGAGGATTTTGCTGTCTTGGGCGCCGCGAACGAGGCTGCAGGATGGAAAAAATACGTTTACACTTCAACTTTGAACACGGATTCAAGTGGCGAAGTGTGGGTTGCCGTTGGCATTTCAGTGCGATGGGAGACTTACATGACCTATTATATAGATGACGTAAAAATAGAAGTGGCCTAAGCTTAAGCTCAGTCTATGAGGAGCAACGCGAAAGTCTCAGGGTTCTTTTCAAATGGGAACTTGACTTCAATGCCCGCGTTCTTCGCTGTTGCCCTAACGTTCACGCCGACCGCATCTTCTGAGTAGCGCGCTTTTGTTGGATGAACGCATTTGCTTCTGTCCAGCGTGCATTTTTCGCATAGCTGACAGTACCCTGAAATTAACCCTAACGCTAGCGGATAACCCTTGTTCATAGCGGCCTTCTCAAGGTCAAGCACTAAAGACAGAATTCGCAGTTTGTCCTCTTTCCAGTCAGCCCAGAACTTCTGCAATTTCTCTTTAACGTCCGTCGGAATATTCGGGTCATTTTCAGCCTTGGAAAAATACTTTGATAACTCTGGCGTGGCTGTTGCGCATGATTTAAACTTCATGAACAAGGCGTAGCGATATTCTTTCACGATTTTTCGGAATTCCTCAGCAGTAGGCGTATAAGGCGGGCACATCAAGGTTTTACCATAATTTGGGCAACCAACTTTACATTTGAGTACTATTCTGTCCTCTA
Organism: Bathyarchaeia archaeon; assembly: GCA_038849555.1. Taxonomy (GTDB): domain Archaea; phylum Thermoproteota; class Bathyarchaeia; order Bathyarchaeales; family Bathycorpusculaceae; genus JAOAIV01. Next base: position 19,005 of record JAWCMT010000007.1, on the reverse strand, counting down.
CTACAATTTTGTCTGTTGTGATTATTTTTGCGGCAACTGCACCATTTTCCAAGGCAGTTTTTCTGAGAAACTCGAATTGCTCAAGCTCGCTTTGAGACGCCATTAACATTCACCAGTCCTCTGCTCTGATATTTCCAAATTGATATAAACATTTAGCAACCAAATTTCAAAAATCCAACTTGACTTGAAGCGTATGCGTTGGCAGTATTTTACTGCGCAGCATTAATATTGCCAGATACCCTCTGAAGCCTAAAAAATAATATAGGTCATCTTAACTTGTTAAGCTGGGTGCCGTCAGCATCAAAAGCAAAATAAGCAGTATAGGCTACGTTAACAAAATCCGAGATAACATCCTGAGCATTCCAAGAAAAAGTCTTTCCCCCCTTTATGAAGCGTTGAAAGCAGCGGACTGCGTTGTTTGTGCGGGCTCAGGCAGGTCGCTTCACTCGTTAAACGCGGCTATGAGCCAAATTGCCCTCAGCCAGTTAGGCTGGAGAAACAAGGTAGTAATAACCCCTGATGACCCTGGCTTTCCAGGCAAAAGCATGTACGACGCTGCAGCAGATCTTGAACGCCGCTATAAGAAGACGCTGCTTCTGATAAACTCTGGCAGCGGCTATTCCGATGACCCTCTGGTGATGGCGCAGGACTTAGCACGGTACATTGAAGAAAAGAAAACCTCCAAGTTCACAATCGGCCTGTTAACGTCGAATTTAGAGTCGCCGTTGGCTCAGATAACCCAGCAGTATGGCCATGTAGTGCAGGTTAAGGGCCGAGGGAAATCCAAGCCCTCGTTTGAGTATAGCGAAACAGGCATGATGGGGGACATATTCGAGTTAGGCACGCTTCTGTTGCTGTGCATGATGATTGAGGCTATCTTTAGAAACTTGGAGGCAGAGGATGTTTTAACGCTCTGCGCGGAGGAGTTTGAAAAAATAGGCGCCCTGATTGACGCGAATGTTCAGTCGGAAACTTACACTCAACTTGTGGATTTGCTGGAAAAAAGAACTAACGTGTTCTTAGGCGGAAAGGGCACTGCGAATGAAATCGCCAAGATGACAGGCATAAGACTGTTCCATATAAAGAGCTTTCTAGGTGACAACGTGTATGTTACCCGAGGCGTTAACACGCCGCATCCAAGAGCAGGCGACCTTGAAATCCTGCTGTCCTATACTGGCGAAACTAAACTCGTCATAAACTGGGCGGACGTAATGAAGAAGTTTAACGGCACCGTGCTGGCCATAACTGGCAAGAAGGACTCGACCTTAGCTAAGAAAGCTGACTTACGAATAATCTTAGAAGAAGAAGTGAAGCCTGGAACCCCAAGGCGGTTCTACACGCGTGCCGCCTACGTTTTAAGCCCTTTGCCTGTCAAGCTGGCTGAAAGGCTTGGACAAAGAGGGCTGAAGCTTCCAGAGTACATAATCAGCTGGTACCACTCAGTAACACAATAGCCCGTAAACTTCGCTGTGAGTGAAGCTGCGGCGGGCAATAGCCTACTGATTTAAATCCCAAGTTATCTATTGAGAAGTAGCTGACTGAGCATGAATCTACTGGAAACCGTCATATTGGGCATTATCCAAGGCCTGACTGAGTGGCTTCCCATATCAAGCACAGGCCACCTCCGCGTGACCGAGCGCCTCGTGGGCTTGCAAGTACCCATCCTTTTTGACGGCTTACTTCATTTGGGCACACTCCTGGTAACGCTGATTTTCTTCCGCAAAGACCTAAAAGAGATTCTCGTAGCGCTTGGCAGAAGGGATTTCAAATCAGAAAAGGGCCAGCTAATTCTCCCAATTATCGTTGGAACAGTACCTACAGCATTGATAGGCGTGTTCTTCGGCAGCATCATCGAAGCCGCCTTCAGCCAGCTGCTGCCAATAGCCGGCGCAGTCCTCGCCTGCGGCATCGTGCTTTACATTTCAAAATTTGGGCGGGAAAGAACGAATAGCGTAGGCCTCTTGGAAGCCGTTGCGATAGGCACAGCGCAAGGCATAGCCATAATTCCCGGCGCCTCCCGAAGCGGATTAACCATTGCTGTGGCGCTGCTGTTAGGGCTAAAGCGTGAGAAAGCCTTCAACTTCTCCTTTCTGCTTTCAGTTCCTGCTATAATCGGCGCGTTAGGCTTAACCCTATACGAACAGCACGCAGCATTGGCCGCTGCAGGTATAGAATGGATAGAGCTTCTAGCAAGCGTAGGCATGTCGATGGTTACTGGCTATTTAGCGCTGCGCGTACTTCAGAAAATTGTGGTCGGCAGAAAATTCTATTTATTCGCCTTTTACTGCTGGCTCTTCGGCATCCTTCTCTTAGCGCTTAGCCTCAGCGGCTTCTAGCCATGAAGGCTTGCCTGAAAGGAAGGCTGTTAGGAACTCGGCGAAGTCGCTGTTGCGCTGATAAACCTCAGCTATCTCAATATTGACGAGAATTTCCAGTTTTTCCTTGAACAGGCGCGCCATAAGTTCAGCGGCACCAGCGTTTCGCCCGCCGTCTTTCAATTTCTCCTTTAGAAGCTCAACGGCGTCTGTGAACTTTCGCCGCAATACTACAACCCACCTATCGCCCTCAATGTAAGGCCCGGAAACCACGTTGCTAGCGTTTGCATATTTAGCAAGAAAATTATCGCATTCCTTTACCCGTTCCAGCGGAGGCCCAGAATGCTTTTTGGCGCTTGAAAGAAAACGCTGCTCCAGCTCGAAAACGAACACGCTAAGCGTCTTCTCATTGCTCCAAACAGCTTGCCGAATGACTTTGAAGTCGTTAAGCTCCAGCAGCTTGCCAATAGCCCGCTGTGTCCTATAGAGTTGCCCCCATAAGACGTCAGGAACCGCGTCAATTCTGTCAAGCTTTAGGAAAATGAGTGCTGTTCCCCTGTTTTCCAGCCTGCTTTTTAGGGCTTCATCGGGCAAGGCGCTGGTTTTCTTCGGATAAAAGAATTCCTTGCTTGGCTTTTTGAGGAAGGCGCGTGAGGCAGCAACAAGCGTGAAGAGCTTCTGCGGTTGGACAGCCGACGCTACATTGCGCCCTTTATCCACAGGGTCTACCACCACAAGCGGCTCTGGAAAAAGCAGCTGCAACTCCCTTTCTCTACCCATGTAGTAGCCTTCAATGTCTATTATCATTCGGCGCTTGTAAGCGGCGAATGCCCGCACCGTCTCGGCAAAAGATTTGTAGTGAAGTATCAGCAGCTCGCAGAGGTAACCACTGAAGCCGCCTGTTTTTATCTCCGCGCCATACACGCCTATGCCTTTAAGAAACCTTTTGAGTAAGCGCACTTCACCGCGCAAACTTTCAGATAAGCGCTTCTTCACGTAGTCCGTGTGGAAGGGCGTTCTGTCAGTGGCACTTAGCCACTCGCCCTGCTTCGCCTCGTAGCAGGGAACAATATTTATTCGCACTCCGCCAATAAACGCTTCCAAATACGGGTGCTCCGCAAACCGCTCAACTTGTTTTGCGCCTTCAGTTGCTTTCCGCGCGATTTTCAAGCCGATTTCGCCAAGTTCCTTGCGAGACACGGTAACGGGCAAGCGCATGAAGATGTCAATTTCAGGCGCCTCCTTCAGCCACGTGCCCTTGGCAACTGACCCCTCAACCCTAACAGCGGCTTTAACGCCCAACGCGTCGCAAGCGCGCATTGTTTTCTGCTGCAGTTGCTCAGCTAACGCACTTATCTTCGCGCTGTCCTCTGTCGTGGGCGTTATTTGCCTCAGGATTTCTTGTGTGATAGCTTCCAGCTTTTGCATGGTCTATTCCTTACTGTTGAGGGCAAACCTCTTTAAGTGTTGAGTAAATCGGCCCTTTAGGCGTTAAATCGCTCTTTTTAATCCGCAAGCAGTTTGCGGCGACTGAGCCGAAATCGTAGTTTGCGTTTTCAGTAATAAACTTGGCGAGTTGCGCTTTGTTTCTTCCTGAGCGGACACGGGCGATTGTCAAGTGCGGGCTGAAACCCTTGGAATCAGGCGCGAAGCCTAACCCGCGCAATCGCGGCTCCAGCTGGCTGAAAATGCTTTTCAGCTGGTCGGCGCCATCGGTTATTCCCGCCCAAACAACCCGTGGATAACGCAGGTCAGGGAAAACGCCTATGCCCTTGATTTGCACATTAAACGGGGTAAACTGGATTCGCTTCATCTCTTCAAAAACCTTCTCAATCATAGCGGGAGCTATATTGCCGAGGAAACGAAGCGTGATGTGGATGTTCTGTGGCTCCACGATTTTCAAGTCTGCACCTGTCCGCGCCAGCAGGCTCTGCGCTGCTGATACTCGGCTTAGAACCGCGTCGCTTTCAATATCAAAAGCTATGAAGCTTCTCACAGACTCGGACATAATGTTTTGCCTCGGCTACTTTTTACATTTTCCCCGCATAAATGCTTTTTAATGAAGAACACTGCTATTGTAGCGAATAACGGGTGAAACATGAACACTGACAAAATCGTTGTTGGATTGGCTGGCATGCCGGGCGCCGGGAAATCGCTGGTTGTGGAAACTGCACGCGCATTAGGCTACGCCGTCGTCGTTATGGGCGATGTTGTGCGGGAGGAAACTCGGCTGCGCGGTCTGCCTTTAACGCCAGAGAACGTCGGCAAAGTTATGCTTGAGCTGCGAGAAAAAGGCGGACCACGCGTGATAGCGGACAAGTGCATTCCCACGATTGAGCAGCAGGAAAGCAGCAAGGTGATTGTGGACGGAATTAGAAGCCTAAGCGAAATTGAGGCATTCAAAACGCATTTCTCCAAATTCAGCCTCATTGCCGTTCACGCCTCGCCTGAAGCACGTTTTAATCGCCTCTTTAGCCGCCGTCGAAGCGATGACCCAGACGGCTGGGAGGTCTTCCACGAGAGGGACATGCGCGAGCTCAGTGTAGGCTTAGGAAGCGCGATAGCCATGGCTGAGTACATCATAGTAAACGAGAATAAAAAAGAGGAAACTATAGTTAAGGTAAAAGAAACTTTGAGGATGATTGAGGAGAAATGGACGAAGTAACAGTTAGCGTGGAGGCAGACGTAAACCTTACAGAGAGCGAAGAAAAAGTGAAGAAGGCTGTGGACAACCTTTTCGGCAACTTAACAATCGAAATCCAGCCTTCCCACAAAGGTAGCTTACTGAAGGCAGAGGCGAAGGGGCAAGAGGCGCTTATTAAATTTCGTGATCTTCTCCGCCAAGACCGCATTCGCGACGCAGCAAGGAAAGCACTTTTCGAAGTCATGCACGGGCAGACCATCAGCTTTTACCTTAACAAGCAAGCTGCATTCGCTGGGCACGTATCTTTCTCCGAGGCAGAAGCGGAATCGCCCCTAGGCCCGATTAAGGTTACAATTAAATGCGATGACCCAAGGCGGCTTATTGATTGGCTTGCGCCTAGAACCGCTTAGCCAGAAAGGAGAAGAAGCGTTGCAGGCTAAAGCTTCTGTAAGCGAACGCGGCGCAGTTTTACTTGGCGAGTCAGTGGCATGTGACGCGTTTGACGCGGATCGGCTTTTTCATGTAGTTACGCATGCGCATGCTGATCATTTAAGCGGTTTAAGAAAAAGCATACGAAGCGGCAAAAGAGTATTGATGACCGCGGCTACACGGGACCTCGCCGAAATTATTTACGGGCCACTTCCGCATAACGGCAGCTCTGTTGAAGCAATGGACTATGGGAAAGCCGTAGAGTACGATGGCGAGCGGGTTACGCTTGTTAAGGCAGATCACATTTTGGGTGCAGCGCAAGTGCTGGTGGAAAATTCTGCGGGCGCGAGAGTTGCTTACACAGGTGATTTTAGAGTAGACGGCACCGAGCCGCTAACAGATTGCGATGTCATGGTTGTGGAGGCAACCTATGGAAACCCCGCGTGCAAGCGTTCCTTCGGGCTGGATGTAAAAGAGCTGCTGATTTCGCTTGTCGAGAAGAATCTCCGTTATGGCACAGTTTACGTTTTTGGCTATTACGGCAAACTGCAGGAAATAATGCAGATACTGCACGAAGCTGACGTAAGCGTACCCTTTGTCATGCCAGAACGCGTCTATCGTGTCTCTAAGGTATGCGAGCAGCATGGCATGCGCCTAGGCAATTTGACGCTTGCAAGCGCCAAGGAAGGTCGGGAGCTACTGGACGGGAACTTGCCGTGCGTAGCGTTTTACCACATGAACGCACGAAACAGCGTGGGTTTGCATGCATCCCGCATCTGCGTCAGCGGCTGGGAATTCCATTCACCTTGCAAGCAGATCGGCGAGAGAGAGTATTTAGTAGCGTTCAGCGACCATTCGGATTTTCAAGGCTTACTGGAGTATGTTGAACGCTGCAAGCCTAAGCAGGTTATAACAGATAATTACCGCGTAAGCCACGGAGAAACTTTGGCTAAGGAAATCAGTCGCCGCCTAGGAATCCCCGCGGTTGCAATGCCGGGAAAATGAAAGAGCACTAAGCCAAAGCAATTTCTCACAACAACTTCAAATGCATTAATGTTTCCTCTCGGAATCTTTTCCTCTAAAATTGAAACTTCTCTCGTAGACAGCTAAACCCTTAAAAAGCAAATAGCTCTCTTGTTCAAGAGCGTGAACTATCCATGAGCAAATCATCTGCAATTTCAGGATTCTACAAACTCAGCCCGAAAGAACGCTTAGCGCTCGTTAAAGAATTCTCGGGCTTATCCGATGAAGAATGCGCTTTGCTGCTGAACACGGGCTCTTTGCCTTTGGACTTAGCAGATCGCATGATAGAAAACGTGGTAGGCGCATTCCCCTTGCCCTTGGGCATCGCCGTTAACTTCCTCATCAACGGCAAGGATTATTTGATTCCCATGGCTATCGAGGAGCCATCTGTGGTGGCTGCGGCCAGCTACGCGGCTAAAATGGTGCGTGAAGGCGGAGGCTTCCACACCAGCAGCACGCCGCCAATAATGATTGGGCAAATACAAACCGTAGGCCTAAAGAATCCAGAAGCCGCTAGACAGCAGGTTTTAGAGGAAAAGGCGGAAATCTTGAAAAAAGCCAACGAGCAAGACCCTGTGCTTGTCGCGGCTGGTGGCGGCGCAAAGGACCTTGACGCAAAAGTAATCAGCACCACTGTTGGGCCTATGCTTATAGTGGAGTTACATGTTGACTGCCGCGATGCCATGGGCGCAAACGCTGTTAACACGATGGCTGAAGCTGTAGCCCCAATAATTGAGCGGTTAACAGGCGGGCGCGTTTATCTAAGGATAATAAGCAACTTAGCCACGAAGCGCCTTGCGCGTGCATGGTGCACCGTTCCCAAGGAGGCAGTGGGCGGCAAAGAGGTAGTAAACGGCATCGTTAATGCTTCAGCATTTGCAGCGGCAGACCCGTACCGCGCAGCCACACATAATAAGGGCGCCATGAACGGCATAATCGCAGTGGTTCTCGCCACGGGAAACGACCACCGCGCCATCGAGGCAGGTGCACATGCTTACGCTGCGCGGAAAGGCAAGTACACCACGCTGTCCACATGGGAGAAAACCGAAAACGGCGACCTCAAAGGCTTCATCGAGTTACCCATGGCGGTGGGTCTCATCGGCGGCGCCGTGCGAACCCATCCAATTGCTAAAATCGCCGTGAAAATCCTTGGCGTAAAGTCGGCCAATGAATTCGCTGAGGTGTTAGCCGCTGTTGGTTTAGCGCAAAACCTCGCAGCACTTCGCGCGTTGGCGCATGAAGGCATCCAGCGCGGGCACATGTCACTTCACGCTAGAAACATTGCTGTGGCAGCAGGCGCAGAAGGCGAATTAATCGACTTAGTAGCGGAAAGAATGGTGAAAGAACGCAAAATCCGCATTGACCGCGCCAAAGAACTTCTCCAAGAACTCAAACAAACTAAGTAGAAGCGTCACTTTTCAGGTTTTTTGATGCATTGCAGTTCCTTGCACAAGTCACAGAAAGAATCATAGAATTCGTCATGGCCCATCTCTGTGTTCGCGATGCGCTGCGCCACTTTAGCTGCTGCACGCTCTACTATAGGCAGGATTTCATCGTAATTCGCAATTTTCTGCCGCCCACGCTTAGACGACAAGTACTGGCTTATAGCAGGCTGTGTTGTGCCAAGCTTTTTAGCTGCAGACACCTGCGTGAAACCGTATTTTTCAACGAGCTCTTTTGCAACGTAAGCCCTGTAAAGTGGCAGAAAATTCCGTGCGACACTTTCACATGACAAGGACATGACTTTATCCAACAGAAAAATATAACATGCTTATACTTAAAACATGCTCTCTTCAGAAACCCTTTACCAAAATTAATCAATGAAGCCTCGCTACGCGCGATAACAATAAACGTCTTTAGCCTTCTCAAGTGCACTACACACTGCGCCTTCATATTTGGCGCATATTAGAAATTCATTGCAGAAACCTATAGAGGGCCTATCTTGGCGTAGAGTAGCCGTTGGTTTTCCATAAAATTTTACTGTAAGAAGTGTTTAGCAGCTGATTAGTGACAGCAGAAAAGTTATTACCTTCAAACTTATAGAGGCAGCACAGAAAAGGAGAAAGCGCGCATGCCTGTTGTGTTCATAATTGGAACTGCGGGTTCAGGCAAATCGCTGTTTACAGCCGCCTTCAGCGATTGGCTTAAAATGTCAAAACAAGATGTTGCAGTCGTTAACTTGGATCCTGGCGCGTTAACGCTTCCCTATTCACCTGACGTGGACGTGCGGGATTATGTGGATGTCGGCGCTTTAATGGAAAATTATGGTTTAGGACCTAACGGCGCCTTAATAATGGCGGCTGATCTTATAGCCGACGAAATCGAAAACCTCACAAAAGAGGTTGACGACTTAAAAGCAGACATTGTTCTGGTGGACACGCCAGGGCAGATGGAGCTTTTCGCCTTCAGGGCAAGCGGACCCTACATAGTGAATGAATTAACAAAAGAGTCTAAGGCACTGGTTTACTTGTTCGACGCTGTTTTCTCAGTTAATCCTCTTAATTATGTGTCAAACATGTTTCTCTCAGCCGCGGTGTATAACCGCTTTTTCCAGCCGCAACTGCATCTGCTCTCCAAATGCGACCTGCTTCCGAAAAGCGAGGTGGATAAAATCATCGATTGGTCAGCTAACCCTAAAGCCCTAGAGTACGCCATCGAACAGAAACTGGAAGACATGAAACGCCTGTTCAGCCGGAACATGATGCGGGCGATTAATCAGCTTGGCTTAAAATTCACGCTGATGCCTGTTTCAGCCAAAACAAACGATGGCTTTATAAACTTCAACATGGCCCTGGAGCGGATACTTGTAGGCGGAGATAAATACACATACTAACCAGACGCACAGCTCTGCTCTGTCTTCAACGTCTAGCTGCTCAGCAGTACCCAGCTTGCAGCAAAAGCGCCCCGTTTTGCCTTAATGGGGCTATCGGCACCAGCGATTATTATGACATCATTGCTTTCAGGCTTTAGGGATTGAAGAATTTTGTTTGCTGCCTCTGGAAAATCTTTCTCTATGCTGTCGCTTACTGATTCAATTGTCAGACGACCGTTCTTATAGACTATGACGAGAGCGCGTTTCGCACCGCCCATTATGGCTGCGTCCCGCTGCTCTATGCCAGATTTCACCTTATGCCCTCTATTCTTGACTAAAAAGGCATAATTGTGCTCCGAAGTTGTTAATGGCGTTCTTTCTATCTCAATTCTCACAGGGAAAACTTCTTCAAGGCTCTTCCAGACTCTGAGCCCCTTCTCTGTAAGCTTACAGCCCTCTCTGGAGGTTATGATTAAACCTGCATCTTTAAGGCGGCTTATTATTGTGCGGATGGCTCCATCACCCACGTTTAATTTCTCAGCCAGCTTATTGCGGCCAATCGGCTTCTTAGCCATAAGCTCCAAGGCTGAGAAAATGTGAAACATGGAAAACGTGGTTGAGGGGCCTGGCCCTTTCGGGCTGGCGAGATCTTCGATAAAACTTTTCAACTGTAAGGTCATAATCGGCGCCACATATCCTTATTTAAGCGGTTAATTATTAATAATTTTTGAGTAAGGCTAAAAACTGCGAGAAATCAAGAGATAACCTGCACCACACAAACCTTACTTCGCAGCAAGCTTCGGAGCAAGCTTGTCAATGGCTTCTTTAATTTTATTCCATTCTTCCAAATTCCTAAGGCTGAACTTGTTTTTTCTTTTCCAAGCGTCATTCTTTTTAACCCAAAGGTACACGCCAACCGCCCGCTTTCCATACGACTCGTAAAGCACGATGGCTTCCCACCATTTCGAGCTCTTAAAAATGGTAACATAATCAATAACCTTGTATACTTCGGAGATGGGGAGTTTCTCTTGAGGTTTTTCGTTTGATTCGCTCATACTAGCTTGCACCTGAACACTTAGTATGTTCACAACCATTTAAGCATATACTAAAGATAATAGTTGGCAATATTGCTGACGCTTGCCCTAGTAACAAGCAGTTGCCCTCCACTTTTTGAGGCATCTAATTTATCAATTGCTTTATTGTTGCGTAGCCCTGTACCACGTAACTGATGACGCAGAAACTGCTGCCATAACTAAAGAGATGTTAACTAGTTTTTCATTCCTTGTAGGCTATGGCGGAAATTTCGATAAGAGCGCCGGGCATAAGCTCTATTCCAACTGTGGCGCGTGCTGACGGCTCTTTACTGAAGTATTTTGCGTATTCGCTGTTGAATTCGCTGAAAAGCGCCATAGATGAAAGGTAAACGGTAACCTGCACTATGTCGTTTAAGTCGTAGCCTGCAGCGTTCAGTATCGCCTTTATGTTCCGCATGACCTGTGCAGTCTGCGCCTTAATATCGCCATCGATTATTTTGCCTTCTTTTGGGTCTATAGCTAATTGGCCTGAAACAAAAAGGAAATTGCCCGCCTTTACCGCTTGGCTGTAGGGCCCTACTGGCTTGGGCGCATCCTCGGTTTGAATAGTCTCCTTCATGGTTATGGCTCTCCACATTTTCTTTTTGTCATGGACGCCTAAAATCACTTTTGTAAATTAAAAAAACGTGAGCGCTGGTTTGTTTAGTTCTACTTGAAAATGTAGAAAGCCTTTTAAGAAAAATGATAAGTTAATAAAACGCTCAATTGTAGCTTTAATGAAGTGTGCCTATGAGACGAAAAGGGAAATACTTGTTTACTTCAGAATCAGTAGGCGAGGGACATCCTGACAAAGTTGCCGACCAGATTTCTGACAGTGTTCTGGACGCGATTATAGCTAAAGACCCGAGAGCACGGGTTGACTGCGAAACGCTGGTGATGCAGGGAAATGTCATAGTCACAGGTCAAATCACAACATCCTGCTACGTGTCAATTCCCAAAATCGTTAGAAACACACTGCGAGAAATCGGATTCGACAACGCGAAAGATGGCTTGGACTGGGAAACTTGCGGCATTCTCGTCTCTTTGGAAGAGCAGTCTCCCGACATTGCAATGGGCGTTAATGAAACGGCAAACCATGAGCAGGGTGCTGGAGACCAAGGGATGATGTTTGGATACGCCACAAACGAGACGAAGGAGCTGATGCCGATGCCGATAATGCTTGCGCATAAGCTTGTCAAAAGACTAGCGGACTGCAGAAAACAGAAAATCCTGCCATATCTGCGGCCTGACTGCAAATCACAGGTTACAGTGGAATATTGTGATGGAAAACCAGTAAAAGTGCACACCGTGGTCATCGCTGCGCAGCATACAGAGGAAGTTGACGAAGCAAAAGTAAGAGAAGACGTAATTAACCAAGTGGTCAAAGCGATTATTCCCGCGGAAATGTTGACTTCGGAAACAAAATACATCGTTAACGGCACAGGGCGCTTCGTGATCGGCGGAACCTTAGCGGATTCAGGTCTGACAGGGCGAAAAATAATCGTTGACACATACGGCGGCTTTGGAAGCCACGGCGGTGGATGCTTCTCGGGAAAAGACCCCTCTAAAGTAGACAGGTCAGGCAGTTACATGGCAAGGTATATTGCCAAAAACATAGTTGCCTCGGGCTTGGCAGATGAGTGCGAGGTTCAAATAGCCTACGCCATTGGCTTAGCACAGCCCGTATCCGTGTTCGTAAGCACATGCGGTACTGGAAAACTGCCCGACGACGAGATTCTGGCGCTGGTGAAGAAGCACTTTGATATGCGGCCTAAAGCGATAATAGAGCACCTGCGCTTACTCAGGCCCATATACCGGAAAACCGCGGTCTTCGGTCACTTCGGAAGAGATGACCCTGACTTCACATGGGAATGCACGGACAAGGCGGAAGAATTGCGGAAAGCACTAAAGTAGTAAACAACGCCTTTCATTTTTCCCACGTACATTTTCCTTAACATGTATTCCTCATTCAGTAATTTGCAAAACTAATGTAAAAACCAAAGGGCCAGAAAAGGAAAATTGCTTGATTCAGATCTTCTTTTTCCATGCTTTTTAATTAAAAATGTGCTAAAAGCTGATAAACCCCGCTTTGTTTATTTCCCATCAGAAGAAGGGACCTAGAATAGGCTGCGGTGTATTCAGCGCAATAAACTTCAGAGACGAACCAGTCTTCCCGTATATTTATTGGGGACTACGCGCCCAAAACCACCGGGGCCACCAGTCACATGGCTTTCTCACCTATGATAATGAGCGGTTTCACGTGCACAAAGAACTTGGATTAGTGCCTAAACTGCGAACCAGCAGCATACAGGAATGGCTCACGCGCTTGCCAGGGCATGTGGGCTTAGGCAATGTGCGATATACTACTTCAGGAAAAAGCGATGAGGCCTCAATAATTCAGGGCACTCAACCAGTTACCGCATCGATAAACGGCTTAAAACTTGCGGTTTCATTTAACGGCAACATTGCTAATGCTCTGCAGTTAAGAAAGGAACTAGAGAAGAACTTTCTAGGCTTCTCATATGATTGTGATTCAGACATAATTTGCCAGAAATTGCTGCTTGAACTCGACAGATGCGGAAACCTCGCAGACGCTGTGAAGGAATGTATGCAAAGCCTTGACGGCGCATTCTCCGTGATAGGCTTAACCGCGAACGGTGAACTTTTCGCGTTTAAAGATCCACATGGCATAAAGCCGCTTTGCGCCGGGCACAGCCCAGACGGCTCAACTTATGCGTTTTCCTCAGAAACCGTAAGCTTAGACATGAATGGTTTCATCAGAGATTTCGAGCTTGAGCCAGGCGAGCTCGTGAAAGTTTCAAAAGAGGGGTTCGAACGCATACCGCTCGTGAAAAACCCGCGCAGGGCGTTCTGCGCTTTTGAATACGCCTACTTCGCAAGGCCTGACTCAAGGTTTGACGGCAAATACGTTTACGAAATCCGTGAGGATTTTGGAAGAAACCTCGTTAAGGAATACCCGGAAATCGTTAAAGACGCTGATGTCATTCTCTCCGTGCCTGAGACCGGCGATGATTCAGCAATGGGTGTTCACGAGGCTTCTGGGCTTAGGTGGGAGCGTGCATCACGTCGGCATCGCTACGTCACCGAAAGAGCCTTCATACTGCTGAATAATGAGCGCTTTTCGACAATTGACCGTAAAGTAAACATTCTCGGCTCAAAAGTCCAAGGGAAACGGGTTATAGTCACCGAGGACAGCATAGTCCGCGGCGACACCACAAAGATTATTATAGAAAAGCTGCGCCGCGCAGGCGCCAAAAGAGTCTACATGTTCGTGACGTTCCCACGCATAATTGGCCCGTGCCTCTACGGCATTGACATGGCAACTTATGGGCAACTGATAGGGTCGCGGCATAATGCTGAAGAAATTGCGAAGATAATAGGCGCAGACGCCGTATGCTATCAATCCATTGAAGGATTAGTGCACGCCACAGGCCACACTCGCAGCGAGCTATGTTTAGCATGCGTTACAGGAGAGTATCCTACGCCTTATGCTCAAAAGTTAGCTGACGAAATGAAAGAAAAATTCCTTAAAGGCTACGAAGAAAAAGGAAGAATCTACGAAACCTGTGAAAGCAGCCAGACGCATAGTGGTAAAGCAAATTAAGCGTTTCCGTTTATTCTCTAACAAAGGTGTCGTTCATGGAGAAAGTAGGCATACTCGTCGTGTCATACGGCTCAAGAGAAGCCGCTATGGTTGACGCTTTCGCCCGAAGCAAAAACCACAAAGTGGAGCTTTACATCGCAGATAAGCAGCGCAATCCGTTCAATGTGAAAAGGGCGACGAAGCATGTAGTTATACCTGATTTGAACATCGAGCAGATCTGCAAGTTTGCCGAGGCTAACAGGGACAAACTTGACTTTGTAATGGTCGGCCCTGAAAAACCCATAATCGAGGGCGTCCGCGACCTTGTGGAGCAGCGGACAGGCATCCCAGTAATCTGCCCGACAAGGGATTACGCCATAGAAGCCAGCAAGGTTCAGCAGCGCTTGCTACTGCAGGAAATAGCGCCGGAGCTGAATCCGCGCTTCAAAATTTTTAACCCACAAGAGTATGATGGGATAGCAGCTGTGAAGAAGGATGTTTACAGGTGGCTTGATGAGCTTGAGAATCAAGCGGTGGTGAAGCCTGACAAGCCAGCGGCTGGCAAAGGCGTAGGCGTTTGGGGTGACCACTTCACCACACGCGAACAGCTCTTTGAGCATTTCATTTCAAACTTCCAGCATGGCGCGGTTATAATAGAAGAGAAAGTAGAAGGCGAAGAATCCAGTTTTCAAGCATTCTGCGACGGCAAGCATCTGGTTCCCCTGCCTGACACGCGAGATTACAAGCGCGCATTCGACGGCGACAAGGGACCGAATACAGGCGGGATGGGCGCCTACAAAGACGCAGATGACAAGTTGCCTTTCCTGACAGAGGCTGAGCGGGAATGCGAGCTTGCGCTTGCCAAGAAGATTTTTGAGGAATGGGCGTCGAAAATAAGCGATGGCGCGGCTTTGAGGGGCGTGCCCTTGTATCTAGCTTTTATGCATACTGGAAAGGGCATAAAGGTTCTTGAGAATAACAGTCGCCCAGGAGACCCAGAAATCATATCTATTCTTCCACTTTTGAAGGATGATTTCGTTGACGTATGCTTCAAAATTTTAGAAGGCAACCTTACGCGTGTTGACCTAGAGAAGACCGCGGCCGTGTTGACTTACAAGGTTCCACCCACTTACGGCGGCTACGCAGAAGCCTTCCCAAACCTAATCGATAAGGCAACGGTGGACACACCAGTTGACCTCTCACGGGCTTACGCGCTTGCAGAAAAATACGGCGACAGAATCAGAGTTTACCCCGGCTCAATGGAAGTCAGAGACGGCAAGACTTACGCGTTGAAATCCCGAGCAGTGGGCGTTTTAGGCATCGGCACGGACATTGAGGAAGCGCGGCAGATTTCATTAGAGGGCACGCGGGCAATAAGCGGAGGCGCGCTCTGGAACCGAACCGACATAGCCTCAAAGCAGCATATAGCGCAGAGCATGAGCCACATGGAACAGTTGAGGCGTAAACTGTGAAGCCCGTTTTCATATCCGACTGCGAGGGTCCCATAAGCAAAAACGACAACGCCTACGAGATAACCGCACATTTCGTTCCAAACGGAGACAAACTTTTCGCGCTCATAAGCAAATATGACGACGTGCTTGCTGACGTTTTTAAGCGGCCAGGCTACTCCGCGGGCAGCACGCTAAAGCTGATTCTCCCCTTCCTAAAGGCTTACGACGTTACTGACGAGCAGATGGAAGAGTTCTCCGCAGAAAACCTAATTTTAATCGCAAACAGCAGGGAAACACTGCAGCATGTGCAGACAGTAGCCAGCGCATTTATTGTCAGCACAAGCTATGAGCATTATATCAAGGCGCTCTGCAGAGCCACAACGTTTCCCTATGAAAACACGTACTGCACCAAATTAAGCCTCGACAAGTATAGCATCAGCGAAAAGGAAAAGGATTGGCTGAAAAAAATAGCCAAAGAAATCGCGCAGACGCCGATGATATCTATTCCTCCAGCAGCAAAAACAATAGAAGAGTTTTCGCCAGTTGACCAAGAAACAATTAGGCGCTTGGACAAGATTTTCTGGAGCGAGCTTGCAAGCACCGGTATAGGTCGAATCTTCTCGGAAGTAACTACAGTGGGCGGAAGCCAGAAGGCTGAGGCCATAGAGAACGCTGTGGAGCGTGTAGGCGCGCAGCTATCTGATGTAATGTACGTGGGCGACAGCATAACCGACGTTGAAGCCTTCAAACTCGTTAGAAGCCGCGGCGGCCTAACAGTTTCATTCAACGGCAACGAGTACGCGGTAAAAAGCGCTGAAGTTGCAGTGCTATCCGAAAGCAGCATCGTAACCGCCGTAATCTCTGACTTATTCTTTGCCCTTGGGAAACAGAGGACATTGGCGGTGCTGGAAAACTGGAGCCATGAAACGCTACAGAACAGCCCAGTTAGCCCTCACTTGCGCGGCAAACTCTTCGCATTATACCCTAAGGCTTTGCCTAAAGTTCAAATAGTAACAGCGGAAAATATGGAGGCAGCAGCCAAAGAAAGTAGCGAGTTTAGACGGCGAGTGAGAGGCGAATGCATAGGGAGGCTGGGGTAAATGGTGGCTAAACCCATAGTTGAGGATACCTATGCTGAAGCTTTCGCCGGGATTTTTTGCCGCATAATAGTTACAGCTGACGATAAACGCACGGTTCGCAGCGCAGTTGAAGACGCAACTGCAACGCCTTCCGTGGTGATCGGCCGAGTGGAGGGCGGCATCGAGAAATGGCTAAGCAAAGAGGAAACGCCTGACCACCGTGAAGGCGCGTTGTTGCAGTTCTGGGGTGCAATAAACCCCCAAACGTCTTTTACTGCGTCTTTGAAAAAGTTTGAAACCGAATTGTCCTACAGGATACGGCAGGATATTCTGGTTAAGCCCTTCACCGCGGTTTTTGACGCCTTGCCCAATGCGGAGGGAAAGCTGGATATGATGGAGCGGGTGGGCCACTGCGGCGACGGCTACGAGTGGACTGAAAAGCGCTATGACCGAGAGGTCATCGTCGTGCCGCTTATGGTTCCCAACTTCATCATCGAGCGGCAGCTGGGCTACGCGCGTGGCGTAATGGGCGCGAACTTTTGGGTCATGTGCAAAACAAAAGAAGCCGTGAAGAAGGCAGGCAGAAAAGCGCTGGAAGCCATACACACAGTAGCAGGAGTAGTCACACCGTTTGATGTTTGCTCCGCCGGCTCCAAGCCTGAAACACGCTTCCCCGCCATAGGCCCCACCACGAACCATCCATATTGCCCCTCGCTGAAGCCGCGGCTAAAGAGCGCCTCCTTAGTTCCTAAAGGCGTGCGCTACATACCCGAGATAGTTATTAACGGCGTCTCGATGGATGCGGTCAAGCAAGCCATGAAAGAGGGAATTCACTCTGTGCTAAGCGTTGACGGCGTCCTGCGCGTTTCCGCGGGAAACTACGGCGGAAAACTAGGTGACTACAAAATTTACCTACGCGAGATGATTTCATGAGCCGCTTTGATGTCGTAGGCTTCGGCGCGCTTAACGTGGATAAACTCTTCAAAGTTAACAGAATCGCCAAAGAGGAAGAAGAAAGCTTCATCGAAGATTACAGCGAAGACTGCGGCGGCTCAGCAGCCAACACCACTGTCGGCCTCGCACGGTTAGGCTGCCGCGTTGGCTTCATAGGTAAGGTGGGCTGCGATAGAGAAGGCGACCTGCTAATCGAAAGCTTCCTCAGCGAAGGTGTAGACACGCAGGGCGTAATCCGCGCGGAGCAGGGCCGAAGCGGCGCAGTCTTTGGTTTCGTGGACAGAAAAGGCGGTCGCGCGTTGTACATTAACTCAGGCGTCAACGACACCATAACCTATGAAGAAGTTAACATGGATTACGCTTCGCAAACGCGGTTTCTGCACTTAACCTCCTTCGTAGGAGACAAGTCGTTTGAAACTCAAAAGAAACTTTTAGACGCCATACCCGCCCAAGTCAAGGTTAGCTTTGACCCAGGCGCTTTATACGCTCGAAGAGGCTTCGCGGCGCTGGAGCCCATAATTCGAAGAACCTATATTCTAATGCCAAACGCCTTGGAGCTTAAGCTTTTGACTGGGAAAGCGGACTACCGCAAAGGAGCTGACTTCATGCTGGAAAAAGGCGTTAAAATCGTCGCCGTCAAGCTTGGAAGCGGCGGATGCTACGTTACAGATGGACGTGAAAGCCATTTGATAAAGGCGCTTAACGTGAAGGTTGTGGACACCACAGGCGCAGGCGACGCCTTCTGCGCAGGCTTCCTTTATGGTCTGCTTAATGGGAAAAGCTTGCAGGAATGTGGGAAGCTGGGCAACTTTGTTGCTTCGCGGTGTATAATGAAAATGGGCGCCAGGGCGGGGTTGCCGTTCACTCGGGACTTAGAACTTCTTGGTTAAATAGTCCACTATGCTTTCGAAAACCAGTTTTCCGTCGCCATACTGCGGCATCCTTTCTTGGCGCGTCCAGTCAGGCTGCTGCCACCAGTAAAACGCCCTTTCAGGATGCGGCATCAAACCAAAGATGGTTCCTTCCCTATTGCATATGCCAGCGATATCGTGAAAAGAGCCATTTGGGTTTGCTGGGTACTTGCCCTCCGCGTATTCTCCGCTTTTGCTGCAGTAGCGGAAAACAAGCATGTCATTTTCGATGAGCCGCTCAAGTAGCTTCTGCTGCCTCTCTCGGGGGAAAAGGAACCGCCCTTCAGAATGCGCCACTGGTATTCTGAGCACGCTGCCCTCGGGGACTTTGCTTGTAAACACGCATTTGCCCCTGTTTTCCTGTTTTAGGTAGACCCAGCGGCAATTGTAGCCCTGCGGGATATTCGCGGCTAAAGCGGCTTCTGGATACTCGCTTATGCCCTCAAATCCTGGAAGCAGACCGTATTCAACGAGAACTTGGAAGCCGTTGCATATGCCAAGAATTGGCCTGTTATCGTCAACGAATGCTCTGATTTCTTTGCCAAGCTTGGCTGATAGCCATCTTGCCAGTATAGCGCCGGCGCGCACGTAATCGCCGAAGGAGAAGCCGCCGGGGAAAACAAGCGCTTGATAATCCAGCAAGTTTCGATGTTTAGCCAATTCGTTCACGTGTAAGATTTCAGCTTGAACACCGAGCTCTTGGAATGCTC